>NZ_CP044067.1:1842500-2022500 GCF_008693385.1 Cupriavidus pauculus
CAGCTGCGAGGACGTCGACAAGACGATTCGCGACGGCCTCGGCTGGCGCTGGTCGTTCATGGGGCCGTTCGAGACGATCGATCTGAACGCACCCGGCGGCGTGGCGGATTACGCCGTGCGGCTGGGGGCGCTTTACCAGCGCATCGCGCGCGCGGGCAGCCATGAAGCGCCCTGGGATGCCGAGCTGATCGGCCACGTGGAATCGCAACGCCGCGAGCATCTGTCGCAGGCGGATCTGGAATCGCGCCGCGCATGGCGTGACGAACGACTGATGGAGTTCGCGGCGGCCCGGCGCGCGCAGGCGCCTGGACACTAATCACCGGGCACGTCAGGGCACACAGATGCCTGCCCCCCAAAGCAAAACAGGAGACATCCATATGAAACTGCCTCGCTATCCCCTCACCGTCCTCACCACCGCCCTCGCACTGGCCGTCTGCGGCCTGCCCGCCGCCCACGCGCAGAACGACTATCCGAACAAGCCGATCCGCCTGATCGTGCCGTTTGCCAATGCCGGCGTGACCGACACCAGCGCGCGCATCGTGGCGGAGAAACTCGGCCAGCAGCTGGGCCAGCAGATCGTCGTCGATAACAAGCCCGGCGCGGGCGGCAATATCGGCACGCAGATGGTGGCCAAGGCCGAGCCCGATGGCTATACGCTGCTGCTTGGCTATGACGGCACGCTCGTCATCAACCCCAACGTCTATGCGAAGGTGCCGTTCGATCCGGTGAAGGATTTCGCGCCGATCGGCAAGATCGGTGACGCGCTGCTGCTGATCGCGGCCAATCCGAAGCTCGGCGTCAAGAACATCGCGGACCTGCAGAAGTACGCCAGGACCCTGCCCGGCGGCGTGTCCTACGGGAGCGCCGGCAACGGCAGCACCACGCATCTGGCCGGCGAGATGTTCCACCAGCGCACCGGCATGGCCATGACGCACGTTCCCTACAAGGGCGGCGGCCAGGCCCTGCTCGACGTCGTGGGCGGCACGCTGCCCATCACGTTCGCGGCGGTGACGGGTGCCATGCCGTTCGTGAAGAGCGGTCAGGTGGAGGCGCTGGCCGTGACCTCGCGCGAGCGCGCGCCCTCGCTGCCGAACGTGCCCACGCTGATCGAAGCGGGCCTGAAGGACTTCGAGATCAATTCGTGGGTCGGTCTGCTGGCCCCGGCCAAGACGCCCCAGCCCGTGCTCGACAAGCTCAGCGCCGCGCTGCAGAAGGTGCTGAACGACCCCGCGATGCGGGAACGCCTCGCCTCGCTCGGCATCGTCGCCACGCCGGGCACGCCCGACGCCTATGGCAAGGAGATCGTGCGCGACCTCCAGAAGAACAAGGCGATCACCAAGGCCGCGCATATCAGTCTCGACTGACCTGTCACAACGAGCGCACCCCACATCATGACAACACTCTTCGACAAGATCTGGGCGGCCCATGCGGTTGCCCGCAATGGCGCCGGCGAGGACCTGATCTATATCGATCGGCACCTCGTGCAGGAAGTCTCGAGCCCGCAGGCCTTCGCGAGCATGGCCGAGTCCGGTCACGTGCTGCGTTCGTCGCCGCGCCATATCGCGGTGCAGGACCACAACGTGCCCACCACGGCCGATCGGCTGACGAACATCCCGAACGCGGAAAGCCGCGAGCAGATCGCGACCCTGCGCCGCAATACGCAGGCCACGGGCATGCGCCTGTACGACCTCGACCATCCGCTGCAGGGCATCGTCCACGTCATCGCGCCGGAACTCGGCTACGTGCTACCGGGCAGCACCGTGGTCTGCGGCGACTCGCACAGCGCCACGCTGGGCGCGATGGGCGCGGTGGCGTGGGGTATCGGCACCTCGGAGGTCGCGCACGTGATGAGCACGCAGAGCCTGTGGATGCGCAAGCCGCGCACCCTCGGCATCTCGATCTCGGGCGTGCTGCCGCGCGGCACTTATGCAAAGGATCTCGCGCTGGCCATCATTCACCATATCGGTACCAGCGGCGGCAACGGCTACGGCGTTGAGTACTTCGGTCCGACGGTGCAAGCGCTGTCGATGGAAGCGCGGATGACGCTCTGTAACATGACCATCGAAGCCGGCTCGCGCTTCGGACTGATCGCCCCGGACGCCACCACGATCGCGTATCTGCGCGACCGCGTGCAGGGCGCCGCGCGCGAGCATTTCGAGCCGGCCGCCAAAGTCTGGAGCACGTTGCGCACCGACGACGCGTCGGATTTCGATCGGCGCGTCGAGTTCGACGCGGCCACCGTGGCGCCGCTCGTGACGTGGGGCACCACGCCGGCCGACAGCGCCGCATTCTCGGGTCGCGTGGGCGACGGCGCCACGCTGGACGAGGCCGCCGAGCGCAACCGCATCGAGGAGAACCTCGTCTATATGGGCCTTGAGATGGGACAGGCACTGTCGTCGGTGCCGATCGACGTGGCCTTTATCGGCTCCTGCACCAACGGCCGCCTCGAGGACCTGCGCGCTGCCGCGGAGGTCGTGCGCGGACGCCGCGTGGCATCCAGCGTGCGTGCGCTCGTGGTGCCTGGCTCGGGCAGCGTCAAGCGCGCGGCCGAGGCCGAAGGGCTCGCGCAGGTCTTCGTCGATGCGGGCTTCGAATGGCGCGAGTCCGGCTGCTCGATGTGTATCGGCATGAATGGCGACAGCCTTGCGCCGGGCGAGCGCTGCGCCTCCACCTCCAACCGCAATTTCGAAAACCGGCAGGGACAAGGCGGCCGCACGCATCTGATGAGCCCCGCCGCTGTCGCCGCATCCGCGCTGCGGGGACAGCTGACCGATCCCCGGGAGTACCTCGCATGAAAGCCGTGATCGCAGAAGTCCAGGGCCGCGCCGCGGTCATGCAGCGCGACGACATCGATACCGATGCCATCTTTCCGGGCCGCTTCCTGCGCCTCGTGCAACGCACGGGCATGGGCGCGCATCTATTCGCCGACTGGCTGGCCGAAGGGCGGCCCGAGGTCGCGTTCATGGCGGACGCCACGCCGCCGCGCATGGTCGTCGCGCTGCAGAACTTCGGCTGCGGCTCCTCGCGCGAGCACGCGGTGTGGGCGTTGTCCGACTATGGCATCAAGGCGGTCATCGCGCTCTCGTTCGGCGATATCTTTCGCAACAACTGCGTGAAGAACGGCGTGGTCGCGGCCATCGTGACGCCCGACGATCATGCACGCCTGTTGCGGGCCCTCGCCGCCGACAAGGATGCCCCGTTGCATCTGCGCGTGGCCGGGCGCACGCTGCAGTTGCCCGATGGCGGCACCATGCCGATCGTCCTCGCCGACGGCCATGCGGAACAGCTGCTGTCCGCCGAGGACGAAGTCGACCGCACGCTGGCCCACGATGCGGCACTACGCGCCTACGAGGAACGCGTGCAGCGCGAACAGCCGTGGCTGGCCTCGATGGGCTGAGCCGCCTTACCTCATATCCACCTACAGGAGCCGCCATGGCCAATCCCATTCTTCGCCAGAAGCTCGCCGCGGGCGAGTTCATTACCATCCCGGGCGTGCAGGACATGATCGCCACCGTCATGACCAACAAGGTCGGGTTCGACATCATCTACGGTTCGGGTTACTGGCTCACCGCGTCGAGCCTCGGCCTGCCCGATGCCGGCATTGCCACCTATACGCAGATGGTCGATCGCATGCGCACGATCACGCGGACGTCGAAGGCGGCCCTGATCGCCGATGCGGACACGGGCTACGGCGGCCTGCTCAACGTGCACCACACGGTGCGCGGCTACGAAGAAGCCGGCGTCACCGCGATCCAGATCGAGGACCAGGAATTTCCGAAGAAATGCGGCCACACGCCGTTCAAGCGCTGTGTGCCGATCGAGGACATGGTCGAGAAGATCAAGGTCGCCTCGGAAGCGCGCCAGGACAAGGAGAATTTCCTGATCATCGCCCGTACCGACTCACGCGCGAGTCTCGGCGTGGATGACGCCATGCGTCGCATGGAGGCCTACGCGAAGGCGGGGGCCGACATCCTGTTCTTCGAAGCCCCGCAATCGGAGGAAGAAATGCGCCGCGCATGCGAAGCCTTCGACCTGCCGATGATGGCCAACATGGCCGATGGCGGCAAGACGCCGATCCTGCCGGCAAGCGTGCTGAAGGAGATCGGCTACTCGCTCGCCATCTTCCCCGCGATGACGAGCCTCGTGGCCGCCGCCGCCATCGAGAAATCGCTGCGCCATCTCAAGGAATCCGGCACGAGCCTCTCGCCGGACATTCCCATGGCCGACTTCAACGAGTTCTGCCGCCTGATCGGCTTCGAGGAAGTCTGGGATTTCGAGAAGCGCTGGGCGCGCTGACTGTCGCGACGCCCCGCCCCCATAACAACGATCCGGAGGAGACCTGAATGCCCATCATCAACACCACGTTCCGCGCCACGGCGCTCGCCCTCGCGGCGATGGCCGTCACCGCTTTCGCCCATGCACAGCCCGCATGGAAGCCCGACCGCCCCGTCACGATCGTCGTGCCCTACGTGCCCGGCGGCGGCACCGACGCCTCGGCGCGCGCGACGGCCAAGCTGCTCGGCGAGCAGTGGGGCCAGCCCGTGCTCGTCGTCAACCAGCCCGGCGCGGACGGCCTCATCGGCACGCGCAAGGTCACGGAGTCGAAGCCCGACGGCTACACGCTGCTGCTGCAGACACCGGCCATCGTGCTGACCAAGCACGCGCCGTCGTTCACGGGCACCGATCCGCTCGCGAGCCTCGTGCCCGTAACCAATATCGCGCAGTCGCCCGGCGTGATCGTGGCCAACAGCAAATTCCCGGCTACGTCCCTGCCGGAGTTGATCAAGTACTGCAAGACGGCCACCACGCCGTGTTCGATGGGCACCGGCGAGAACGTCGCGAAGCTCTTCGGCCAGCAGCTGAAGGCGGAGGTGCTGCCGAACCTGATCGTCGTCAACTACAAGGGCACGGCGGCGATCATCACGGACATGATCGCCAACAACGTGAACTTCGCGGTGACGGGCGTGGCATCGGCCCTGCCGCACCAGAAGGCCGGCACGCTGAAGATCGTGGCCAACCAGGGTACGCATCGCTTTGCGGGCGCGCCCGATGTCCGCACGGTGATCGAGACCGGGATGCCGCAGTACGAGTACACGACGTGGTTCGGGCTGTTTGCGCCGAAGGGCACCCCGCCGGCGGTCACGCAGAGCATCTACGAGGCGGTACGCGAAGCCATGCGCCACCCGGAACTGCAGACCGCGATCACCGCCGCGGGCGCCGAACCGCTGGTGAACACCCCCGACGAGTTCGCGGCGCAGGTGCGCAAGGAAGATGCTCGCTTCACGGCACTGGCCAAGCGCTTTCCGCTGAACTAGTACCCCCGCTGGTCATATGGCCTTGCGAAAAGAACGCTTGTAATGAGATCGATTCGCATTTACTATGGCCTCACTGTCTGGTTCACGCGGCGCACGACACCGGCAGACAGTAAAGAATTTCTGGGCAGTGCCACGCGGATCTCGTGCGACGCACTGCCCGTTACAGACTTTTGTGGGGACCGCTCCGTCACGCGGAGCGTTTGGCAGTAGCCAGCCATCGGAAGATCAGGAAAGCATCCAGACCCCGCTTTCTTGATCGCGTCATTCGGTGGCAAGCCAGGCCGCCTTTTTATTCCGCGCGCCGTGCAGGCACGGCGCACCGCCCGGGACGACCGCCATGGCGACCTCGTCCCGGGTGTCCTGTCAGCCTGAATATTCCGTCATGGGTTGCCGATGCCGGGCGAATCGAACCTTCGCCCCGCGGGAATGCGTTCGCGCCTGCCCGGGCGCGCGATTCCCGCCCATGGTCCGCCCTGACGCCTAACACGCGCTGCGGCGCGAATCGCTCCATGTCCCTGTCACCTGTGAGTACCGATCCCCGTCTCAAGCACGCCGGCCTCAAGGCCACCTCGCCCCGCATGCACGTGCTGGAGGCGTTTCGTACCAGCGACCGCCGCCATCTGAGCGCGGAAGACGTCTATCGCATCCTGCTGACGCAGGACGTCGATGCCGGCTTATCGACCGTGTACCGCGTGCTCAACCAGCTGGTGCAGGCCAATATCCTGCTGCGGCACACGTTCGAGGCCGATCACGCCGTCTTCGAGCTGAACGAAGGCGGCCACCACGATCACCTGATCTGCGTGAACTGCGGCCGGGTAGAAGAGTTTCGCGACGAGGGGATCGAGCGCCGACAGCGCCAGGTCGCCGCGGACAACGAATTCGAGCTGCGCGAACATATGCTCGTGCTCTACGGCCTGTGCCCCGCCTGCCAGCCACGCACCACGGACGATTGAATCGTCGCGTGGCGACAACGTCTCTTACAGAATCGCGAGGGCTTGTTACAAAGGCGCTAGAACCGTAATACGCCACACCGGTAGAGTGGAGGTACAGCATCACACTACAGGTGAACCACAATGAACAAGCCGAACAAGCGTCCCCTGATCGCGTCCACCCTGACCATCGCGGCCCTGGGTCTGGCCGCGCTGACCGCCTCCACGTCCGCACTGGCCCGCGTCGATGTCGATGTGAATATCGGCGCACCGGCTCCGGTCTATGCCGCCCCGGCCCCCGTCTACGCGGCTCCGGCCTATGCGCCGCCCCCGGTCGTCGTTGCCCCGGCCCCGGTCGTCGTCGCGCCCGTCGTGATCGGCTGGCATAACGACCGCTACTGGGATGGCCGCCGCTGGTATTCGCGCAACGAGTACCGCGAGTGGCACGACCGCGGCCGTCATGGTGGCCCCGGCCCGCGCGGCTGGCATGACCCGCATGGCCACTACGCCGGGTACGACCACGACCACGGCCCGCATCATCACTGATCGCTGACCGCATCCGTCGCGCCCCGCGGCTATCAGGCGGTGCGCGCCTCGGCGGCCGGCTTTGCCGGCCGCAATACCATCCATACCGCACCGCCAATCAATGCCATGCCCGCGGCATGCGCGGGCGACAGCGTCTCCCCGAGGAAGATCCAGCCCCAGACGATGCCGAACGGCGGAATCAGGAACGTGACCGTCAGCGACCGTACCGGGCCGATGTCGGCGATCAGCCGGAAGTACATGACGTAGGCAATGGCCGTGCAGAACATGCCCAGCGCGAGCATCGCGGCCCAGACGCCCGCCCCCGCCAGCGGCAGCGTGTTCTCGCGCATCAGGGCAACGGCGCTGAACGGCAGCAGGAAAAGCGTCGCGCCGATCAGGCTGCCCGCGGCGACCAGACGGTTGTCGAGCCCGCCCTGCGCCGTGATCCAGCGGCGCGTCAGAAAGCCGGCCAGTCCGTAGCAGAGCGTTGCCACGAGGCAGGCCGCCGCACCCAGCAGCACCACCGGCGAGAACGTGACGGGCCCGGTCCGCGTCAGCACGGCCACCCCCAGCAAACCCAGCACCACCCCGATGGCCTTCGCGCGTGTCAGCGGTTCCGCGAAGAAGAGCGCGCCGATCAGCACGCCCATCAGCGGCGTCATCGCATTGAACACCGCGGAGTACCCGGCCGGCAGCCATAACGCGGCCACGGCATACATCACGAACGGAATGCCGGAGTTGATGACGCCAAGGGTCATCACCGCGCGCCACTTGCCGCGCATGTCCCAGTGCACGCGCATGAACGCCAGGCACGCCGCGAGCGTGGCGGCGCCGATCAGCACGCGAAAGAACGCCGCCGGCAGCGGTCCGAGCACGGGCGCGCCAATGCGAATGAACAGAAAGCTGGCGCCCCAGATCGCGGACAGCGCGAGCAGGCGAACGATATCGTTTGGTTTCATGCGGCAGTGGAGAGATGACGAGATGACGTACGCCTCTGACGTACGGATGGCAGCGCGACGCTGCCGCTTATTGTTGCGCAAAACACACAGCACGCCTGGAAAGCGCCTTCCCGATACCTTTGGGAACACTGCTACCGCGTCCAACAGGCATTACAGCGGCTTCCGAAGCACCCTGCAAGCCGGTTTCGGACCTTTCCCTGCCCGGGTCATATCGCGCCATGGAAATCGGGAATCCGTGGCAAAACAGCCGTTTTATGCACGCGAACGGGGCAAACGCGGGCGTTGTTGCAGATATGCTGCGTTCCCAGCATCACATCGCGAACGCCGGCACCCCCCAAATGGAGGGGGCGCTACCACAAGACGTGACATCGCGTATTCGATTCCTTTAAACTCTGTCCTGCGCCAGAGTTAATTGACCCCTCCGACGCATTCCCGACAAGCCGCCAGGCCCTCCTGGCGGCTTCTTTTTTTGTGCGGAGCGGGAATGGAGTATCGTACGCTACTGGCGCTGCGCGATGGGGGGTGAGTTCGCGCGCGTCTGCTTGTAAGCCGGCGTAAACTGTCCGGCGTCAACCGCCACCCCCAGTTTTGCGTTGCCTGCGAAATGAAAAGACAGTTCCTTGGCCTGCTGGCCCGCGTCTATGTGATGCAATTTGCCCTGGAGGTGCCCGCCACGGTCGCCATGCTCGCGGAAATGCTCGTCGAGTACGGGTTCCAGGTCGATATCGGCACCGTACGCCCGCTGCTGCGAGCGCTGCAGATGGAAGGCTATCTGGAGAGCGTGTTGCGCGACGGGATCGGCCGGGTCTACCTGCTGACCGAGATGGGCCGCGAAGAACTCGCGAGCAGCCGGTCCCGCATCGACGAACTCTACCGCCGCCTGCATAACCCCGACGGCAGCCAGACGCTGCAGCCCAGCCAGACCTGAGCGCTGAAGTCACCTGAACACGCGGCATGGATCCTCCATGCCGTTTTTTATTCGCGAAGCGTACCCGTTTCTGCGTGGTGATTTCAGATGCGCACAGTGACCACTTCCTGCATGGGCACCTCGAGTCCCGAGGACAGGATCTCGCGCAGGCGCGCGAGGCCGACGGGCGGACAGAACAGGAAACCCTGCACGGCGTCGCAACCGTCGTGACGCAGCACGTCGAACTGCGCCTGCGATTCCACACCCTCCGCCACCACCTGCAGCTGCAACTGATGACCCAGCGTGATGATGGCCGCCGCCACCGCGCGATCATGGCCCGGTGAGGCCACATCGTCGACGAACGACTTGTCGATCTTGAGCTTGCTGATCGGCAGGCGCGTCAGATAGCCAAGCCCCGAATACCCGGTGCCGAAATCGTCGATCGACAACCCCACGCCCAGGTCGCGGATCTGGCGGAACGTTTCGATCGTGGTATCGCCGCCCTCGACGAGGATGCCCTCGGTCACCTCGATCGTCAGGCAGTCGGGCGGCAGGCCCGCCGCATCGAGGCAGCGCATGACGGTCTCCGGGAAGCCCGGCTGGCGCAACTGCAGCGGCGAGATGTTGACCGCGACGTCGAGCTCCCGGTGCAGCTCGTTACGGAGCGCCTGAATGTCCTGGCATGCCGTCGCCAGAATCCATTCGCCGAGTTCGCCGATGAGGCCGCATTGCTCGGCGATCGGAATGAACTCCGAAGGCTGCATGACGCCGCGCTCGGGCGTTTCCCACCCCACCAGCGCTTCCACGCCGATCACATGCCGCGTGCCCACATCGACGATCGGCTGGTACCGCAGATAGAACTCGTGCTCGGCCAGCGCACGCCGCAGCAGCGCCTCGATCGTAAAGCGCGTGAGCGACGCTTCCGCCATCTCGCTTGCGAAGCGGCGCAACTGCGCGCGCCCGCCCTGCTTGGCCGCGTACATCGCCGAGTCCGCGGATTTGAGCAGGTCCGTCAGCGAATCGCCGTCTTCCGGATAGATCGCCATGCCCAGCGAGGGCGTGACGCGCAGCGCCTGTCCCGCGAGCTGGAGCTCTTCCGATACGCGCGCCAGAATCTTGGACGCGGCGAGTTCCGCCTCGCTGTCGTGGCGCAGATCGCCCAGCACGACCGCGAATTCGTCGCCGCCCATGCGCGCCACCACGTCGCGGGGGCGCACCGCGCCGCGGATGCGGTCGGCGATCGTGCGCAGCACATCGTCGCCGACCGGATGGCCCAGCGATTCGTTGATGTGCTTGAAGTGGTCGAGATCGAGCAGCAGCAGCGCCACGCGGTTGCCCTTGCGACGCGCTTCCTGCAACAGCGTCTCGGTGCGGTCGTGCAGCTCGGTCCGATTGGGCAGCCCCGTCAGCGCGTCGTGCTGCGCGAGGTGGCGGATGTATTCGTCCACGCGCCGGCGCTCGGTCAGGTCGTGCGCAATCGCCAGATACCCGCCCTCACCGGGGCGCGCATCCGACATCGCGGTCACCGTCACGTGCACGGGCAGGCGCGAGCTGCCCTTGCGCAGATAGGTCGTCTCGCGCTCATCGGCCAGGCCCAGCCGCGGCTTGGCCACCAGCGCGGCCAGCCCAGGCGCGACCAGCGTGCCAAGATCCTGCGACAGGTCGCGTGCGCGCGCGGCCAGTTCGTCCGGATCGTAGAGACTCGCATACGGCATGCGGCTGACGAGTTCGGCCTCCGTGTACCAGAGCATGCGCAGCCCCGCGCGATTGATGCTCGTGATCATGCCGGCTTCGTCGAACGTGATCACGCAGAAGGCGGCATGGTCGAGCAGGCGGACGTAGCGCGCCGCGGCCGTTGCCGCATCGAGTTCGGCCTTGCCCAGCGAGGTGCGCAGACGTTCGTTCTCCTCGAGGCTCGCATCGCGCGCCCGTTCCGCATGCTCGCGCGCATCGCGCCGTTGCCGCGCCAGCCATCCCGCAAGCCATGCCATGAAGGCCGTGGCCAGCGTCCCCAGCACCAGCACGCGCATGCCGGCCTGGCTGCGGTGCGTGGCTTCGAATGCCGGGCGCGTGGCGGCGTGCAGCGTCCACATGACACCGCCGAACTGCAGCTGCCGTTCGGCCTCGACCATCGGCTTGCGGCCGTCCGCGCGGCGTTCGCCGTCGGTGCCTTCGCCCGAAAGCAGGTTCGGCGCCGTCTTCGCGTTGCCTTCATACAGGCTGAGCACGAGCTCGCCCGCGGCGGGGCCGCTTACCCCACGCATGAGATCGCCCAGGCGCAGCGTCGCATAGACGTAGCCGCTGACCGCTGCGCGGCGTTCGTCGCGCGTGGCGGCGGGCATGCCGGCCGGAAACACCGGTACGTACAGCACGGCGCCGCGCTGGTGCGTCTGCGCCTCGACCTCCCGCACTAGCTCCAGACCCTGCGTGAGCGTGGCATGACCGGTGTCGCGCGCATTCTCCATGGCCGCACGGCGCGTGGCGTCGCTGAGCATGTCGTAGCCGACCGCGCGCGCGTTGCGCCCCGCGAACGGTTCCACGTAGACGATGGGCGCGTAGAGCGGCCGCTCGCCGACGGGATGGATCTCGAAGTCGCCGAGACCTTCGGCGCGGATGGCGTCGATGAGCGCCGGTACCTGCTCCGCCGTGACCAGCTTGACGTACCCGATCGACAGCGTACCCGGGGGCAATTCATCGAACTGCGCCGTATAGACATAGCCGCGCCATTGCGCGCGCGTGGTGGCGGGGTCGGCGGCCATCAGTGCCGCCGCACCGCGCAGCAGACGCTCGTTCTCTTCCAGCCGTGCACGAATCGCGTCGGCCGTGCGATCGAGCAGCGCCGCGGCGTCCTGCTGGGCGACCTGGTTTTCGAGCCGTTTGGCCTGCTGCCATGCGCCGCCCGTCAGCAAGGCCCCTCCCGCTGCGACCAGCAGCGCAAGCAACCCAGGCGATAGGAACGGCAATTTCATGGCAGGACAAATAAAGGCGGCGGGCGGACATGCCGGCGACGGCGGGGCGCGCGGCAGCGCGCCCGACACCGCGGGCCCGGCTTATCCAGGGGGCCCGACGCGACGGCGCACTATACCTTGCCGCCTCAAACGCTGACAGTGCCGCGCCGCACACAGGTCACATTGGCGCCACACCGCGCGGAGACCCGCATGGCGGGCTTGCCAAATCCCGGCTTGTCAAACCCCTGCTTCCCCGGCTGACCGAGTCCCATGCAGCGTGCTACCGTGGTGGCTGGCTTGCCACCCGGAACGACATTTGCATCCCTCCGGGCAGCCCCGTGTTCCGTTTTGCCTTATGCCTCGTTTATTGCCGTCGCTGAAAACGCGGATCGCACTGATGGCGGCGGCTCTCGTCGCCGTGTTCGGAGCTGGGATTGTCCTCGGCTCGCTTTATTACGCCCATCGGGATCTGCGCGAGGCACTTCAGAACCAGCAGGATTCGATCGTCAAGCTCACTGCCGATCAGCTCGATACGGCCATGGACGACCGCATCCTGCTGCTCAGCCACCTGACACCGCAACTGCGCGACAACCTCGCCACCAGCCCCACGCAACCGGCCGCCGTGCTGGGTCCGAAACTGCTGCAAACGCTGCAGCGCTCGATCCCGATTCCCACGGCGTTCAACGCACTGATGGTCGCCGACGCGGGCGGTCATGTGCTGACGGCGCTCAACGTGCCGGTAGAGGTTTCCGACCGCAGCTACTTCCGTGAAGCCGCACGCACGCTGTCGCCGGTAGTCACCGCGCCCATTCGCGCGCGCGTCTCCGGGACGATCGGCGTGCTCGTGGCGGTGCCCGTACTGTCGGACGCGAGCGCGTTCCTCGGCATAGCGGGTGGCTGGCTCGATCTTTCCAGTTCGAACTTTCTGGTGGAACTGTCGCATGTGCGGCTCGGCAACACGGGCTTCTATTGCCTGGTCTCGTCGGGACCGGACCCCGTCTACGTGCAGCATCCGGATGCCGCCCAGCGCCAGCAGCCCGCGCGGGCGGTCGGCGATACCTGCGGCGTGGACGACAACGGCTCCTGGCTCGAATTCCTGACGCCGACGCGGCCCGTCATCGCGCGCTACCTGATGGCAACCACGGGCTGGGAGCTCGTGGCCGTCCTGCCCGCCAAGGAAGCCTTCGCGCCGCTGAAGCAGATGCAGCAACGCTTCGTGCTGTTGTCCGGCCTCGCGCTCGTGGTCGCGGCCGCCCTCCTGTGGCTGGTCATCCGGCGGCTGCTCGCGCCGCTGTCGCGCCTGCACCAGGTGGTGCGCGACAGCGCCGGCGACGCGTCGGCGTTCGAACGGCTGCCGCCTCGCCCGCATCGCGACGAAATCGGCGACGTCACGCGCGCGTTCGTCCGGCTGATGCGCGATGTCCGCCAGCGCGGCCTGCTGCTGGCCCGGAGCGAGCGCCGGCTGCGCGCGGTCACCGATACGCTGCCGGCACTGCTGGCGTTCATCGACATGGACGAACGCTACGTCTTCAACAACATCGCCTACGAGCGCGTCTATGGCATGCCCGTGGAACAAATCCGCGGCAAGACCGTGCGGGAGCTGCTCGGGGAGGCCCGCTACGCGCGCGCGCGGCCGCACCTGCAACGCGCGCTCGCCGGCCATATCGTCAGCTTCGACGCCGAGTATGAAGATCCGCAGCCGCACTGGATGGAAATGACGTATCGCCCCGAATGGAGCGAAGACGGCAGTCAGGTGGTCGGCGTGCATATCCACGCGCAGGACATCACGGAGCGCAAGCTGGAAACGTTGCGGTTGTCGCGCATGTCGCAGACCGATCATCTGACGCAGCTGTTCAACCGCAGCGCATTCGAGTCGCATCTGCACGCGGCCATGTCGCGCTGCCGCGACGACGGGCGGCTGATGGCACTACTGTTCCTCGATATGGACCGGTTCAAGGCCGTCAACGACCAGCACGGCCATGCGGTCGGCGATCTGCTGCTGCAGGCGTTCGCACTGCGGCTGCGGCGCTGCGTGCGGGATGCCGACGTGGTCTCGCGCCTCGGCGGCGACGAATTCGCGGTGATTCTGGAGAACATCGAGAGCGCCGCCAGCGCGCGCGGCGTGGCGGAGTCGATCCTCGAAGCCGTGGCGCGCGGCTTCCATTTCGACGGCGTCCCGACCGATGTCGATGTCAGTATCGGCATCGCGCTGTTCCAGGGCGGCGCGATGACCGAGGACGCGCTGATGCGCAGCGCGGACGTGCTGCTCTATCGCGCCAAGACGCAGGGGCGCGGCCGCTACGAGATTGGCCCGTCGGAGCTGCTCGAGGCGGAGCTCTAACCAGCTTTCAGCGCCGAAAGCTGGCCGGGCCGATGTTGCCGCGGCGGTCCTCGGCAGCCTTCAGTGCGGGGTGGACTTGTCCGAAGCGTCCGATGCCTGCGGGGCGGTTGCATCGAACGCGACATGCGTGCCGTCGGCATGCTGGTAGCCGAGCTTGGTGCCTTCTCCCATCATCTTCTCGTAGGCCAGCATCGCTTCGGCCACGGCCTTCGACTCGCCCTTGAAAACGAGTACGTCGTTGCCGCAGTTCGGACATTGCCCACCGAAGATCGCGTCGATGCCACGCAGGCCCGGCGCCTCGAGCGCCTCGAATTCCTTGAATGCCGTCTTGCACGCGCCGCAGACAAGTTGCTGCGGCCGCAGCGCGTCCACGCGCGCCTGTGCCTGTTGCGCCCGCTCTTCGGGCGTCCCGCGCCGCTTTGCTTCACCCATGATAACTATCCTTATCTGCGGCTGACTCGCGCCAAACCCTACCAATATTCATTGAACGCCCACGATCTCGATCGATGTGCGTTCCCTCGGAGCGCGTGCGCCGTTGCTTACGTACGGCGGTGCGTCATTGTAGCGCCGCCCTGCGTATAACGCGGCGCAACGCCACCCCGGCTGCTATTGTGAAAGCAGGCGGTCCGGTGGTTCTGCCTGCCTGACGGCCTCTCACCCCCAAGGAGAATTCCCGATGATCCGTCCCTCAGTGCAGGAAAACTTCAGCCGTTATGCCGCATGCATCGATGCCTGCAATGCCTGCGCGGCCGCGTGTCTCAAGTGCGCGGCGGCGTGCCTCGAAGAACCTGACGTGCGCAAGATGACGCGTTGCATCGCGCTCGACATGGACTGCGCGGGCATCTGCGCGCTTGCCGCCTCGTATATGCTGCGCAACAGCGAATTCGCGCCCCTCGTCTGCGAGGACTGCGCCGAGATCTGCAAATGGTGCAAGGAAGAGTGCGAGCATCACGATGCCTGGCACTGCCAGGAATGCGCGAAGGCCTGCGCGGCATGCATGGATGCCTGCCTCAAGATGACCGCCTGAGCATGACATGCGCATGACACGCCGGTAGAAGACCCCGCGCGCAATGCGCATGAAGCCGACAGGGGCATCGGCGTGTTTCACGACGATTGGCGGACAACGCGGATATTCTAGAGGGCTCTGTCGCCCCTTTTCCTGAATCAGGAGTCCGCGCATGTCCGACAAGTCACCGTCCACCCAGACGTCCACCCGCATCGAGAAAGACAGCCTGGGAGATGTTCCCGTCCCGGCCGATCACCTGTGGGGGGCCCAGACCGAGCGTTCACGGCAAAACTTCCGTATCGGCATCGAGAAGATGCCTCCCTCGCTGATCGAGGCGTTCGCCATTCTCAAGCTTTGCGCGGCCCGCGCCAACCGCGAACTCGGCGTACTCAAGCCGGAGCTCGCCGACGCGATCGAGCGCGCCGCCGAGGAAGTCATCGGCGGCAAGTGGCCGGACGAGTTTCCGCTGTCCGTCTGGCAGACCGGCTCCGGAACGCAGACCAACATGAACCTCAACGAGGTCATCGCCAACCGCGCGATCCAGATGCTCGGCGGCGAAGTCGGCAGCAAGAAGCCCGTGCATCCGAACGACCACGTGAACGCGAGCCAGTCGTCCAACGACAGCTTTCCCACCGCGATGCATATCGCCGCGACACGCGCGATCCAGCAGAAGCTGCTGCCCGCGCTGGAAATGCTGCAGCAGACGTTCGCGCGCAAGGTCCATGCGTTCTCCGATATCGTCAAGGTCGGCCGCACCCATCTGCAGGACGCGGTCCCGCTGACGCTCGGCCAGGAATTCTCGGGTTACATGACGCAGGTCGCCGACGCGCAGTCGCGGCTGCAGCAGGCGATGCTGCGCGCCATGCCCGTGCCGCAGGGGGGCACCGCGGTGGGTACGGGCCTCAATTCGCCCGACGGTTTCGCCGCCGCGTTCGCGCGCGCGCTCGCGGGCTACACGGGCCTGCCGTTCGAACCGGCACCGAACCGCTACGCATTGCAGGCCTCGCATGACGCACTGGCCGATCTGTCGGGCGCGCTCAACACCACGGCGTCGTCGTTCCTCAAGATCGCGAAAGACTTCATGCTGCTGGGTTCGGGCCCGCGCGCGGGCTTTGCCGAACTGATCCTCCCCGCGAACGAGCCGGGCTCGTCGATCATGCCGGGCAAGGTCAATCCCACGCAGGCGGAGGCGCTCGCCATGGTGTGTTGCCGCGTCATCGGCAATCACACCACCGTGACGTTCGCGAACGGCCTCGGCACGCTCGAGCTCAACGCGTACAAACCCGTCATCATCTACAGCCTGCTGCAGTCGGTCACGCTGCTTGCCGATGCGGCCGCGAGCTTCGCCGAGCATATGGTCGAAGGGGTCGAGCCCGATCGCGCGCGCATCCAGGAGTTGCTCGAACGCTCGCTGATGTCTGTGACCGCGCTGAATCCGCATATCGGCTATGACAAGGCCGCCGACATCGCCAAGCTCGCCGTGAAGAAGAACCTTTCGCTGCGCGAAGCCGCGATCGCGTCGAGCCACGTGACCGAGGAACAGTTCGGCCAGTGGATCGACTTCAAGGGCATGACGAAAGAAGTCTGAGGTCTAGCCGCCCAGCGCGGCGGCCAGACCTGCCAGCCCGATCGCCAGCGCGGCCAGCGCGTCGCCGGCGATCAGGCCACCGCCTACGAGCGAGGTCGTCGTCATGTCCTCCGGCAGCGCGACACGCTCGCCACTGTCCGCGCGCTTCGAGGCGCGATGGTCGGCGAGGCTCGCGAGCACGCCGCCCGCCGCCATCCAGGCGGCCGCGGGCAGATTGACGAAGCCGCCGAACGATGACGCGTACGGAGAGGGCAGGATGGCGGCGTCCAGCAGGAAGTCGCCAATCTTTCCCGAGCGGCGCGCGGCCACGAACCGCCGCCAGCGCGCCGATGCGCGAATCGCCTTGCGCAGGATCTCGGTCACGAGCCCGATCGCAAGGCCGATCCATACGGCCAGCCGCTGATACGGCCGGTCTTCGGTCATGCTGCGCAGCGCGCCGACGATCTTGTACGTCATGGCCGAGGTCCAGCGCGCGGGCTGCTGATCGGCCGGCAGCACGGTCTGGTCGAGCCGCAGCACGGGATACGCGCCCATGAACAGGCGCGCGAGCCAGACCGCGAGCAGCGCGCCGACCACGATGCCCGCCACCTGATAGCCGAACTGGATCACGCGGTCCGTGCCGAGCCGCCAGCCGGTCGAGCGATCCTGCTGCATGTCGGACGCGACCGAGGTGGATACCAGTAGGACCGTGGCCGCGATCAGGCCCACGTGCGGCTGGTGCAGTCCCATGGCCGCCATCAGGATCACGGTCAGCACGAACGCCGACGAGATCGGGTTCTGATCGACCATGCCGACCGAGATACCGTTGACGAGCGCGAACAGCAGCACCAGCAGCACCGCCATCAGCTGGTAGCCGAGCGGCTGACCGAACCAGACCATGCCCGCCACGACCACGGCGAGGCCCCACACGACGACCCATGGCACGACCCACGTCAGGGACGGCGATGTCCGCGAGGCCGCATGCGCCGCCAGATCGGGCGGTGGCCCGCTGCGCGAGCGCCATGCGCGGGCCAGCAGCAGCGACACATCGACTGCCGCGGCGCCCATGATCATGCCAAGCGCAATCAGGAACGTGATCTTGCGATAGGGATCGCCGGGCGCAAGCCACCCGATCGATACGAAGAACGGCGTCAGCAGCCAGCCCGCGAGCCCGCCGACGAGCGCCGCCAGGCCGATGCGCGCGCCGACGATCATGCCCGCGCCGAACGTCGAGGCGGACAGGTCGATCGCGCCGAGGAACGCCACACGCGATGCGCCGATGCCGCACAACACGCCCAGCCCCATTCCGCCCGCGAGCCGCGCGATCGAGCGCCGCAACAGCACGGGATCGGTCAGCGCGCGCAGGATATTGGCCACCGCGAGTCCCGACGGAAAGGTCAGCTGCATGCGGTCCACGAGCAACGGGGTGTAGAGCATGCCCACGCCGACACCATACATGCCGATGCACAGCATGTAGGCCACCAGCTGCCAGAGCGGCGGCTCGGCCAGACCCATCCACCCCATCGCCTGGATGATCACCGCCATGCCGCCCATGCCCGCCACCGACGCGGCGGCTGTCTGGATGTAATTCGCGCCGTGGCGGCCGGCCGCGCCATATCCGACGGTCACCGCGGAGCCGAGAATGCCGGCAAGCACCTGCCCGCCGACGAAGAACCCGAGCGAGAAGTTCATATACGCCGCCGCCACGCTGCCGAGCGGCCCGAGCACGAGCATGCCCGCGGCGCCCAGCAGCAGGTGATAGCGCCAGCTATCGGGCGCGGGCAGCCAGCGCCAGCGGCCCGCGTCGGGCGGGGGCGCGACCGGCGATGGCGGAGCGGGAGGCAGCGGCGTCGAGGACATGCCCGCAAGCCTAGCGCGTCGGGCGCGCTTGCGATAGGCCGGCGCGGCCAAAGTGGGCCCGTAAGCGTACCCGTTTCTGCGTGGGCTTTTCGCGCGCCATCCGTGGCGATGCGTACCCGTTTCTGCGTGCCATCAACCGGTCGATAATCGGGCAGCTATCACACGTCCGACAAGCATCTTCATCGTCGGAAGGCTAGAATGGCGCGTCAGTTTTTCTTCCCATCGCCTCGCCCCTGCCCGTCATGAAGCCCGCCCTGCTAATCCTGATTCAGCTGGATTCCGAGCACCTCGCCCGTATCGGCGAGCACTACGCGATCCGCTACGCCCCCACTACCGCCGGCCGCGTCGCCGAGATTGCCACGCACGGCCCAACGTTCCGCGCGGTGCTGACCAATGGCACGACGGGTCTCACGTCCGACGAGATCGATGCGATGCCGGAACTCGAACTGGTCTGCGCATTGGGCGCGGGTTACGAGAATATCGACATCGCGCATGCCCGCGCGCGCGGCATCGCGGTCGGCAATGGCGCCGGCACCAACGACAGCTGCGTGGCCGATCATGCGATGGCGCTGCTGCTGGCCACCGTGCGCCGCGTGCCCACGCTCGACCGCGCCACGCGCGACGGCATCTGGCGCAACGCGCTGCCGCTGCCGCCGAACGTGTCGGGCAAGAAGCTCGGGATCATCGGCCTCGGCACGATCGGCCGCCGCATCGCGCAGCGCGGCGCCGCGTTCGACTGCGAGATCGGCTATCACAATCGCAAGCAGCGGCCCGACGCCAGCTACCGTTATTTCGATAACGTG
Organism: Cupriavidus pauculus; assembly: GCF_008693385.1. NCBI lineage: Bacteria > Pseudomonadati > Pseudomonadota > Betaproteobacteria > Burkholderiales > Burkholderiaceae > Cupriavidus > Cupriavidus pauculus. The sequence goes on from NZ_CP044067.1 coordinate 1,861,661, forward strand.
AAGGCGTTGGCCGAATGGGCGGACTACCTGATCATCGCCACGCCGGGCGGTGCCGAGACGCGTCACCTCGTGAACACCGAAGTGCTGCGCGCGCTCGGCCCGCAGGGCTTCCTCGTCAATATCGCGCGCGGCAGCGTGGTCGATACCTCGGCGCTGGCCGATGCGCTGCAGGCCGGTGAAGTGGGCGGCGCGGGCCTCGACGTCTACGAGAGCGAACCGGCACCGCCGGTCGAACTGTTCGATTGCCCGAACGTCGTGCTGACGCCGCACATGGCAGGATGGTCGCCCGAGGCGATCAACGCGTCCATCGAACAGTTCATCGAGAACGCCCGTTGCCATTTCGCGGGCGAGGCGCTCGTCGCGCCCGTCAACTGATCGTCACGGACTGATCGTCAATCCACGCGCGGCAGCGGAAACCTGATCCGCACGCGCAGGCCGGGCGCGGCGTCTTCGAGCGCCACGCTCGCGCCGTGCCGCTGCGCGATCTCCGCGACGATCGACAGCCCAAGTCCGCTGCCGCCGGTGGGCGCGTCGGGCAACCGATAGAAGCGGTCGAGCACCCGCGCGCGCTCGGCCGCCGGAATGCCGGGACCATTGTCCTCGACCACCAGATCGATCGAATCTCCACCCTCGCCCGCCCCGTTGGCGCGGCAAACGCGCACGTCCACGCGGCTGCCGCGCGGCACATAAAGCAGCGCGTTGTCCACGAGGTTGGTCAGCAGGATGCGCAAAGCATCGGCATCGCCCTGCACGTGCGCCACCACATCGTCGGCGGCTTCGAGGCCGAGGTCCACTTCCCGATCGATCGCGGCCTGGGACATGTCCGCCACCACGCGGCCGGCCAGCGCGCGCAGGTCGACGGCATCGTGCACGGGCGCGGAAGCATTGGGCTCCTGCCGCGCGAGCGTGAGCAGCTGCGCCACCAGGTGCGTCAGCCGCTCGAGCCCCGCGCGCAACTGCGCCACCGCCTGCTGGCGCGATTCCGCGCTGTCCGCGCGCTCCACGAGCTGTGCCTGCAGCTGCAGTGCCGTCAGTGGCGTGCGCAGCGCGTGCGCGGCATCGGCAACGAATGCGCGCTGCGTGTCGATGGCATGCGAGAGCCGCTCGAGCAGCTGGTTGAGCGCCGTAGCCACCGGCGCGATCTCGTCGGGCATCGGGCCCAGCGCGAGGGGGGTGAGCGTATTGGCATCGCGCGTGCGCACCTCGCTCGCAATCTGCCGCAGCGGCCGCAGCCCGCGGCCGACGGCGAGCCACACCAGCCAGCCCAGCAACGGCAACAGCAACAGCAGCGGCGCCACCGTGCGCAGCGCCATATGCGCGGCCAGCGTGCGCCGCGCGCTGAGCGGCTGGGCGATCTGCACGACCGCCGGGCCTAGCTGGACGCTGTAGATGCGCCATTCGCCCTGATCGGTCCGCACGTTCGAGAATCCGAGTTCGGCGCGCGGCGGCAGCGCCGGATGGGCATGCGAGAGATACAGGCTGCGGCCGGAACCGTCCCAGATATGGATGACGACGTCCTCGTCGCCGTGGAGCAGATCCGCGCCCGTGCCATCCGATGGGTCGAACGGCGGCGCGACGGGATTGCTGAACTGGCTCGGCAAAGCGGCGGCCACCTGCTTCATCTGGTAGTCGAACAGCGCATTGGCTTCCTGCCGCGCCTGGCCGTAGATCAGCGCGGTGGCAATCGCGATGCCCGCCAGCAGGCCGGCCGCGAGCCACCACAGCAACGTTCGCTGGATCGATCGCATCAGTCCCCGCTTCCTTCTTCAAGTTGCGGCACGAGATAGCCGACACCACGAATGTTCCGAATCAGCGCGGCGCCGAACTTCTTGCGCAGCGCGTGGATATACACCTCTACCGTATTGCTGCCGACTTCGTCGTCCCAGCCGTACAGGCGCTCCTGCAACTGCGGGACCGACCAGACCTTGCCCGGACGCGCCATCAGCGCGGAGAGCAGCGCGAACTCGCGCGCGGACAGCTTGACGGCCTCGCCCGCCTGCGTGACTTCCCGCGTAGATGGATTGACCACGATGTCGCCATAGCGCAGCACGGGCTCGGCACGGCCTTCCGCGCGCCGCGCCAGCGCATGCATGCGCGCCGCAAGCTCCTGCAGATCGAATGGCTTCACGAGGTAGTCGTCCGCCCCGGCGTTGAGCCCGGCCACGCGATCGGCCACGGCATCGCGCGCGGTCAGGATCAGCACCGGCGTGCGGTTATTCCGCGCCCGCAGCGCGCGCAGCACCTCGAGCCCGGACTTGCGCGGCAGACCGAGGTCGAGCAACACGAGGTCGTAGTGGCCGCCGTCCGCGCCCTGTCCGGACGCGGCATCGAGCCCGGACTCGCCGTCGCGCACCCAGTCGAGCGTAAAGCCCTCCTGACGCAGCGCGAGCTTCACGCTCTCGCCGATCATGGCGTCGTCTTCCACCAGCAGTACACGCATGTTCGGGACTTTCAGGAGCGTCGGGAGGGATCGCGGCGCATGCCGCCTTCGAGCCGGTCCGCCAGCGCGTGGGCCAGCCCCGGCAGCGCCGGATACTCGGACGTGATCACGTACACCGGGATATCGGCCAGGTATGCGCCCATGCGGCCCTTGGCGGCGAAGCGCTCGGCAAAGGGCGATGCGGCGAACGCCTCCACAAAGCGCGGCACGATGCCGCCACCGATATAGACGCCGCCGCGCGCGCCCAGCACGAGCGCGACATCGGCCGCGACCGAGCCGAGCAGGCCGCAGAACACGCGAAACGCGCGCTGGCAAAGCGGATCGCCGCGCTCGACGGCACCCTCCGTGACCTGGGCCGGCGAGAGGGGCGCGAGCAAAAGCGTACCCGTTTCTGCGGCAAGCGCGGCATGGATCTGGGACAGTCCCATGCCCGACAGCAGCCGCTCGGCCGACACGCGTCCATGCGCGGCGTGCGCCGCGCGCCATGCCACCCATTCGTCGTCGGTCACGGGCATGATCTCGATATGGCCGCCCTCCCCCGCCAGCGCCACGGCACCGCCGCCAGGCGCGGGCACGAGGCCCGAGACGCCGAGGCCCGTGCCCGGCCCGATCAGCGCGCGCGGCGCGGTGGCGACCGGCGTTCCCGCGCGCACGCGCACGAGCTCGCCATCGGGCAAATATGGCAATGCCAGCGCCAGCGACGTGAAATCGTTGATCGCGACAAGCGTGTCGAACCGGAGCGCGCGCCGCATCTCCTCGATCGAGAACGACCAGTTGTGGTTGGTCAGCTTGACGTGGTCGCCGGTCACGGGATTCGCCAACCCGATGGCCGCATGCCGCGGCTTGGCGACGGCCGCACCGGGCAGGCCGTCGAGGTAGTGCCGCGCGGCATCCTCGAGCGACGGATAGTCGGCCACCTTGAGCGCGGTGACGGGACCGATGCGCAATGGCGCGGTCTCCAGCGCAAAGCGCACGTTGGTACCGCCGACATCGGCAAGCAGGCGCGGATACGAATCGTGATGGGACGAGGTACGCGTCATCGGATCGGGTTCAGGTTCGGAAAACATCCACGCCGTGGCGATGCCGCGCGAGCACGAGGCTGACGGGCAGCGTTGGCGTGGGACCTTCGAGCGCCTGCGCGAGCACGGCCGCCTTCTTCTCGCCGGCGATCGACAGGAACGTGCGCTCGGCCGCGAGCAGCGCGGCAAGGTTCATGGTCACGCGCGCGTGCGGCGCGCTGGCCGGATGCGTGACGACGTAGCCCGGCTGCGGTTCGCTCAGCGCGATCTGCAATTCGGGCGCGTCGGCGAACAACGAGGCCGTGTGCCCGTCCTCGCCCATGCCGAGCACTACCACATCGGGCTGCTGGTACGCGGCGTTGAGGCGTTCGACCGCGCGCGCGGGCTGCATGGCCTCGGCCGCGTCGGCGATGACGGGCACGAACGCGGCCAGCGCCGCGGCCTCGCGCAGCAACGTATGACGCACGAGCGCGGCATTGCTGTCCGCATGGTCCGGCGGCACCGCGCGCTCGTCCACGAGCGTCACCGTGACGGCATCCCAGCGGATCGGCCGATAGCGCAGCCGCTCGAACATCGGCAGCGGCGACTTGCCGCCGGATACCGCGAGCACGGCCCAGCCCTTGGCCTGTATCACGAGTTCCAGCGCATGACTGACGGAGATCGCGAGCGACTCCGCCTGATCCATCACCGTGGGATGTTCGAACTGTCGCATGCGGTCTCCGTTAGGGTTCAGACTTCTTCGTGCCAGAGCGCGCCATCGCGCGACATCAGCGCCGACGATGCCGCGGGGCCCCAGGTACCCGCGGTATAGGGCTTGGGCGGAACCGAGCTTGCATCCCAGGTGTCGATGATCGGCTCTACCCAGCGCCATGCCTGCACCTGTTCGTCGCGGCGGACGAACAAACCCAGGCGGCCGCGGATGACATCGCGCAGCAGGCGCTCGTAGGCGCCAGCGCGGCGCACCTTGAACGAGTGCGCGAAATCGAGGTCGAGCGAGGTCGGGGTGAGCTCCAGCGTGTCGCCAGGCTGCTTGGCCAGGAAATACAGCCGGATGCTTTCCTCGGGCTGCAGCTGGATGACGAGCCGGTTCTGCGGCGACAGGGTCAGCGGCTTCGGGAAGATCGCGTGCGGCACGTCGCGGAAGTGGATCACGATCTCGGCCAGGCGCGACTGCATGCGCTTGCCCGTGCGCAGGTAGAACGGCACGCCTTCCCACCGCCAGTTGGCGATTTCCGCCTTGATCGCGACGAAGGTCTCCGTACGGCTGTCGGGCGCGATGCCCTGCTCCTGGAGGTAACCGGGCACCGGCTTGCCGCCGATGGCGCCTTCGCGGTACTGGCCACGCACGGTCTTCTCCGCCACGTCCTGCGGCGTGATCGGCTTGAGCGCCTTCAGGATCTTGATCTTCTCGTCGCGGATGGCGTCTTCGGAGAGGCTGGCCGGCGGCTCCATGGCCACCATGCACAGCAGCTGCAGCAAATGATTCTGGACCATGTCGCGCAGCGCGCCGGTGCGGTCGTAGAAATCGCCGCGCGTCTCGACGCCGAGTTCCTCGGCGATCGTGATCTGCACGTCCTGCACCCATTCCCGCCGCCACAGCGGTTCGAACAGCGCGTTGCCGAAACGGATCGCCATCAGGTTCTGCACCGACTCCTTCCCGAGGTAGTGGTCGATACGATAGATCTGATCCTCGGTAAAGAACTGCGCGACGGCCGCGTTGATCGCCTCGTTGGAGTCGAGATCGTGCCCGAGCGGCTTTTCGAGGACGACGCGCACATTCGGCGTGTTGAGCTTCGTTCGGTGCAGCTGTTCGCAGATAGGCACGAACAGATGCGGCGCCGTAGCGAGGTAGCAGACCACCACCTCGGGGTTGCGCGAATGCACCTTCTCCGCGAGCGCGTCGAAATTGCCGGGCTGACGTGCATCCGCCTGCACATAACAGATGCGCTGCACGAACGAGGCCCAGTCCTCCGGCTTCGCCTGTCCAAGGGCCGGACGAACGGTTTCCTCGAGCGTGGCGATGTACTGCTCGGTCGTCTGCGCGTGGCTGCCGGTGGCGAGAATGCGCGACGCCGCGTGCATGCCACCGCAGCGATGCGCGTCGAAAAGGGCCGGCAACAGCTTACGCCGTGCCAGGTCACCGGTGCCGCCGAACAGCACCATGTCGAAATCGGGCAAGCTCACCCTGGACTCCTTGCGGGGGTTGTGCCGCCGCCGGTCCATGCTCACTCCCATGTCGCGCGCATGTCCCACTGTTGCGGCTGCATGGAGTGAGTGCCGGTCAGCGGCCAGGAAGTTCCGGACATGTTACGTGAGTCCCGCCGGGTTGGGCAGTGGACGTGCGCGGCACTGGCCCAGAGCGCGCCCCGAGCGTACCCGTTTCTGCGTGGCCGATCCGGGCAATGCACGCGTCAGTGCGCGCGTCAGTGCATCTCGATGGCGTAGACGTAGCCATTGAGCCAGCACACGCGCGCCCGGCTGCCGGTGGCCTGCAGGAACATGGCCATCCGGACCAGATGATCGTACGCGTAGTTGCCGTACGCGCGCGTCGCGACCTGCCCGCCGACGCGCCGCCCGCCTTCCACCGTCAGCTCGACGAACATCGCCTGGTCGCTGTGATACCAGCCGCCCGCCGTCACGCGGGTAATCACGCCGACATCCTCCCAATACCCGCTGCCGCGACAGTAGCCGTCCGTGCCCCACTTCGGGTACCCGTGGGATTCGAAGGTCTCGGCACGCGCTGACGACGTTGCCAGCAAGAGCGCCAGCAAAGGCAGACAGGCCGGAAACGCACGGCCTAACAGGGTGTTTCGTTGCATTGTTCACCTCCGGGAAATAATCGAGGCAGTGCCGGACGGCGCTGCGCCTGCCACAGCATCACGCCGACCCCGGGGATTTCCTTTTGTCGTGCATCAAGTCGGCGCGACGCATATTTCCGAAATGTTTGGCCGGGTGTCGGCGCGCGCCCGACGGTGGCGCCGGCCCATTTGGGCTACGCTGAGAGTTCCCCGCATTGCAGGAGAACGACAATGCCCCGACATCCCGTGCTGGAACGGGTCACGGCCCGCATCGTGGCCCGCAGCGCCGCCACGCGCCAGGCGTACCTCGAACGCACACGCGCCATGGCCGGCCAGAAGGTCGAACGCGCCCAACTCTCGTGTACCAACCTCGCGCACGCGGTGGCCGCGATGCCCGACGAGGCCAAGATCCGCCTCAAGGCGCAGGAGCTTCCCAACCTCGCCATCGTGTCCGCGTACAACGACATGCTCTCGGCCCATCAGCCGCTGGCCGCGTATCCGCAGTGGCTCAAGGAGGCTGCGCTCGAAGCGGGTGGCACCGCCCAGTTCGCCGGCGGCACGCCCGCCATGTGCGATGGCGTGACGCAGGGGCAGGACGGCATGGACCTGTCGCTGTTCTCGCGCGACGTCATCGCGATGGCCACGGCGGTCGCGCTATCGCATCAGATGTTCGACGGGGCGCTGTACCTCGGCGTCTGCGACAAGATCGTCCCCGGGCTGGTGATGGGTGCGCTCTCGTTCGGCCACCTGCCCGCCGTGTTCGTACCGGCCGGTCCGATGACCACGGGCATCGGCAACGAAGAGAAGGCCCGCATCCGCCAGCTGTTCGCGGAAGGCAAGATCGACCGCAAGGGGCTGCTCGAGGCCGAGACGAAGTCCTATCACGGGCCGGGCACCTGCACGTTCTACGGCACGGCCAACTCGAACCAGATGCTTATGGAGATCATGGGTCTGCATCTGCCCGGCACCGCGTTCATCAATCCCGGCACGCCGCTGCGCGAGGCGCTCACGCGCGAGTCCGCCCGGCAGGCGCTGCGCCTTGTCCACGGTGGCGAGCGTTATACGCCCGTCGCCGACGTGCTCGACGAGCGCGCCTTCGTCAACGGCATCGTCGGGCTGCTGGCAACGGGCGGCTCGACGAACCATACGCTCCATCTGATCGCGATGGCCCGCGTTGGCGGTATCCAGCTCACGTGGGACGACTTCGACGAGCTGTCCGCCGCGGTGCCGCTGCTGGCGCGCGTCTATCCGAACGGCAAGGCCGACGTGAACCAGTTCCAGGCCGCCGGTGGCCTCGGGCTCGTGATTCGCGGACTGCTGGCCGAAGGGCTGCTGCACGACGATGTCACGACCGTCGTCGGCCAGGGTCTCGACGCCTATACGCGCGAACCCGTCGTGCAGGACGGCCGCGTGCAATGGAAGGCGGGACCCGAGGCCTCGCTCGACGACGCGATCGTGCGCACGTTCGACCAGCCTTTCGCGCCCGATGGCGGCATCAAGGTGCTCGACGGCGCGCTGGGCCGCTGCGTGATCAAGACCTCGGCGGTCAAGCCCGAACATCAGGTCGTGGAGGCGCCGGCCATCGTCTTCACCACGCAGGACGACGTGCTTGCCGCGTTCAAGCGCGGCGAACTGGAGCGCGACTTCGTGGCAGTGCTGCCATGGCAGGGACCCGCTTCGTGCGGCATGCCCGAGTTGCACAAGCTCACCCCGACACTGACGCTGCTGCAGGACCGCGGCTTCCATGTCGCGCTCGTTACCGATGGGCGCATGTCGGGCGCATCGGGCAAGGTGCCCGCCGCCATCCACGTATGTCCCGAAGCGCTGAACGGTGGCGCGATCGGGCGCGTGCGCACCGGCGATATCGTGCGCGTCGACGCGCCGGCCGGTCTGCTCACCGTCAAGGTGGACGAGGCCGAATGGCAGGCGCGCAAACCGGAGCGGCCCGATCTATCCCGCAACTGGCACGGCGTGGGCCGCGACCTGTTCAGCGGTTTTCGCCGTCACGTGGGCACGGCGGAAACGGGGGCCTGCTCGCTGTTTGCCGATGAAGGCGCGGAAGCGGAGGCCGCGGCCACGCACGCAGAAACGGGTACGCCCGCGACTCAGAACGCCTGAAACATCAGGCCCGCGCAGTACGTGCGGGGAGGCATCGCGGGAGCGATGCCCCGCCTGCGGCGCAGGTCGCCGCTGGTCCTGTCGGGCAGTGGCAAGCCCTGCCCCGCCGAGGCCGACGGGCCCTCGCAGTCCGATGCGTCGGCCGACACGTTCGCCGGCGCGTCGGCCCTCTCAGCGCCCCCCTCGGCGCCCCCCTCAGCGCCCCCCTCGGTGCCCCTCTCATCCGCTCTGTCATCCGCTCTGTCACCGCCGCTCTCGCCAGCCTGCAGCGGCTGCGGCTCGCCCACACGGAGCACACGCGTCTCCGGATGACGCGTCACGCGATGCACGCGCACGACCATATACGCGGGAATGGGCGCCGATCGCAGCAGCGGCTGCAGCAAGCGATCGAACAGCGAGGCGGACGCATCCGTCAGCGGGTCGTACCAGAGGCCCGGCGCGGCGAGGTCGCTCTCCGGAATCGCAATTTCGTAGATATAGCCTGGCGCATCCGGCTGCGCGGGCAGGACCGCGTTGGCATCCTGCCACGCGGCCTCGTAGCGGCGTGTCACGTAGGTATATCGGTCGTACGGCGCGCCGCTCCAGCGCAGCCCGCGGCGGTCGTGCGGATTGCCCGACAGCCCCTGTCCGGCGACGAGCGCCGGCGGGCGCATGTCGAACCGGTAGACAACGGTCGGACGCGGCAGATAGGAGCGAAACCCCGAGCCCCGCACCTGGTCGGGATCGCCGGACGCTCGCCGGCAGACACTCTTGCACTGGCCGGCTTCCGCTTCGGCCGGAACCGACGAGACGAACGAGGACAGCAGCGCGACGACAAGCGGACGAGGGATACGCACGATCTTTCTCCGGCGGGACCAACGTGCCAAGATTGATCCCGATCCCGCGTGCGGACCTTGCGCCCGCGCAAACAGTTCGCACGCAGTTCGCACGCAGTTCGCACGCAGTTCGCAAACAGTTCGCACGCAGCATCCCGCCGCGCGCGTGAACGCGACTAGCCGGCGCCATGCCTTGCCAGCGCATCGTACGGTTGCGGACCGCTCCGATGCGGCGCCTCGGCGCGCTTGCGCGTCTCCGCCTGCGGCGCCTCGCCGACGGGCGCCCTCACCTCCTGGACCGGCACGGCGATCTCGCAGCCGGCCGCATTCAGCACGGATCGCAGTTTGCCGAAGAACGCGTATTGCACACTCCAGAAGTCCGCATTCGACGTCCAGTAGCGCGCATCGAGCGTGATGCCGCGATCGGTGTACCGCACGACCATGACCTCCGATTTCGGCTCGGCCAGCAGCCTCGGCTCGGCATCGAGCATGCGGCGCAGCGCTTCGAGGCCCTGCGCCACGTCGCTGTCGAACGTGACCGTGACCTCGATGTCCATGCGACGCGTCATGTTCTCGCTGTAGTTCGTGATCGCGCTCCCCCAGATCTTGCTGTTGGGCACGCGCAGGCAAACGCCGTCGAACGTGGTCAGCTCGGTCATGAACAATCCGGTCTCGCGGACCGTACCGGCCACGCCCTGCGCGTCGATGTACTGGCCCACGCGGAACGGCCGCAGCAGCACGAGCATGATGCCCGCGGCAATGTTCTGCAGCGTCCCTTGCAGCGCGAGGCCGATGGCAAGGCCGGCGGCGCCGAGCATCGCGATGATGCTGGCGGTCTGCACGCCGAATTGCGACAGCACGAGCACGACGGTGATGACGCGCACGACCCATTGCGCGACGCTGGCCAGCATCGGGCGCAGCGTGTCATCGACGTGCGTGTGCTGCAGCGTGCGGCGAATCGCCTGCGCGGCGCGCGCGGCCAGCCACCAGCCGCCCATGAGTATGGCCAGCGCGGCGAGGCAATTGAGGCCCTGACTGATCGCGAATTGCGTCAGATAGGCCCAGGCGGCCTGGACCTTGTCGGCATCGAGGAAAGACATGTTCATGCGGCGGACTCCGGAAAATCGACTCCGGTCCACCTTGCGAACGGCGTGCCAGCGTGTATTGCCCGCCGAGTACCGTTCCCGGCGCAGCGGGGCCGGCGACGCCAAAGCGTACCCGTTTCTGCGTGCAGGAAGGGGCATGCCGCGCGCCTGTGAGATATCGCCAACGCGCACACGGGCGCAAAGGGTACGGGCGGTGTGGGTAGGCGTTACAAGACGGGAAGCGCACGCCGTGCAAATCCTTCACTCACGCAGAAACGGGTACGCTTTGGCGAATCGGGGGGATCGCGCGCGCCAGTCCGGCACGCGCGCGGCGACGTTCAGCGGGCGTGCCCCGTCTGCTCGTGCAGGCGGTCGCGCGAGGCGAGCGCCGGAAACAGGCGCATCCACGCCCCCACGACGAGGATCGTGCCGATACCGCCGAGCAGCACCGCGCCCACGGGCCCAAGCCACGCCGCGGTGACGCCCGACTCGAACTCGCCCAGCTGATTCGATGCGCCGATGAACACGGAGTTGACCGCGCCCACCCGCCCACGCATATCGTCGGGTGTGTCGAGCTGAACGAGCGTCTGACGCACGACCACGCTGATCATGTCGGACGCCCCGAGCACGACGAGCGCGCCCATCGACAGCGGCAGCCAGCTCGAGATACCGAACACCATCGTCGCGGCACCGAACAGCGCCACCGCGCCGAACATCACGCGGCCAACACGGCGGTTGAGCGGATGCCGCGACAGCCAGAGCGCCATGACGAGCGCACCGATGGCCGGCGAGGAACGCAGCAGGCCGAGGCCCCAGGCATCGGTATGCAGGATGTCGCGCGCATAGATTGGCAGCAGCGCCGTGGCGCCGCCGAGCAGTACCGCGAACATGTCCAGCGACACCGCGCCGAGCAGGATCGGATGGCTGCGGATGTACGAGAAGCCCGCGAACAGTGTCTTGATCGAGACGGGCGCGGTGGATCGCGCCGCAACCTGCCGCAGCTTCAGCGAGGCGACGAGCCCGGCGGCGACGGCGAACAGTACGCCCGCGATCGAATACACGACGCCGGGCCCCGCGACATACGCAAACCCGCCCATCGCCGGGCCGATGATGATCGCGGTCTGCGCGGCCGAACTCGCAAGCGCCACCGCGCGCGGCAATGCCTGCGGCGTGACCACGCTGGGCAGCAGCGCCTGCAGCGTGGGCGTCTCGAACGCGCGGCAGGCGCCCATCAGCGCGACGAAGACGAAGATGTAGTCGCGGTTGATCCATCCCGTGAAGCTCGCGGCCGCCATGCAGATCGCGAGCACGGCCTCGAGTCCCTGGCAGGTACGCACGATCACGCGCCGGTCGAACCGGTCGGCCACGTGGCCGGACATCAGGATCAGCACGATCGACGGCAGGAACTGCACGAGCCCGACCATGCCGAGCATGAACGCGTCGCGCGTCAGGTCGTACATCTGCCAGCCCACGGCAACGGTGACGACCTGGTACGCGATGGTGGTGCACAGGCGCGCGAACCAGTAATGACGGAAGGCGGGATCGCGGGAAACGGACTCCGGCGCGTCGGCCGGAAGCGGGGCTGCGGTGGACATGAACGGGAAGGGGCGGGGCCGGCGGCGCTTGCGCGCACGCCGCAAAGTCGGCAATTTTAGCCGACCGCCCTCGCGCCGGGGCGGGCGTCATGTATCAGCATCGATACATGACGTCATAGTGCCTGATGCGGCACTTTAAAGCGGGATTTAGACGATCTCTCGCGTCTCGAGGAACTGCAGGTTCGGAAAGCGCTCCTGCGTGAGCCGCAGGTTCACCATGCTCGGTGCCAGATAGACATGGTCGCCCGCGCCGTCGAGCGCAACGTTATGGCCTGCCTTGTCGATGAGCTTCTCGATCTCGGCCGCGTCGCCCTTGAGCCAGCGCGCCGTGGCGCACTCGTGCGATTCGAAGATCGCGTCCACGCCGTACTCGTGCTCGAGCCGGTGCGCCACCACGTCGAACTGCAGGATACCGACCGCGCCGAGCACCAGTTCGTTGGAACCGAGCGGGCGGAACATCTGCGTGGCGCCTTCTTCGGCCAGCTGCTGCAAACCCTTCTGCAGCTGCTTGACCTTGAGCGGGTTGTTCAGCCGCGCGCGGCGGAAGAATTCCGGCGCGAACGACGGAATGCCCGTGAACTTCAGGCCTTCGCCCTCGGTGAACACATCCCCAAGCCGGATCGTGCCGTGGTTGGGCACGCCGATAATGTCGCCGGCGAACGCTTCCTCGGTCGTATTGCGATCCTGTGCCATGAACGTAATGGCATTGTTGATCGCCACGGTCTTGCCGGCCGAGACGTGCAGCAGCTTCATGCCACGGTCGAAGCGGCCCGAGCACACCCGCACGAACGCGATGCGGTCGCGATGGCGCGGGTCCATGTTCGCCTGGATCTTGAACACGAAGCCCGTGAACTTCGGCTCCTCCGGCTCCACCACGCGCGATTCGGTATTGCGCGCGAGCGGCGGCGGCGAGAGTTCGCACAGCGCGTCGAGCAGCGACTGCACGCCAAAGTTGTTGATGGCCGAGCCGAAGTACACGGGGGTCTGCTTGCCCGAGAGAAACGCTTCCTTGTCGAAGGTGTGCGAGGCACCGCGCACGAGTTCGACCTCGATGCGCAATTCGTCGGCCTGCGACCCCAGCAAGCGGTCCAGTTCGGGATTGTCGAGGCCATCGACGATGGCGGCCGTTCCCTTTTCGCCGCGCGGGTCGAACAGCTGCACCTTGTCGTCGATCAGGTGGTACACGCCGCGGAACGCCTTGCCCATGCCGATCGGCCAGGTCATCGGCGCGCACTGGATCTTCAGCACATCCTCGATTTCATCGAGCAGCTCGATCGGCGAGCGGCCCTCGCGGTCCAGCTTGTTGATGAACGTGAGAATCGGCGTATCGCGCAGCCGGCAGACATTCAGCAGCTTGATCGTCTGCGCTTCCACGCCGTTCACCGAATCGATCACCATCACGGCCGAGTCGACCGCCGTCAGCGTGCGGTAGGTGTCTTCCGAGAAGTCCTCGTGGCCCGGCGTGTCCAGCAGGTTCACGATGTTTTCGTCCACGTCCGGACGCGACCGGTACGGGAACTGCATGACCGAGGACGTCACGGAAATGCCGCGCTGTTTCTCGAGCTCCATCCAGTCGGAGGTGGCATGCCGGTCCGCCTTGCGCGCGCGGACCTCGCCCGCGACCTGGATCGCGCCACCGAACCACAGCAGCTTTTCGGTAAGGGTGGTCTTGCCCGCGTCCGGGTGGGAGATGATGGCAAATGTGCGACGACGCGCAATTTCGGATACGAGCGAGCTCACGGCAGGGGGATCAGGAGGAACTGAAACAGGAAAGGGCGCTATTTTACCGGTTCGCGGGTCCGGCGGGCGTGCCGGGTCCCGCGGGCCCTCCCGGATACGTCCCGGGATGCGCCGGATCCTTCCCCCGCAGGCTGCCGAACTGGAGCGCGTACTGCCGGGTCAGTTCGGCCCCGAAGAAGAAAATCTGGGCCGAATAGTAGATCCACAGCATCAGCGCCACGACCGAACCCGCGGCGCCATACGACGACGCCACCGCGCTGTTGCCGAGATAGATGCCGATCAGCCGCTTGCCGACCGAGAACAGCAGCGCCGTGATGATCGCGCCCATGATCACGTCGCGCCAGGCGATGCGCGCGTTGGGCAGCATCTTGAAGATCACCGCGAACAGCATGGTGACCACCGCGAAGGAAAACGTGGCGGAGATCACCTCCGCCACCGGCGCGAACCATGACGCGGTCCACATCTGGCCCCAGAAACGGTCCACCACGGCCAGCGCCGCATTGACCACGAGCGAGACCAGCAGCATGAAGGCCAGCGCCAGGACCACGCTGAACGAGAGCAGCCGGGCGCGCAGCAGCGTTTTCCAGCCGGCTCCGAGTGGCGGCGGGGCCTTCCAGATATCGTCCAGGCTGCTCTTGAGCTCGGCGAACGCGCTCGTGGCGCCCACGAACAGCACGCCGAATGCGATGACCGCAGCCACGCCGCTGCCGCCCGCGCGATGCGTGGCCGCCAGAATGCCCTGAATCGCCGTCGCACCCTGCTCGCCGACCAGCCCGTTGATCTGCGCAAAGATCTCGCCGCGCGCCGCCTCGGCGCCGAAGAACAGCCCGGCGATCGAGATCACGAGCACGAGAATCGGCGCGAGCGAGAACAGCATGTAGAACGAGAGCGCCGCGCCCTTGCTGGCCGCGCGATGATCGAGCCAGTCGCGGACGGCCGCGACGACCACGCGCACGGTGCGCGCGCCGGTGTGCCGGTCGGGCAGCCAGCGCCCGCGCCGCGGGGACGGCGGCGACGCGGGTGGCGGCGTGTGTGGCGGAGAGGGGGGCGAAGATGGCGTGTCAGTCTGTCCCATGCGGTGTGCCGTTCCGAAGATGCCTTGCGTTCATGATACTGCCCATCCCGGTCACGGGCGGGCGGCGCCGACTCGACCTGCTAGAGTGAATCCATGGGCCCGGCGGCACGGCGTGACGACACCGCCGGCCATCCGGCCGCCAATGGAGACTTTTCGTGAATTGCACAACTCATGCCGGGCGCTTGCCTGTGCTCGCGCTTGCGGCCTGCCTGCTGGCGCTCGCGGGCTGCGACAAGAGCCAGCCCGGACCCGGCCCGAAGCCGATTTCCGGCACGGCCCCCGTGCCTGCCGCCAGCGCACCTGCCGCCCCCGCTAGGGTCGGCCCGTTTCGGCAGGCGTACCCGTTTCTGCGTCAAACGCATGTTTCAGCAATGCAACCGGATGCACGGCCATCCACCGGCGTCGTGCGCACTCAGGCTGCACATCGCATGCGATGCGAGCGACCACTATTGTTGTAAGGCTTGCTCGGCATACCCACAAGGGCGTTGGTGACGGGCATTGCCGGGCGCGCGCGGTGCTAAATCTTGCCGGCGACGGCCGCCTGCCTCCCCTCCGTGGGGCACGCACACGGCCCCGGCTGGCGCCCCCGCATTTTCATCGGGCGAACACAACGCGCGGGCGTTTGACGATTTGCGTAACAGGCGCGAAACCGATCGCGGCGCGAAACCGATCGATACCGCGCCCGATTCGCGCCGCGCGCGGCGAATCCCGCGCCCCGCAAGCGCTTCCGGGCATTGGCACGCTTGTCGCTCTGCAAGGGCAGGAAGAAGTCACGAGTCAACAATCAATAGAACGCAGAGGACACTGCCATGCGTCATCCGCCCGCGCGTATGACGGCCCGCAGGCGATCCTATCGACTGGCCGGTCCGCCGCCGTCGGTACAGGATCTGCTGTCGCCGCCATTGCTGCCGTTTCCCCATGCTCCGAGACATCCGTCGCCATTCTGCGCCGCGTCCAGCCGTGTGCTGGCGGCGCACGCGAGCCGCATGCGCCCCGCGAAATAGCGATCGGGAGATTTACGTGCTCCGTCCCCCGGCGGGCACTTTTTTTCCAGCGAGGGAGGGAGCCATCATGAATGCCAGAGTCTTCGCCGCCGCGGCGCTGGTCCTGCTCTCCACCGCGGCGATGTCCGCGCTGGCGGGCAGCTATTCGTACTTCGATCGCGGCGATGCGATCAATCCGAACAGCCACGCCGCCGTGAGCAACGATATCTACGTGCGCAGCTTCGGCTGGGCGTGGGGAGAGGTGAAGTATGGCCGGGACGAGCAGCCGCCCGGCGGCGATCGGCAGGCGCGCGAGAGCGTACTGGACCCGCGCGATCTCCCGCCCGGCCACGCCGCGCCACAGAACAACGCACAGCCGCGCCAGCCGCGCGGCAAGATCAGCATGAACCTCGCGGTGCGGATGCCCGACGACGGACCTGGCGGCGCGCCCGGTGTCGCCACGCGGCCGCGAGTGACGGAGCGCTAGTCCACCGCCGCGGCAACGCACGGTGGTGGTTGACCCGGGAGGCCGGCGAGCGGACGTCGCCGGCCTCCCGGTAGCGCCAGCGTGGCGCCGCTTATGACACGCTCACGACTCGCTGACAGTCGCGCTCGCCTGCATGTCCACGCGGATGTTGTGCTTGTGCATGAGGCGGTACAAGGTCACGCGCGAGACATTGAGTTCACGCGCGGCCGGCACGACGTGGAAGCCGTGGCTGGCCATCACGGTGCGGATGGCCTCGCGCTCGGCCTCCTCGCGAATGGCATCGAGCGTCTTGCGAGGCAGCTCCGCGCCGCCATGCAGCTGCAGGTCGTCGGCCGTGATCTTGCGATTGTCGGTCATGACGATCGCGCGGCGTACCCGATTGATGAGCTCCCGCACATTGCCGGGCCACGTGTACTGCATCATGGCCTGCGTCGCGCACGCGGAGAATCCGCGAATGCGGCGGTGCGCCTCGTGACCGTGCTCGGCCAGCACGGCGTTAGCCAGCAGCAGGATGTCCTCGCCGCGCTCGCGCAGCGGCGGAATCGTCAGCGTCAGCACGCACAGCCGGTGGAACAGGTCGGCGCGGAACCGGCCGTCGGCCTGCGCCGCGACGAGGTCCACGTGGGTGGCCGAGATGATGCGCAGGTCGAGCGGAATCGACTGATGCCCGCCGAGCCGCGTGATCGTCCCCTGCTGCAGAAAGCGCAGCAGCGCCACCTGGCTCTCGAGCGGCAGGTCACCGATCTCGTCGAGGAACAGCGTGCCGCCCTGCGCCTGCTCGATCCAGCCGATCTTGCGCTGGTTCGCGCCGGTGAACGCGCCTTTCTCGTAGCCGAACAGTTCCGACTGCACGAGGTGCGAAGGAATCGCGCCGCAATTGATCGCGACAAACGGACCCTTGCGTCGGTTCGACGACTCGTGGATCGCCTGCGCGGCCAGTTCCTTGCCCGTGCCGGACTCGCCGGAGATGAACACCGGTGCGTCGTTGTGCGCCACCTTCGCCAGCGAACGGAACATCATCCGCATGGCGGCGCACTCGCCGATCATCGGCCCGTGCGCGGCATGTTCCACCACGCGCGCGCCATGCAAGCACGCCATGCCGTGCGCGTGCTTGAGGGTGTAGAGCAGCTCGTCGAACGAGAAAGGGGTACGCACGTAGTCCACGCAGTAATCGCGGATCAGCCGCCGCACGCGCTCGTCCTCGAGCATCGCGGTCGACGTGATCGCCACCCACATCACATGCAGATGCTGCAGGCCCTGCTCGAGCTGATTGAGTTCCGCGTCGGTATAGGTGGCCTGCAGGTCGATGATGCCGGCCATCGGTGCGCTGCCGCGCACCACGCGTTCGAGATCGCGCACCTGCTGGACGCGCCGGATCTCCCATCCGGAGCCAAACTGGTTCGCGCTGAAACCAAAGTCTTCATACCTCGACACGAGCACGATCTGTGCGGAGCGTGTCGACGCCTTGCACAGTCGGTCCATGACGTTCTCCCTGACGTTGGGCTTCTTGTTGATGACGGCGGCCATGTCTTCCGCCGGCGAGAGATGCGCTCCCGCACGCAACGTTGGGATCACGGTCTGGACGGACTGCGGGATTGTTCGTCGAGGACGCTGCGATAGTCGCGTCCCGATTGGAGTTCCTCCCGGATGCGCCGCCGGACCATGTCCTTTTCCCGCATGAGTTCCACGCTGGGCGCTTCCGGGGTCTGGCCCGAGTACTGCATGTAGAGGGCCTTGTAGGTCAGCTGGCTCAGGATCCATTCCTGCAGCAGCTTGCGCTGGCGCACGACCTCGACGGCGAGAAGCCGGTGCCGGTTCAGCAAGCCTTCGACGGCGCCCCGCATGCGCGGCGAGAGGTCCGGTTCTTCCGCGAGCATCGCCGCGAGATCCGCTAGCGTGTGTTCCTCGTGCCCGTTGTCCTGCCCTTGGTCTCTTATTGCGATATCGCCTGCGGATGCCGCCGCTTCTCCCAGCGCAGCCCAGGCGCGATGTATGGATTGGTTGGCGGATTCACTGATGGGCCCGATGTCGGGACGCCGGATCTCTCCTGCGGTCATGATCTGTTCCCCGTTGAACAACACCCCCGGCACTGCATGCTCGCGAACGCGGTTCGCGCCTACCACTTGCTGTCTGGTTTTTTGGCTAACTGTCTGGCTGGCGCGCGTCGCGGCGCGCTCTGCGCTTTGTCGTTTCTGTCGCGATGTTCCTGGTGGCGAAGTCGTCTTCTATCGTCTTCCAGCGACGTGATGATGCGGACGATCTGTCCATGCAAAGGAATGTCTGACCCATTCCGGAAAAGACCCGCGCGACATATGCGGAGTCAAGAAAGGGCGCTCCTACGCGCCCTTCTCTGCCACGCATCTAGTTGAGTGCATTTGTGCCCGTTTGTCCAGCCCGGTGTGCCTGCTTTCAGCCTTATCTCATTCTTTTGTATGAGAGCGAAACGCCGCTTCGCAACACGGCCTTAAGGTAAATGAGCACTTACATTTGGCCATTCGGCACATTCCTTATCGCATCTGTGTCGTATCTGGCGTGACGCAGAAACGGGTACGGTCGACCTCTGTCGGCGCCTGCGCCCGCAGCGCAGAAACGGGTACGCTCGGGCGCTGGCGCGAGGGTGTCAGTGACCCGGCAGATAGTAGAACTTGAACACGAAGACGATCGCGATGATCCAGACGATGACGGGCACTTCCTTCGCGCGTCCGGTCAGCAGCTTGAGCGCCGCGTACGTGATGAAGCCGAAGGCCACACCGTTGGCGACGGAGTATGTGAACGGCATGCCCAGCGCCGTCAGTACGGCCGGCACGGCTTCGGTGACGTCGTTCCATTCGATATCGACGAGCTCGCGCAACATCAGGCACGACACGTAGAGCAGCGCGGGCGCGGTGGCATAGGCGGGAACGGTGCCCGCGAGCGGCGCCAGGAACAGGCACGCGAGGAACAACACCGCGACAGTGACGGCGGTCAGGCCCGTGCGCCCGCCCGCCTGTACGCCGGAAGCGCTTTCGATATAGGCCGTGGTGGACGACGTGCCCAGCAGCGAGCCCGCCATGATCGCGGTGCTGTCGGCCATCAACGCCTTGTTCAGGCGGTTCATCTTGCCGGCCTTGAGCAGTCCCGCGCGATTGGCCACGCCCATCAGTGTGCCGGTCGCGTCGAACAGTTCCACGAGGAAGAATACGAGCACGACGTTGATGATGCCGATGGACAGCGCGCCCGAGATATCGAGCTTGAACAGCGTGGGCGCCAGCGACGGCGGCATGGACACGATGCCGTGGAATGCATTGCCGCCGAAGACGAAGCTCAATATCGTCGTGAACAGAATGCCGATCAGGATTGCACCCTTCACGCGCAGGCGCTCGAGCGCGACGATCGCAAGAAAGCCGACGATCGCCAGCACGGCGGCAGGTTGATGGAGGTCGCCGAGCGTGACCATGGTGACCGGACTGGCGGTGATGATGCCGGCGTTCTTCAGCGCGATGATGGCGAGGAACAGACCGATGCCCGCGGTAATGGCCACGCGAATGGCATGCGGAATGCCGTTGACGATCATCTCGCGGATGCGCACGAGCGTCACGAGAAGAAACAGGCAGCCCGAGATAAAGACGGCGCCCAGCGCCGCTTCCCATGGCAGGCCCATGCCCTTGACCACCGTGTACGCGAAGTATGCGTTCAGGCCCATGCCGGGCGCCATGCCGATGGGATAGTTGGCGTACAGCCCCATGATCAGCGTGCCGATCGCGGCGGCCACGCACGTGGCGACGAAGACCGCGTCCTTCGGCACGCCGGCATCGCCGAGGATGCTCGGATTGACGAAGATGATGTACGCCATGGTCAGGAACGTCGTGATCCCTGCAAGCAGTTCCGTCCGGACATTGGTGTCATGTTCGCGCAGCCGGAACCATCGTTCGATCCAGGACGATGAAGCGTGGGACGCATCCGGTGTCGGGGGCGCGGAAAGGGGCATGGGTTGGCTCCGGTTCTTGTTGGTCGCGTTCTGGCGGACGCGCGGTGACGATTGCGTTGCACTGACAATAGCAACGAACGTGCGCACGGGCGAGGTGCGCACGCAAACGAAAAGGGCGCAATCATCCCATGGGTGGAGCGTGGCGGCACCATTCGATGTCGGGAATCACCCTACCTTGACGCTCCGGGGCATCCCTCGTATAAAATGCCCGGCAGATTCAAGCGACGAGGCAACAGCGCATTCGTTTGCCACCGTCTTGGTATTTCGGTTGTCCATGGTGTCCTTTCCTTGAGTTGGCAGTACGGTGGCAAATGCGCCATCGATTTCTTCATTTATTTATTTGGAAAGCAATACCATGTCCGCTCAAACCGGTATCGTGAAGTGGTTCAACGACGCAAAGGGCTTTGGTTTCATCAAGCCGGACGCCGGCGGCGACGACCTGTTCGCCCACTTCTCGGAAGTCCGCGTGGAAGGTTTCAAGTCGCTGCAGGAAAACCAGCGCGTGTCGTTCGAAGTCAAGAACGGCCCGAAGGGTCTGCAAGCCGCGAACATCACGCCGATCTAAGTCGCCGTTCATTCGGTGCCCACCGGGCACCGGGGAACACAGAAAACCCTGCCCTGGCGGCAGGGTTTTTTTTCGTCCCGATGTTCCTCCACGGAGGCTGACGCCTCCACCCGCAGAAACGGGTTCGCTTTTCTCCCGCCAGCCCCCCTGCGCCCCGTTTTTCCCACCCCCGCGCCCGCGCAGAAACGGGTACGCCCCCGGCTTGTGGCCGTCGCCCGCGCGCGTTGGCGTGGCACAACACGCCACCCCGGCACCGTCAAATATCGTTAGCAGAAATGGGTACGCCCCGTCCGTGCGCGCCACGCAGAATCGGGTACGCTTTGGCGCCCCCACGCCGCTGGCCGGCCTGTGGGCAACGTTATCCACGCAGATTCGGGTACGAAAGCGGTCGCGCGGGCCCCCGAAAACATCGTCGGCGGGCCCTGCGCAGAAACGGGTACGCTCCCGCAGCCGGGTTGGTGCACCGCGTCGACGCAGAATCGGGTACGCCAGCTCCCGGGAGGGGGTGCGCTAGGGCCGTATACGTCGAGGTATACCGACGGCGAATCCGTAAACGTCGCGCAGAAACGGGTACGCGGTCGACGATGCGTATCCCGTTTACGTCGGTATACAGTGAGCGCTGGCTCGGCCGGAACCCGCGCGTATACGTATACGTCGTCGCCACAGCGTGAAATCCACCTCCGAAAGTTACGCAGAAGTAGGTACGCTTTGCAAATTTCGGGCGGCGAATTGTTGCGCAGAAACGGGTACGCTTTGGCCTGCGGACCGCCCGGGTGCTGGATTTCGCAGAATTGGGTACGCCGCAGAAACAGGTACGCTTCAGGTGCATGCGGGGCCTCAACCTCGTCGACGCAGAAGTAGGTACGCTCCGCGACGGTGCCGGCGCAGAAACGGGTACGCTTTGCCCGCAGGCAGGCGGCGTACGGCCCCAAAACGTACTCGATTCTGCGTGGATAACCACGATTCGGCACGCTGGGTGCGCTGACAGCCGGCCGCGTGGATGACGCGGCGCAGAATCGGGTACGCTTTCCCCTCTGAAACTGTGGAAAAGCCTGTGGAATCACGGAGTTATCCCCGCTGAATCGGGTTCGGGGAAAGCGCTGAAACGGGTTCGCTCTTGCGCAGATTCGGGTTCGGGCCTACGCAGAAACGAGTACGGATGCGCGCAGAATCGGGTACGGAGAGGTCGACTTTAGGCTTTGAAATCAAGCACGTATACGTCGCGTATACGGTTTACAAGTAGTTAACCCGTATCGGTATCGTTTACTTGTAGCTGATGTGCAGCCAACCGTGGACAACCCTCCCGGGTTGCCCACCGTGTGCCTGCCATCCAGCGACCATTGAGAGCCCCGATGGGCCCAACACAACGGGCCTGCGGGAAAATCCTTCGCGTACCCGTTTCTGCGTGACAAGAAGAAATGCTTCGCGTACAAAGGCGGGTAACTTGAAGCACGTCCCTTATGGCCATCAAACGCTCCCTTGCCACTGAAACGGACACCGCGACGAGGGACTCCGCTGCGGGAGAAGCCTCCGTGGTGGGTCGCTCCGCCGGAAACCGCTCCGTCCTCGACCTGGATCGCGAGCCGTCCCGAATCATCGTTCCCGGTAACGAGAACGCCCTGGTTCCGTCCGAGAAATTCCAGCGCCTGTTCGATGAAGCCCAGGCCATGGAACGCGAGGATGCATGGCAAAGCGGTGAAGTCGGCTTTCTGAGCCGGGCGAGCGTGCAGGTCACGCTGCCGTATCGCGCGCCCAAGGGCGCGCCGCCCGTGTGGACGCGCACCAGCGGCAATATCTCGCTGATGATCCAGCCCGGCTATTTCACGCAGCAGCGGTCGGAACGCGCGTCGAATGGCCGGCAGAAGCTGGTCTCCGAGACCGTCTCCCTTGGCTACCCGTATGGGTCGTATCCGCGCCTGATGCTGGCATGGATCGGCAAGGAGATCATGGCGAAGAAGAAGCGGGGCGAGTTCACGGGAACCGTGGAGGACCGCCGTATTTCGCTCGGCAACTCGCTGTCGGAGTTCATGTACAACCTCGGTATTCCGATGGCGACTGGCGGCAAGCGCGGCACGATGACCCTCGTCCGTCAGCAGATGATCCGTCTGTTCTCGGCCACGATCGCCATCGTGCAGAACAAGTCGACGCCGAGCCAGAACCAGAATCCGAACCATGAACCGCTGGCGATCGATCGTGTGGGCTATCTGCTTGCCGATCAGCTGTCGACCTGGTGGGATCCGATGCAGCCGGGGCAGGGCTCGATGTTCGAGAGTTTTGTGGTGCTGTCGGAGCCGTTCTTCAACGAGCTCGTGAACCGGCCGGTGCCGGTCGATATGCGCGCGCTGAAGGCACTGAAGCAGTCGCCCTTCGCGCTTGACGTGTATTCGTGGCTGACGTACCGGTTCTTTACGATCCAGCGTCGCACGGAGATTCCGTGGGAAGCGTTGCAGATGCAGTTCGGTACGGAGACCGAGAGCGAGCGGAAGTTCCGGGCGCTGTTCCGCAAGGCACTCAAGGACGTGCTCGTGGTGTATCCGGGAGCCAAGGTCGATGCGGACTCTTCAAAGGCCCTGATTCTGCAACCGTCGCGCACCAGCGTACGCAAGATCGCCTGACCGCCAGACCTGCGTGGTCAACAACAAAAAGGGCAAGCGATTCGCTTGCCCTTTTTGCTGCCGCGGTCGTGTGGCCGTACTGCAGGACCACTTACCGCAGGCACATACGCTAAACGCTGTCGTCGAGCGCGGTGAAGTCGCCCTCAGGCGGGCTTGATGCCCGATGCCTGAAGACCCTTCGGACCTTGCTTGACTTCAAACGTCACACGTTGACCGTCCTTCAGGGTCTTGAAGCCCGAACCCTGGATTTCGGAGAAGTGCGCGAACAGATCGGCACCGCCGTCGTCCGGGGTGATGAAGCCAAAGCCTTTGGTCTCGTTGAACCACTTGACCGTACCGGTTGCCATAGGAATATCCTTTCGAAGCAAGTTCTTGTACACAACGCAAACAACCGTTCAAGCACGTTGAGGTCTCGTAGATACCGAACGGAAGTCGACGAGGTTGACACGACTTGACTCGACTGTAGCGCGCATCATAACCAGTTTGTTCTGCTGTGTCATGTGCGGGGTAATGCGCACTGCCTTTACTTTAGGCGGATTGCATGTCTCTTTTCAAGCAGAAGAATCCCGAAGATTCCACACCTTTTGCGTTACCTCATGTTTATTGCCGAATGGAACGCCCCATGGATGGCACCGGGACGCGATTTGGCCGGCTTCGCGCGCCCTTCCAGTGATTAATTATTTAAATATTTGAATTGCGGTTGAATAGCCAGTCTACTTTGGCTAAAGTTGCGTCTTGTAGTGGATGGTCCACGCGCTTTCAGCGCTGAAAGTGATGGCGCTGAGATGGCGCTGAGAGATCGAAAGAGAGGCCGAAGTGGCAGCAAAAATCATCACCGTCTTCAATCAGAAGGGCGGTTGCGGCAAGACCACGGTCAGCATGCATCTGGCTGGAACGCTGGGATTGCGCGGCGCGCGATCGATGCTCGTCGATATGGACGAGCAGGGGACGGCGACACGATGGGCAGCCCAGGCCAGCGATGAGCGGCCCTTTCCGGCGTCCGTGATCGGGCTCGCCCCCTCCGGCGGCGCGATGCACCGCGAAGTTCGCAAATTTATCAACGATTACGATTACATCCTCGTCGATTGCCCGCCCGCTGTGCACTCTGCGGCGCCATCGAGCGCATTGTTGATCTCCGATCTGGCGATCATTCCCGTTGTTCCCTCGCCCCCGGATCTCTGGGCCGCGGTCGCCGCCAAGACACTGGCGCAGCACGCGCAGGTCCAGAACGAGACGCTGCAGATCCGCGTCATGGCCAATATGGTCCAGCGCCGCGTCTCGATTGCGCGCCAGGCCATCGAAATTCTTGGCGATGACGGCGATGTGCCATTGCTGAACGCCATGATCGGATCGCGCTCGGCATTCCGGGAATGCCAGGCGATTGGGTGCACGGTGCATGGCGTGCCCGGTGCGCGCGAGGCCGTCCAGGAGGTCGACATGATGGTCGACGAGGTCCTGTCGCTGATTGAGTAATACGTATGGCCACGAAATTGAAGAGTTTGAAGGCCGGCATGCTTGCCGGCATGGCGGCGGAGAAGACCCGCAGCGACACCATCGACCGGTTTGCACGTGCGGAGGCGGCGATCTCGCGGCACCCCAACGGGCTGCTGCAAGGGCGTCCGCCGGCCGAGGTGGTGGCCGCTTTCAGCGCTGAAAGTGCGGACGCCGCGGAAAGCGGGCGGCAGCTGATCCGGATTCCGCTCGCGAATCTGCACGACAACCCGCTCAATGCGCGCCGCATCTACGATCCGGCCGTGGTGCAGGAACGGGCCGCATCGATCGCGACCCACGGGCAGAAGACGCCCGGGCTGGCCGCGCCGGATCCCGCGCGGCCGGGCCATTACATCCTGATCGACGGCCATTACCGCAAGCGCGCGCTGGCGTCGGCCGGCAAGCTCGACATGGAATGTTTCATCGAGAGCGACCTCGGCGATCTCGATTTCTACCGGCTGTCGTTCCTGATGAACGAGCAGCGCTCCGATCAATCCGCACTGGACAACGCCATTGCCTGGCGCCAGTTACTGGACGAAGGCAAGGTCCAGAAGGAAGAGGAAATCTGCGAGCTGACGGGCATGTCGGCGGGTACGGTCAACAAGACGCTGGCGTTGCTGAAGCTGCCGGAGTCGGTCCTGGGCGCCATGCGCGAGCGACCAAGCGCGATCGGCATCGCCGCCGGCTACGAGCTGACGCTGTACTTCAAGCTGGCCGGCGAGGATCGGACGCGTGACCTCGTGAGCCGCATCCTCGCCGATGGGCTGTCGAGCCGCGAGGTGGAAGCCATCCGCAAGCAGGCGCAGGAAGGCAAGCCGCGCAAGGTCAAGGAAATCAGCCGGCAGTACAAGATCCGGACCGAAGCGGGGCAGTTGCTCGGCACGATCAAGGAGTGGGACTCGGGCCGCGTGATGCTTGACGTGCAACTGTCGGATCGCAATGCCCGCGAAGATCTCGTGGAGTTGCTCAAGACGCGATTCGGGCTCGACAAGACACTGCTCTGAAGGCGCGATCCCCCGGGATCATGCCGCCTCCCGGCCGAGGCGCAGCATCTTCGGCGTGAACGGTGGCAGCGTGAGCCCCTGCTGCCGGACATAGTCCTTCCAGATGCTGCGAAGCAGTTGATCCAGCCCGCTGGGGGAGTACCCGCTGAGGGAGCCGGGACCGTGCCGCGCCGCGGCGCGGCCCGTCGGCGGCACATGGAGCGGGGCAAGCAGGGATGCATGCGGCGTTGCCCTGGGATCGATACCCCGGGCATTCCAGTGCGCGGACAGCGCCGTCCAGAAGGGCGCCGAAGTTGGCCAGGGCGCCGTGCACTGGCGCGCGGCGATGGCCCCGAGGGTGTCCCCCTGTCGTACCAGATGCGCGGCGATCCATGCGACGCGGCGCCGGTCCGCGAGCGCCGGGTCGGCCGGTACCGGTGCCGCAGCCTGCCGCTCAAGCCAATCCAGAAACGCCGCAATGTCCGCGTCGTTCAGTGACGGGCCGGATGAGGCCGCAACGGGCAAGGCGCCGCCGGTTCGGTGCGTGTCGGTCCCCGGATGGGGGCCTCCCGCTAACGAAGGAACGACGCCAACGATCCCATCGCGATGGGCGGCCCGCATCAGCGCACGGACGACGCGTAGCGCGGCTTCCTGCGAGGCCGCGCTCAGCGGGGCTTCGAACGGCCGCCAGTACTCGGCATCCCGCGGCCCCGCGGGTCCGCACCAGAACGTCGCCGGTTCGGGTGCCTGGAGGAAGGCTGCGTAACGCGCGAACGCATCGGTATCGAACGCGGCGAGCGTCAGGCCCTGCGCGGCTAGCCAAAGCAGCAGGCGCTCGGCTTCCCTTCGATAACTCTTGAGCGTGTGCGATTGGAGCGGCCGCGCCAGCCAGCGCCGAACCCACGACACATGGGCGTAAAGTGCTTTATGAGACTCATGTGTGGGCGCAGCCATATGCTCGAGCGGCACCGGATAGGGCATCCCGCGCGCGAGCGGCATCGCCCGCAATGGCTGCCGGGCGGATGCTGCCAGCGCCGGCGTGACGTACGGCCGGACCCATGCGACCGGGCGCGTCCCTTCCAGCGAGCCCTGCTGGATCAGCCATCGGGTAATCGTGTCGGCGGACTTCGGGCCCAGCCGGGGTACGGCGCGCCACCAGCTGCTGCCCCGCCGGTTGGCCAGGGCGGTGAGGTCGGCGATGCGCAGCAGACCGGCAGCCGTGAGGCGCCGGGCGAGGCTCGGGCCGAACCAGAGGCCGACCTCGTGCGTCTGCTGCGGCCGTCCCTGGCCCAACTGTTCGAGCGAGGATAGCGCGTCCACGCGGCGCGTCATGCCTACGTCGGACCGCCCGCGCAGGGCCTCGAACATATCCGCGATGTCAGGCCGGTCGTGCTGCAGTGCAAACTGCACCAGGCGGTCGCGCAGTGACAGGATGCGCGTGATCGCCTGGGCTTCCGTCAGGGCATCGTCGTCGTCGGGGTCAAGCAGGTACCGGTTGGCAATATCCACCGGCCGCATGCCTTGCGCGTACGCTCGGACGACGGCAAATTCAGTCCGCGTCAGCTTCGTTGCGGCAAGGGTATCCCGGTCTTCGCTCATCCGCCTGTGCCCTGCATTTCACCTAAGTGACTGATCTATAACCGAAACCGCGGACCGACGGGTCGAACCGGGCGCTTTTGCATCACAAAAGTTAATGTAAATTATTTTTGCCAGGGCGCCAATACCGCTGTTGCAAAACATTGACCCCACTGAAGAAGGAGGTCAGCGAGAGAAATGGCGCGGTAAGTGGCCCGCCGTTCCCATATGGCGTGAAATCGTTGTCATACATTTAAGGACATACCCATTGCGTCGCAGCATGCGCTTGCAATTGAAGTGGACGATACCTATGCTGAAGCCAGAATTAGATAAGTTTTGAATCTGAGTTCAGAAGTATCTAACGCGTCAACATGACGCAAACGGGGCGGTCGGGCATCCTCGAGGGAGGATCCAGCAGCATGAGCCAGGACGGGACGCGCTGCATGGATCAGGAGGTTTCGCCCAGACCGTATGGAAGTGCAGCCACGATATAAGCGGAGCATTTCCAATCAGCGCGTACACGGTCCGTCGCAACCGGGGTCGCGCCAATAATAAGAGAGAGCGGCCATGGCCACCATCCTCTTGCTCGAGCCTCACCCGCTGTTGCGCCTTGGACTTCGTCACCTGCTTGCCCAGGCGCACATGCCCGGAGATCTGATCGACGTTGATCCGGCCGTGCTGGCCGATCCCGACCCCTGGACCAGCCACGCGGATCTGTTGATCTATGGGCTGCCGACCGATGCCGCCGCCGGCTGGGACACGCTGGCAACCTATTGCCGCCAGCTGTCGCCGCAGCGTGTGCTCGTGCTTGCCGAACATGTGCCGCCGGCCCTGCCGGAGGGCGGATTGCCCGATGCCGTGCGCGGACTGCTGGCAAAGTCGTGCAGTGCCGATGCGCTGGAAGCCGCGATCCGGCTGGTGCTGGCTGGCGGGGAGTGCTTCCCGTCGCAACTGCCCGCGATGCGCTGGGGCGATCTGCACCTTGGACAACAAGCGATGCAGCAGCCAGGCCAGTTCATCGCCGGGACGCCGTCGCGCCAGATGCCTGCTTCGGAGCCGCGTCATCCGTCAGCCCCGATCGTCGTGCCGCTGCACAGCGTGGCTACCACGCACGGCGAGCTGCCCGTCGCGGAAGCGCATGGACGCGCCGCCGCGGTGCCGCCGGAAACGCCGGCCGCCGGCGCGCACCTGCTCAATATCACGGAGCGTCAATATGAAGTGCTCGCGCTGCTTGCCCGCGGTTATCCGATCAAGACGGTCAGCCGGCTGCTGAACATCTCGGTGGCGACCGCCAAGACGCATGCGTGCACGCTGTATCAACGCCTGCATGTGCGTAACAAGGGCGAGGCCGTCTACGTCGCGCTGCAGCGCGGTGCCACGCTGAACTGGGCCGGCCCGACGGCTACGCCGCGTCCCGGCTCGTCCTCCGCACCGGCAGTCATGCCGCTGCGGGAGGCCTGCGAAGCGGCCTGACATTGCGCGAACCGACGCGGTGTCCGATGCCCCGCGTTCAGCTGTCTACATCATCCTGCGCCGCCGTCTCATCCGTTTGCATGAGGCGGCGGCGCTTGTACGTTGCTAGTTTGTGAAGGAGCAGGACGCGCGGATCGATGCGCGAGATCAGCCCGATAACAACGATCAGACGAAGAAAGCCCAGACGCAGAACGATTGGCCTCAACCCGGCACGATCCGATACCGCCACCATGCCGCACGCCGATATCCGGATGCCGATCATGAACGGGGAATGGCAGGCACACCAAGCCACGCCATTCCACCCTCGCCGAATGCTCGATGACGACCTACCTGATCGCCAGCAACGAGATGATGTGCCGTATCCTTGCGCGCCGCATGGAAGGACAAGACCTGCCCATGCCCGTGCTGTGGCGCACGCCGGACTGGCTTGCCGATGACACCGATGACGAGTGGGCGGCCTCGGGCCACACCGTCGATATCGCCCTGGTCGACTGCAGCGGGGTGGACGAGGACCCGCGCGCGCTGCTCGATCTCGTACGCACCCGGCTTGCACCGCGCCGATGGCTCGTCCTGTCGGATGCGCTCGATGCGGGCCTGATGTTCCATGCCGCGCGCCTCGGTGCGAGCGGCTGCCTCGCGGTGCCCGCACCGGTCGAACTGGTCTGTGCGGCGGCCTCGCTCGCATGGGCTGGCGGCCAGTGTTTTCCGCGCACTGCGCTGACGCTGCTGCGCGAGCACAACCGTCAGGCTGATCCGCCCCCTGTACTCCACTCATCCATCGGCAGCGTACATGCCGGCGGCCCCGACGGCTCTACTGCGATGGGATGAAGGCGCGCGACCC
Organism: Cupriavidus pauculus; assembly: GCF_008693385.1. Taxonomy (NCBI): domain Bacteria; kingdom Pseudomonadati; phylum Pseudomonadota; class Betaproteobacteria; order Burkholderiales; family Burkholderiaceae; genus Cupriavidus; species Cupriavidus pauculus. The sequence goes on from NZ_CP044067.1 coordinate 1,891,326, forward strand.
TCGAAAGGGCTATGCTGAACTCGCCCGTCGAAAGAAGCTGGTACAGAGGCCAGTCGGCGCGGGAAGCAGGGGGTCGTATGGAACGCGGTTTGGATATCCTGGTCGTCCACGGGTTCGCCGTGCGCGAGGGCCGGGGAAAATGGGCATGCTGCTACGAGATCCGGCTCGCCATCGTCAGTGGCGAGCCGCTGTTGTTATATCGGGGCGAATTGCATGGACGACGGTATCCGACCGAGGCCGCGGCGATCGTCGCGGCCTGCGAGATCGGTGAGCGCGAGGCGACCCGGCATGTGGAGCGCGCCCGCGCGATGATCGTGGCATGGTCTCATCCGGCCTCGCCTCATCCGGGCTTGCCACATCCCCAGGCGGTCGATCGCGCGGCGTCTCCCGACGGCCTGTCGCCCTCCGACATTCCGCCGCGTTACGATACCCCGGCGCGTTGAGCGCGCACCAAAAAAGAAGCCCGCCGACCGGGGGACCATGCGGGCTTTGAAATGTCCGTCCATGTGGAATGGGCGGACATTACCTTGAGCATATCGAATCCACTCTGGGTGCTCTATCAACCAGAAGACGCATGCGCGACGGGCATCTCATCCCCGATGTCCTTCGTCCGAAGTTCATCATATCCACGCGGCGCGACGACATGAACGTATTGAACCTGACATGAAATGGCATCTGGTTTCCTTTCTCGGCGAGTCCGCGTTCCTCATCCCATGCGCGGCATTCCTCTACGGCTGGCTGCGATGGCGAGGCGCCACCGACGTCGCGCGCCACTGGCTGTTCGCGTTCTCCGCCATCGCGGCACTGGTGCTTGCCTCGAAGCTCGCGTTCATGGGATGGGGCATCGGCAGCGAGCGCATGAACTTCACCGGCTTCTCGGGCCACGCCGTGATGGCGGCTTCGATCCTGCCGGTGCTGCTGTATCTGGCCGTGCCCGCCAGCCGCCCGAGGCTGGGATCGCTGGCGGCGCTAGCCGGCGTGCTGATCGCGCTTGCCGTGGGCGTGTCGCGGCTGAAGCTCGGCGCGCATTCGGTCTCCGAAGTCGCGAGTGGCCTTGCACTCGGCTTCTGCGTCAGCGTGCCGTTCATCATGCGCCGTGGCGTACCCCGAGGCGCGATGACGATGGCGCTCGTATCGGCGGCACTCGCCACACTGCTGGTCCTGCCGGTGGGCCGCCTCGCCGGTGTGACCCACGTGTGGGTGCAGGACCTCGCCACGTTCCTGTCCGGACGCGATCGCCCCTATGAGCGGGGCGAGTGGTCCTCGTTCTTGTAGGATCGGCGGCGCTCCACGCACGCCAACGTGTGTGCGCCCGCTAACAGACGCTCCGGGACGCGTGCGCAACCATGACCCAGATAGAAATCCCGCAAGGGTTTGGGAGCGGTCATGGCATCGAACTGGAATGTTGCCGCCGAGCGGCGTACGGCGCTTCACTACCTCTACAGACTCGGCGACGCGGTGTTGATCGCGGCCAGCGGCGTCATCGTAGGCGAGCTGCATTTTCCGGGAGGGCTGCAACAGGCCAACGCCGTTCACGGTTTTCTCACCATGCTGTGCGCGCTCGGCGCGCTGGTGGTGTTTCCCGCATTCGGCCTCTACGACTCGTGGCGTGGCCGTAGCCAGGCCGTGCTGGCGCTGCGCACCGGTGCCGCGTGGGCCACGGTGTTCCTGACAGCGCTGATGGGAACGTTTCTGATCCATCAGATCGGGCATGTGTCGCGGATCTGGTCGATGGGCTGGTTCCTGACCTCGTCCGCCGCGCTGCTGGCGGGGCGCGTGATCATGTTCCGCATGCTGGCCAACGTCCGCGAGCAGGGCATCAACGCCAAGCGTGTGCTGATCTTCGGCTATGGGCCGCTCGGCCGGGAGATGTACCTGCGCGTCCAGCAGATTCGCGCCGCGGGCTATCGCGTGGTGGGCATCTACGACGAGTCGTCGCAGGCGATTCCCGCCAACGTGGCGACATTGCGCACGATGGACGACGTGAACCAGTTCGTGCACAGCGAGGGCGTGCGCGAGATCTGGCTGACGCTGCCGATGGCCGCGTGCCGCGACCTGTCCGATGTGGTGCGCCAGTTCCGCAATGAGCTGATCGATATTCGCTGGGTGCCCGATGTCGCGTCCGTGGAACTGCTGGGCCATCGCTTCAGCGACTTCATGGGGCTGCCCGTCATCGATCTGAACGCGCCGCCCGTGTCGGGCATCACCGGCGTGCTCAAGGCAAGCTTCGACCGCATCTTCGCCCTGGCCGCCATCGTCGGACTCTCCCCGCTCCTGTTGGTGATCGCCGTGCTCGTGAAGCTGTCGTCTCCGGGCCCCGTGCTGTTCCGTCAGCTGCGGCTGGGCATCGATGGCCGGCAGTTCCATGTCTACAAGTTCCGCAGCATGAAGATGCACGAGGACACCGGTGTGACGCAGGCATGCCGCGGCGATGCGCGCGTCACGCGCGTGGGCGCATTCCTGCGGCGCACGAGCCTCGACGAATTGCCGCAATTCTTCAACGTGCTGCGTGGCGAGATGTCGGTGGTCGGACCGCGTCCGCATGCGATGGAGCACAACGAGATCTACCGCGAACTGATCGACCGCTACATGCTGCGCCATCGCGTCAAGCCGGGCATCACGGGCTGGGCGCAGATCAACGGGCTGCGCGGGCAGACCGACACGGTCGAGAAGATGCGCCGCCGCATCGAGTTCGACATCTATTACATCCAGCACTGGTCGTTCCAGCTCGACCTTCGCATCATCCTTCGTACCGCCCTGCATGGCTGGGCCGGTGCCACCGCTTACTGAGAGACACCGGGCGGCAGCAGGTCGCCGTCCGGCGCGCAGACCATCAGCAGAGGAAATCCATGAAGACAACGATCCGCAAGATTCTTGGCGACGTCGGACGGCTCGACGTGCCGCCGGCCTCCCTGGCCGACGACGACGATCTCTACGCGGCCGGACTGTCGTCGCTGGCCACCGTGCATGTCATGCTCGCCCTCGAGAACGCGTTCGATATCGAGATTCCCGACCAGATGCTGACGCGCCAGCTGTTCCGCAGCATCGATTCGCTGGCCGGCGCGGTGTCGGCGATCCGGCAGCGCCAGGAGGCTGCGTGAGCGCCGTGGCCCGGATCGCGCTCGCGCACGCGAACCCCGGTGACGCCATCGCTTCCAGTGCGGCCGCGGACGCCCTGTTTGCCGGCGCGCGTGCCGCGGCCGCCGTCGCGGCTCAGCACGCGGACGCGGTCGATCGTGACGCGCGCTTTCCCGAAGAAGCGTTTGCCGCGCTGCGCGAGCAGAAGCTGCTGGGCGCCATGGTACCTGTCACGCTGGGTGGCGCGGGGGCATCGCTGGCGACAGTCTCCAGGATCTGCCGCATCCTCGGGGAGGCATGCGCGGCAACCGGCATGATCTACGCGATGCATCAGATCCAGGTGGCCTGCGTCGTGGAGCACGGTGGCGGCAGTGCATGGCATGACGGTCTGCTGGCGCGCGTGGCGGGCGAGCAGCTGCTGCTGGCTTCGGCGACTTCGGAAGAAGCGATCGGCGGCGCGTTGCGCACCAGCGGTTGCGCGGTGAGTGCCGATGGCGACCGCTTCCATCTGCTCAAGATGGCACCCACCATTTCCTATGGCGCGCATGCGGACGGCATTCTCGTCACGGCGCGACGCCACGCGGATGCGGCGCCGTCGGACCAGGTGCTGGTCTGCGCCATGAAACAGGACTACACGCTGCAGAGCCTCAACACATGGGACACGCTGGGCATGCGTGGTACCTGCAGCAACGGTTTTCGGCTGGAAGCGACGGGCGACGTCGCACAGATCATGCCGGTGCCCTTCAACGAGATTGCGGACGGCACGATGACGCCCGTTTCGCACATCGTCTGGGGTGCGCTGTGGCTGGGCGTGGCCACCGATGCCGTGGCGCGTGCCAAGACGTTCTTTCAGGGGCAGGCGCGCGCGCGTCCCGGCTCCCTGCCGCCATCGGGTGCCCGTGTGGCCGAGGCGGTCGGCGTGCTGCAGCTGATGGAGGCGCGGCTCGAGATGGCGCTCTCGCATCAGCAGGCGCGGCATCGGGCCGATGGCGGCTCCGAGGGGGGGTCCGTCTCCGCGGCGTTCGCGCTGGCCGCGGAAATGAATGGCCTCAAGACCTCGCTCTCCGCGCTGGCCTTGCAGGCCGCGCAGCAGGCCCTGATGGTCTGCGGCATGGCTGGCTACAAGCAAGGCACGCCCTTCAGCCTGGGCCGCCAGCTGCGCGACCTGTGGTCGGCCCCGCTGATGATCAACAACGACCGCATCCAGGCCAACACGGCCAACCTGCTGCTCGCGGATCGTTCCTGACGGAGACAGACATGGATGTACAAGCACTGACAGACGTGAAGCCGGTCGGTGGCGCGGGCGATGCGGCACAGCCGACGTTCCTGCGCCGGCTGCTGGACGCGGGACTTCTGATCGAGTCCGGCGTGCCGGGCCTGTACGGGCGCAGCGCGGTGTTCGAAGCCATTGCCGACGGCCTGAACGCGGCCGTCACGCGGATGGGCGCGGACCAGCACGCCGAAGTGCTGCGCTTTCCGCCGGCCATGGGCCAGCAGGACTTCGAGACCAGCGAGTACCTCAAGAGCTTTCCGCAACTCGCGGGCACGGTGCACAGTTTCTGCGGCGACGATCGTGGCCATCATCGGCTGCTTGCCCGGCTCGAGGACAAGGAGGACTGGACCGACCAGCAGGCGCCGACGGGCGTGGTACTGACGCCCGCCGCGTGCTATCCGGTCTATCCGGTGATTGCCCGGCGCGGAGCGCTGCCGGACGACGGCAAGGTGGTGGATGTGCTGTCGTACTGCTATCGCCACGAGCCATCGCTCGAGCCTACCCGCATGCAGCTGTTCCGGATGCGCGAGTTCGTCTGCCTTGGCACGCCGGAGCAGATCGTCGCGTTCCGCGAGCGCTGGATGGCGCGCGGGCAGGCATTCGGCCGCGCGCTGCAACTGCCCGTCGAACTCGATATCGCCAACGATCCGTTCTTCGGCCGCGGCGGCAAGATCGTGGCGGACAGCCAGCGCGAACAGAAGCTCAAGTTCGAACTGCTGATTCCGGTCAACGACGGTGCCGGGCCGACGGCATGCATGAGCTTCAACTACCACATGGACCATTTCGGAGAGCTCTGGCACATCGCATTGCCCGACGGTGGCGTCGCGCATACCGGCTGTGTGGGTTTCGGCATCGAACGCCTCACGCTGGCGCTGCTGCGCCACCATGGGCTCGATCCCTCGCGCTGGCCACAGGCAGTACGGGAAACGCTGGGAGGCGTGTGAATGTACGGTGACGGCAAGGCTCGTACACGCGGCGGGACGCGCGCACTGTTCGGGGGAAACCCCGTGTGGTCGCACGTCAATCGCCATATCGATCTCTGGGTCGAGCTGCTGCACGGATGGAACTTCGAGCCCATCGCGGCCTTGCCATTCACCGTCACGCTCGACTTCGAAGGCGACCAGTTCACGTCGTCGAACATTCCGTCGGCCGATCTCGAGCGCCTCTACGGCATCGTGCAGGACGAGCTGTCGACCTATGGATCGCTCGAGGCGCATGTGGCCGCGCAGACGAACCGAGGCAACGCGGTGCTGCTCGAGGTCGACAACTACCAGCTGCCGCAGCCGCCGGGCGCCTATCGCCGGCAGCACGCGCGCTCCTGCATCGCGATCGACGTGCTCGTGCCGGAAGCCACCGCGGTGGGCTACTACCACCACGACGGCTACCACACGGCCAGCGGCGACGACTACATGTCCATCTTCCGCCTGCCCGGCAACGATGCCATGTGGGGCACCACGACGTTCCCGCACGCGGAGGTGGTGCGGCGGCGCTTCGAGGCGCCGAGCTCCGACGAACTCGTGCGCGTCTCGCTCCAGCTCCTGCGCGGTCATCTGGGACGGCGTCCCCGGTCGAATCCGATCGAGGCGTTTCGCGCCGCGTTTCCCGCGCATCTCGAGCGGCTGATGTCGTGCGGCGAACCCACGTTCCAGGCCTATGCCGCGAGCGTGCTGCGCCAGCTCGGCGCGAACTTCGAACTGCTGGGCTGCTACCTGCGCTGGCTCGTCATGAATGGCCAGGTGCTGCCCGATACGGTGGCCGAGTCTTGCTACACGATGGCGTCGGAGGCGATGGTCATGCAGTTCCGCCTGATGCGCGCCGTCATCAGCCACAAGACCGATAGCTGCGAAGACTGCCTGGAGCAGCTCGAACTGGCCTACCGGGGCACCGTGCCGGCACTGGCCGCTTATTTCGGGGAGACTGTCTCATGACCGCGCGCGACCCTATGCTTGCCCTGCAGCGCCTGCTGCAGCCTGGCGTGGCAATCGGCCCTTCGAGGCTCGAGGGCGACTGGACATTCCTGGAGACGTTCGCGAATGCCGCGGCCCATCCCGACGAACTGTCGGAAACCGGGCACTGGCTGCCGGCGCAGGTGCCAGGCACCGTGGCGGGCGCGCTGCGCGCCGCGAACCGCTGGGACGATACGGCGCCGCCGCCCCTGCATCGGCATGACTACTGGTACCGGCTGCATTTCTCCGGCAGCGGTGGCCGCCTGCTGCGCTTCAACGGCCTGGCGACGATCGCGGAGGTCTGGCTCAATGGCGTGCAGGTGCTGACCACGCGCCATATGTTTGCCGCCCACCAGGTCGAGGTGGAGCTCGCCGGTGCCGACAACGTGCTCCATATCTGCTTCCGCGCGCTGCATCCATGGCTGCGCGGGCAACGCGGCCCGGTCCGGTGGAAGCCGCGCATGATCGTGCCGCCCACGCTGCGCACCGTGCGGACCACGCTGCTCGGCCATATGCCGGGCTGGTGTCCGCCCGTGCACGCGGTGGGCCCGTGGCGCGATATCGAGCTGCTCGACCCCATGGGCACCGAGCCGACGCGCGGCGTGCGGGCCGAGCTGTCCAGCCGCCTCGACGGCGAGGACGGTATCGTCGCGCTGCGCCTGCATATCGCGGGTTTGACGCCCGCGCATGGCGCGTTCGCCGTTACCGGTCCCGACCACGCCATGTGGCATGGCGAACTGCGCAGGGTGGCGCCGAACCTCCTGGCCGGCGAACTGCGCGTGCCCGCGGTGCAGCGCTGGTGGCCGCATACGCACGGAGAGGCCGCGCTGTATGGGGTCGAGGCAAGTATCGGTGGCAATGTGGTGTCCTGCGGGCATGTCGGCTTTCGTACCGTCGAGGCGGATCGCGAGGGCGGCGCCTTTACGCTGCGCGTCAACGGCGAGCGCGTGTTCTGCCGGGGAGCGTGCGTGTCGACGCACGATCTGCCGGGCCTTGCCGATACCGACGAGGCGGTGGCGCGCTGGCTGCGGCTGGCGCGCGACGCGGGCGCGAACATGGTGCGCGTGAGCGGCGTGACCTGTTATCCGGGCGAGGCGTTCTATCGCCAGTGCGATGCGCTGGGCCTGATGGTCTGGCAGGACTTCATGTTCGCCAACTTCGACTACGGCGATGCGGGCGGTGCGAATGCGGGCCTGATGGACGACGCCGCGCGCGAGGTCGCGCAGTGGCTCGCCTCGACGCGCGCCCACGCGAGCCTTGCCGTGCTGTGCGGCGGCAGCGAAGCCGAACAGCAGGCGGCGATGATGGGCGCGGCGCGCGGCGACTGGCGCCAGCCGCTGTTCGACACGCTCATTCCGGGGCTCGTGGCCGAGCATCGCCCAGACGTGGTCTATGTACGCAACTCGCCCAGCGATGGCGCGTGGCCTTTCCAGCCCGACACCGGCGTGACCCACTACTACGGCGTCGGCGCCTACCAGCGTCCGCTGTCGGATGCCCGCCTTGCGGGTGTGCGCTTTGCCGCCGAATGCCTGGCGTTCGCCAATGTGCCCTGCGCGCGAACGCTGGCCGAAGCCGGACTGACCCAGCCCGTGCACGATCCGCGCTGGAAAGCGCGCGTGCCGCGCGATGCCGGCGCGTCGTGGGACTTCGAGGATATCCGCGACTACTACCTGCGCGCGCTCTATGACGTCGATCCGCCGCGACTGCGCTACGAGCAGCCCGCGCGTTACCTCATGCTGTCGCGCGCCGTGGTGGCCGAACTGATGACCGAGGTGTTCGGCGAATGGCGCCGGGCGGGCTCCTCGTGCGCGGGCGGGCTGGTATGGCAGCTGCAGGACCTGCAGCCGGGGGCGGGATGGGGAATCGTCGACGCCCAGGCGCGGCCGAAGTCGGCCTGGCATGCATTGCGTCAGGTGTGGCAGCCGCTGCAGGTCATCCTGACGGATGAGGGGCTCAACGGGCTGCACATCCATCTGGTCAACGAGACGGCGGCACCGCGGACGGTACGGCTGTCATTGCGCTGCCTGCGCGATGGAGAAGCGGTGGCGGCACGCGCCTCGCTCGACGTCACGCTGGCACCGCGCGAGACGCGCCAGCTGACGGCCGCGGCCTTGCTCGACCACTTCTTCGACTTCACCTATGCGTACCGCTTCGGGCCGCCCGCGCACGACGTCGTGCTGGCCACACTGCACGATGACGCGGGCACGCTGCTCAGCCAGTCGGCCTATCTGCCCGACAGGCGTGCCGCCGCGCTGCGCGATCCGGGCCTGCATGCCAGCGTCGCGAAAGAAGACGGCGAGTGGTGGCTCACCATCGGTACGCGCCGCTTCGCGCGGTGGGTCCATGTGGATGACCACGCGTTCGTCGCGGAGCATGACTGGTTCCACCTCGGGCCCGGCGAAACGCGTCGTGTCCGCCTGATGCATGAGGCCGCCGCGGCAGGCAGTGCGCATGCCATCCCTTCGGGTGAGATCCACGCGCTCAACGCGGATTCGCCGGTGTTCTATCAAGGCTGACCTCAACCTTCTCCACCTTTCCCGCCAGCCCACGCCGGGACTGGCGGAATGCCGCTTCAACCCCCTGCCGCCCCACTCGACCCATCCTCCACGCGGATGTGTCCCGCGCGTGCCGTCTCCGCCGTTTTCCTCCATACAACCTACCAAAGCATGATCGTCTGACCTATCCGTCTGCCTACTGTCAGTTCTGTGCGCCATGACACTTAATACAAGCACAGCAAGAGCAAACCGGGCCAATCGCCTGGGACAGGGAAACACGGGTGGCAACCGCGGCGAATGCTGAAAAGGTTGCCGAAATTTCGTCAGTCATCGAGATACGGTGGAGCGGCGAAGTCGGGTCACATATCGCACGTCAGGTGCGGCGCGGACCGATATCGCTTCTTCCGGGGTTAATGGGAGAGAGAAAAATGATCACGCATCGGTCGGACCTGCATGTCAATCACTTGCTCAGCGCGTTGCCTCGCCATGAGTGGGAAACGCTCTCGCGGCATTTCGAACTGGTTCGCCTGCGTGCCGGCGAGTTGCTGACGGATTCCGGCCAGCGCATCGTGCACGTCTACTTCCCGACCACCTCGGTGGTATCGCTGCTGTCGCTGCTCGAGGATGGCGCCACGGTGGAGTTCTCCGCGGTGGGCAACGAGGGCCTGGTCGGCATTCCCGTGGTCACGGGCGGCGACACCATGCCGAGCCGCGTGGAGGTTCGCAGTCCCGGCTTTGCCTATCGCATTCCGGCGCGCGTGCTGCGTGCGGAGCTGGGCCATATGCCCACGCTGCAGCGCGTGACGCTGCTCTACGTGCAGGCCGTGCTCACCCAGATCGCGCAGACGGCCGCCTGCAACCGCCACCACTCGCTGAACAAGCAGTTGTGCCGCTGGTTGTTGCTGGCCATCGACCGCATGAGCTCCAACGAACTGGTGATCACGCAGCAGGTGATTGCCAACATGCTGGGCGTGCGCCGCGAGGGCGTGACCGAGGCGGCCGGCAAGCTCGAAGACCTGGGCCTGATCCACCATAGCCGCGGCCATATCACGGTGCTGGACCGTTGCGGCCTCGAGCGGCATTCCTGCGAATGCTACAAGCTGGTCAAGCGCGAATACGACCGCCTGCTGCCGGCACTGGCCGGCGTGCATGCCTGAGCGCGAACGCGGCGACGTGAGCCGGCGGCGATACGCGAGCGGGCGGAGATGAATGGCCGCGCAGGCCGTTCACTCGCCGCCTTCTCGCATCGGTTCACGTCTGCCAGGCACTGGCGCGGCCGAACGAGTTCAGCAGCCCCTGCGTGACATGCGTATAGGCGCTCTCGAGCGTGTCCAGGCATTCACTGCACGCGTCCGCACGGCCCCGCGCGACGGCGCGGGCCAGGCGGAACTGGAGCACCTTGCATTCGGTGGCGATCGACGTTGCGCCGGCAACGATCGACTGCGGCACGCGATAGCCGTGTTCCCCGAGCCATGTCAGGCCATGCGCAAGCATCTCGAAATTGGCGCCGAGCTGGCGCGGCAGGTTGAATCCGTAATGATGGAAATACGCATCGCCGCGCGACAGTATCGTGCCGACGTGGTCGTCGAAGACCTCACGCCACCGGCTGACGGGATTGATTTCCGGCAGCCGGTCCAGGTGCTGGCGCATCTGCGCCGCGGCGGCATTGGACAGCACGCGTCCATCGAGCGGCGGCCGCACGCGCTTGACGCATTCGGCGTAAGGAAACAGCAACAGCGAGTTGTCGCGCAGTGCCGGCTCCAGCCGCAGCAGACCGCGATAGTCCTCGTCCACGGCCGTGTAGCGGCCCAGGTTGTGATAGTAGGTGAGCCGCTGCTGCGCGGTGTCGATACCCTCGACAGCCACCGTGGTCTTCACGTGACCGCGGCGGTAAGCGGTGGCGCGCGTGTCGGGCAGGTAAAAGCTGTCGACCTCGACGAGCACCGTGTGCCCGCGTCCCACCTGCTCCCCGATATGCGCCTCGAGCGTGTCGTAGATCGCCATCTCCTGCACCGCGGTGCCGTAGAGCTGCTCGAGGTCGGCCACCGGATACTTGAAGAAGGTGAAGTGGTCGCCTTCGAAATCCTGCGTGACCGTGAACGCGAGCGCCGCGCGCGGATCGAGCCCCCAGCCGTAGAGCAGTTCGATCCAAAGATCCATATAGCAGTTGGTTTCCTGCCAGACCGCGTCGTCGCCGTGCAGATTGCCGGGGCGCGGCGTGTCCTGCTGCCCGTCGATGCCCGCGCGTTCGAGGACCGTCTCGATGCCTTGCTCCATCTTGTCCCTCCGGAACGTTGGAAACAGCGCGTGCCATTGCAGCACCGGCGCGCCCGCGCATCTGTTCGCTGTCCAACCCAGCCGGCGCCGACGCGGCGCCGGCAAGCGTGTGCGGAATCGAACAGATACTGCGCAGTGCACGTTTCACACTGGGCCGCATCTTCCGGCGCTCGTGCCGGAGTGGATTTCGTACCCATTTCTGCGTGCACGCAGGAGACATCATGAAACTTCGGATTCAGGACGGCATCGCGCCGACGGGCATCGCCCTCCCCCCTGCCGGACAGGCGCAAGCGTTGGGGGCGGTCGATGACACGGTGCTGGCGCCGCCCGTGCGCGTGGCGCTGCAACCTGTGATCCTCGCTGGCGGATCGGGCACGCGCCTGTGGCCGCTGTCCCGCGAAAAGCATCCCAAGCAGCTGCTGAACCTGGTGGCCGACGACACGCTGCTGGAGGCCACCGCGCTCCGGCTCGAAGGCGTGGCCGCGCGCACCGGACGTCCCGTGAGCCTCGATGCGCCGCCGATCGTCGTGTGCGGCGAGGAACATCGCTTCATGGTGAGCGATATGCTGAAGCGGCAGGGCAAGCGGGCACGCGTGGTGTCGGAACCCTGCGGCCGCAATACCGCGCCCGCGCTGACCGTGGCGGCGCTCCACGCGCTGCTCGCGGCCGGCGACGCAGGCGATGCGGTGCTGATCGCCACGCCGGCCGACCATTGCGTGACCGACACCGAAGCGTTCCGCGATGCCGTCGCCACGGCCGTGCAGCACGCCGAGCAGGGCGCGATCGTCACGCTGGGCGCGCGTCCCACCGCGCCCGAGACCGGCTTCGGTTATATCCATGCCGGCGCTGCCGTGTCTCCCGGGGCCTTCCTGATCGACCGCTTCGTCGAGAAGCCGCATCTGGAACTCGCGCAGCACTATGTGGATTCTGGCGAGTACTGGTGGAACTGCGGCATCTTCGTGGTGCGGGCGTCGGTCTGGCTCAAGGCCGTCAGCCAGCTGCAGCCCGAGATGTACCTGCAGTGCCGCGCCGCCTGCGAGATGGCTGGCGAGAGCGGAAACGCGGCCCAGCCCGAAGTTTTCCAGCTGGAGCGCAATGCGTTCGAGGGCTGTCCCTCCGATTCGATCGACTATGCCGTGATGGAGCAGCTCGACGCGCTGCCCGGCATTCCCGGCATGCTTGTGCCCCTCGATGCCGGCTGGTCCGACGTCGGCTCATGGGCGGCCATCTGGGATATCGCGGCGAAGGACAACGCCGGCAACGCCTGCCGGGGCCGTGTGCTGTTCGACGGCGCCACCTCCTGCCTCGCGCATTCGGAAGGGCGCCTGATCGCCTGCGTCGGCGTCCAGGACGTGGTGGTGGTGGAAACCGCGGACGCGGTGCTGGTCGTGGACAAGCACCACGTGCAGGACGTCAAGAACGTGGTGCAGCGCCTGCGCACCGAACATGGCGCCGAGGTGGTCAACCATCGCAAGGTGCGGCGGCCGTGGGGGTGCTATGACTCGATCGATCATGGCGACCGCTTCCAGGTGAAGCGCATCGTGGTCGATCCCGGCGCGAGCCTGTCGCTGCAGATGCACTATCACCGCGCCGAGCACTGGGTGGTGGTACGCGGTACCGCGCGCGTGACCTGTGGCGATACGGTCAGCATCCTTTCGGAAAATCAGTCCACCTACATTCCGATCGGCACGCTGCATCGTCTCGAAAACCCAGGGAAGACACCGCTCGAAATCATCGAGGTCCAGTCGGGCGCGTATCTCGAGGAAGACGACATCGTGAGATTCGAAGACAACTACGGGCGCAAATAGGCAACACGCCAGGAGAGCATCTCGTGAATACCATGTCATTTGCCGGCGCCATGCCGGCTCCGGGGGAGATGGGACGCAAACGGGCCGTGCACGTGCGAGCGTGGATGGACCATGCGGGCTGGATCCTTGCCGCAGGCGCAGTCGGCGCGATGATCGCCGGCGTGGCCGCCGTCTCGCGGCCGTATGTCTACCGTGCCAACACGCTGATCCAGGTCAATCAGAACGATGCCGACACCGGCGCCGGCGCGAAGCGCGCCGCACCATTCGACACGGGCATGCTGCGCAGCCGTACGGTCGTGGGGCCGGTGGTCGAGCGCCTTCGCCTCGATGTCTCGGTGGAACCGCTGCGCGCGCCGCTGATCGGCGGCGTGGCCGCGCACCTTGCCGAACCCGGCAGCCTGCATGGGCCGTGGCCGGAAAGTCTCGGCTACGCATGGGGCGGCGAGCAGCTAGAGGTCCGCACGCTCGATGTGCCGGACGCCCTGCTCAACGCGCCGCTGGTACTTCAGGTGCTGCCGACCAATACGTTTCGCGTGTGGCACAACGACAAGCCGCTGCTGGAGGGCAGCGTGGGCGAGCGCGTGCAGGTCAATGGCGTGACGTTCCAGGTGGACCGCATTGCCGCGCGCCCCGGCACGCGCTTCGTGGTGACCCGTCGCGACACGGCGCAGACGATCGACACGATCGCGCGCGATCTTCGCATCGACAGCGACGGCAACGACTCGAGCACGGTCCGCATCACGTGGGAGAGCCCGAGCCGGACCGCGGTGGCGCCGCTCGTCAACGGCATCGCGGAATCGTATATCGGCGAACAGGCGGGCTTGCGCCGCGAAGAAGGCGCGGCCGCCATTGCCTACCTGTCCGGCGAACTGCCGCGCGTGCAGGCCGAGCTCGAACGCGCCGAGGCCGCGCTGACGCGCTATCGCGCGAAAGAGGGTTCGATCCAGCCGAGCCAGGATGCGCAGTCGTACCTCAACGGCAGCATGGATTACCAGCGCCAGATCGCGCAGCTGAAGCTCGAGCGCACCAAGGCACTGCAGCGCTTCACCGAGGAATCCAACGAGGTGAAGACCATCGACAACCAGATCCAGCAGCTGACGCGCGAACGTCGCGACATGGACTCCAAGCTGCAGAACCTGTCGGTCACCGAGCGGAAGTCGGTGGCGCTCACGCGTGACGTCAAGGTGGCCGAGGATACGTACATCGGCCTGCGCAACCGGCTCGAACAGCTGTCGCTGGCGAGCATGGACCGCGCGCGTCCGACGCGCGTGGTCGACGCCGCACTGATGCCCGCCGCGCCCATCGGCATGAGCACGGGCCTGCTGACGACTGGCGGCGGCGTGCTGGGCATCTTCCTGGCCATGGGGCTCGTCTCGTTCCGGCAGCGTATCAAGCCCGTGGTCGCGAACATCGGTGACGCGGAGGCGAGTCTGGGGCTGCCGATGCTCGGCGATATCTGCTACAGCCGCGAGCAGGTGGAACTGGAGCGGCTGCTCGCATCGTGCACGCGCACGCACTGGTATCCAGGCGGTGCGCGCCTTGCCCAGCTGGCGTCGCCCCCGCCGGGCCGCGATGTGGTGGACGCGCTGCTGTACGACGACGATGACGAGGACGTCGACGCGCTCCCCGGCATGGTGCTGCACGACCACTTCCTGCTTGCGCGCAATGCCCCGCATTCGATGGCGGTGGAAGGACTGCGCAACGTGCGCGCCGCCCTGCATTTCACCATGCTGGCGACGGGCGGCAAATCGCAGGCGCCGCGCGCCAATGTGATCGCGGTGACGAGCCCCACGGCCGGCGCGGGCAAGACCTTCGTCTCGGTCAACCTGGCCGTGCTGTTTGCCGAAGCGGGCAAGCGCGTGCTGCTGATCGACGCGGACCTGCGCCGCGGGCGTGTGGCGAGCTGGTTCGACCAGCATCCGGAACCCGGTCTGGCGGAAGTGCTGGCGGGGCGTGTCGAGCTGTCCGACGCCGTACGGCCCAGCATTGTCAGTGGCCTCTCCGTGTTGTCGGCGGGCACGGCACCGGTCAATCCGTCGGAACTGCTCATGCAGCCCGCGTTTGCCGAGTGTCTCGATACCTGCGCTTCGCGCTTCGACCTCGTGATGATCGACACCACGCCGGTGCTGGCAGTGGCCGATGCCACGCTGGTTGCCAATCTCGCCGGCTCGACGCTGCTGGTGCTGCGCGCGGAATCGACGCTGCCCTCGCAGGCCGAGGAAACGCTCAAGCGGCTGGCGCGTGCCGATGCCCACATGCTCGGCGGCATTCTCAATGGCGTGACACCCCGGCGCAGCAATCGCGCGGAGTTCGGCACCATGAACCCGTATCTCGGCATGCCATTGATCGGCACGTCGGACGAACCCAGGCGCCTCGCCCATGCGGCCGCCGAAGAAGAAAAAAGCAGTCACTGACGACACCCAAGCGCCGGCGAGCGTACCCGTTTCTGCGTACACCTTCCTGCGTGCGCATCGCCGGGGCTGCCTCAGGCAGCCGCACGAGGAGAATCGATGCAACGGGTCATTTTCGACGGCTGTGCGGGATGGTTGCACGGCAGTACGGGGCCCCTCGGTCCGCGGGATACGGGGGTAGTGTTGTGTTCGCCGCTGGGCCATGAGGCCGTGTGGTCGCACCGGGCCTGGCGCCATCTGGCCGATCAGCTGGCCGCCGCCGGCGTGCCGGTTTTGCGCTTCGATTACGCGGGCACGGGCGACTCCGCCGATGTCGCCAGTCAGGACCCCATGATGCGCGCCGTGGCCGATATCGAGGCGGGCGCGGCGCTGTTGCGGCGGCATGGCGCCGTGGAAAAGGTCGTCTTGTGCGGGCTGCGCATGGGCGCGTGCCTGGCGGCCATGGCCGCGACGCGCGTGGGCGCATCGGGGCTCGTCATGCTGTCTCCCGTGGCCGACGGCCGCGCCTATCTGCGCGAGTTGCGCGCGCTCCACGCGGGCTGGCGCAACAGCGCCATTCCCGAACTGCAGCCGCCACCGGCACCCGCCGGCGATATGGATGTGCTGAGCTTCCGCATGCCCGCTGCCACTGTCGAGGCTATCCAGGCCCTGCGGCTCGATCGCCTCGACAAGGCGCCGGCCCCGCACGTGCTGCTGCTCGATGCGGGACCGGAGCATGTGTCGCCGGCGCCCGCGCTTTTGGGGCAGTTTCATTCGCTCGGCGCACAGGTGCGGATGGAGAGGTTCGACGAGTACCCGATGATGATGCGATCGGCCGAGTTCGCCGACGTGCCGTCACGCGCCTGGGCAGCCGTGGTCGGATGGGTGGCGGAGCGCTCGCAGCCCAACGAGTCCCCCCACGAGTCAATCACGGCGGTCAGCGTCTCGCCACCGCCCGATACGCTGCTCGCGGACGGTATGGTGGAGCAGCCCGTGCGGCTCGGCAACGGACGCCTGTTCGGCATCCTGTGCACGCCCGAGCGCGCCCCCGCCGATCTCGTCGTTATCTTTCCGAATACCGGCGGCAACCATCATGTCGGCGATGGCCGGATCTTCGTGGAGCTGTCGCGCCGTCTCGCACGCGAGGGCGTGGCGGCATTGCGGCTCGACGTCTCGCTGCTCGGCGACAGCCTCTGCGCGGCGCGTACGATGGACCTGTCCAGCATCTACTCGCGCACGGCCCGCCACGACGTCAGCCTCGCCGTGGACGGCATGCGCGCGCATGGCTACCGGCGCATCGTGCTCGCCGGTGTCTGCTCGGGCGCCTTCCTGAGCCTGCACGCGGCACTGGCCAACCCGAACGTGACCGGCGTGGTGCTCGCGAACCTCGTCAAGTTCCGCTGGGATGCCGCCGACGAGGCCGAGGCATCGGACGACCTGCGCTCGGCACGTGTGTACTTGGCCGCGGCCTGCAAGTGGGAAAACTGGCGCCGGCTGCTGAGCGGCCGACTCGATGTGGCGCGGATCGTCAGCGCGACGCTGCGGCGGATCCGGCATCGCGCACGTGCCGCGGGTGCCGCGGCGCACACGGAGGGCGGCGGCGAGTCCGGGGTGTCGGCGTTCGCGTGCGGCGCCGTGCGCGAGCTGAACCGGCGCGGCGTGCGCACCGATTTCGTCTATGGCGCCAGCGACGTGGGCCTGCGCGAAGTGCGGCTTGGCTTCGGACGGCAGCTGGAGGCGATTGCATCGCTGCCATCCGTCGATGTGCGTATCCTGCCGATGCTCGACCACTCGCTGTTCCTTGTGGCGAGCCGCGAGGCGTTTGCGGAGCAATTGCTCGCGCACGTGGCGCGCGTGCAGGATTCGATGGCACGCCAGTTGGTGCGCGTGGAGCGCGCGGCCGCGCGCAATACCGTGCGGCCGCCGCGCCCCGTGCGCGTGCCCGCGCGCGTCGCGCAGAATCCCGTCGCCCGTCAGAAGGACTGAGCCGGCCCGCGCATGGTGCCCGCGGCCGGCGGCAACTTCAGCGCGGCGCTACGCTCAGAGTTCGGCGCTGCGCTCGGGCCGGCACTGTCCGGACAGCAGTTCGCGCAGACCGATGAGGTTGCCCGCGAGCCGCCCGCGACGGTCGATATGCGCCTCGGGGAAGAACGCTTTGCCGCTGTTGGCGAGAAGCGCGCGCAGCGTGTTGAGGATTGCTTCCCGCGCGGACAACGCGCCTTTCTCGTACAGGTACCACGCGTTGACGATCTGCGAGAAGCCGAGCCGTTTACCCGATGTCCGGCCGCCCGAGCGCAGTCCAAGATGCACCCCGCGCGCGGCATGGACCTCGAGCAGCTGCCCCCGGCGTCCCACGGCGCGCGAGAAGTCCATATCCTCGAGCCAGCCATACAGCACCAGCCGTTCGTCGAAGCGGAGGTCGCCGATCGCGGCGCAGCGATATGCCATGTTGCAGCCGTAGAGCTTGCCCACCGGCACCAGCCCACCCGCGGGTGCATGCGCGGCATCGTCGGCGAGCAACGCCGCGGCCTGGTCCCAGTCGAGTGCATCGCCGTTGGCGCCGTCACGGATCACCGCGCCGGTCATGCCGGCCGCATTGGGACGCGCGTCGAAGCCTTCCGCGCAGCGCGCGAGCCAGTCCGTCGCGGGGACGAAGTCGTCATCCAGGAACACCACGATGTCGCTCGCTTGCAGCACCCGTTCCAGCCCGCGATTGCGTTGCGCGGGGAGACCCGCGGGCCCGAACAGGTACTCGATGGGCAACGTCGTGACGAACGGTGTTTCCACGTCGTCCTGCGAGGTGGCCGAGACCACCACGAGGTCCGGTGCGCGTGTCTGCGTCTCGAGCAGCCGTAGCACGTGCGAGAGGGCTTCCCGACGTCCCTTGGTGGCGATGATGACGGCGATGCGGTGCGCGTGTGCCGCGCCTGGTGTCCGATGCGGATTCACGTTTTCTCCCTGGGTTCTTCCTGTTGTTGGGGTAGTCATGCCAACTATGAGAACAGTGGCTCTCCGGCATCGGTCTGTTTGACCACCTACCCGGATGGTGACAGAGTGCGGCTTCACTCCACAGGCGTGTTTTGTGCGGAAGCGCACGGATGAAGGCACCATCGGACTCGCAAGATGAGGCGATGATCCGGTGCGGCATGCACCGATGGCTGGAGCGTTTCGATGAGCTGGACCCGCCGCGCCTGGCTGCG
Source organism: Cupriavidus pauculus (assembly GCF_008693385.1). NCBI lineage: Bacteria > Pseudomonadati > Pseudomonadota > Betaproteobacteria > Burkholderiales > Burkholderiaceae > Cupriavidus > Cupriavidus pauculus. The sequence goes on from NZ_CP044067.1 coordinate 1,909,793, forward strand.
CAGCATTTCTGTCACTGCCCTTGCCGTCGCCTCGCGCGACCTCGCGGCGCATATTGGTACGGGGCCTGTCGATCCACTGGTGCCGGCACCCGATATCTGGGTGCTCGACGCGACCGGTCAGCGCCGCCGCCTGCCCGAACTGCTTCTCGGCAAGGCCACTGCGGTGCAAACCATGTTCACGGGATGCAGTTCGGTGTGCCCGCTGCAGGGCGCGATGTTCGGCGCCGTGCAGGAGGGCCTGGCACGCAGCAGCGGACGCCGCCCGAAACGCCTGCTATCCCTCAGTATCGATCCCCTCGGCGATACCCCCCAGTCGATGCAGGCGTGGCTCCGCCAGATGAATGCGGGGCCATCGTGGGCGGGCGTGATTCCCGTCGGCGACGCGCGCGACCTCCGGAGCGCACTGGCCGGCCGCCCGCCCGACGCGAACCTCGATCGCCATACCACACAGGTCTACTTTTTCAACGCGGCGGCGCAGCTGTGCTGGCGTAGTCCGTCGCTGCCCGAGCCCGGGGACATCGTGACCGTCCTCGACCATCTGGCAAACACATAACGGCACACGCGGACACCAAGACCATAACGTTTGAACCGGTTCACTTCAGGGGACCTAACATGAATCTCTACTCTCGCAACTGGTCGCCCCTTGCATGGCTTCCGAGGTGGATCGGCGCGTGCCTGCTGCCGCTGCTCCTCCTGTGCAGCGCGCCCGCGCAGGCGCAGTCGGCGCCCGTGCCCATCAAGCTGAGCGGCACCAATTTCTGTCTGGATATTTCGGGTGGCGTCGTCGACAACGATGCGCCGGCCATCATCTGGACCTGTCATGGCGATGCCAACCAGCAGTGGATCCTGACTGCGTTCGGCAGCCAGTACCAGCTTGCCGCGTCGCACAGCAACAAGTGCCTGGATATCCAGTACGCGAGCACCGCGAACAATGCGCCGGCCCTGCAGTGGACCTGCAGCGGCACGACCAACCAGCGCTACACGCTGAAGGCCCAGAACGGCGGCTACGCGATCGTGGCCGTTCATAGCGGCAAATGTCTCGCGCCGAATTCGACTGCGGCCGATGGACAGGCCGTCGTGCAGAAGACCTGTACGGGCGCGGTGGCGCAGACGTGGAACATCACGATCCAGCAGGTCACGGTGCTGCCGTCGAAGTGGTCGGCGCCGATCACCCTGCCGCTGGTACCGGCGGCCGCGGCGAATCTGCCCAACGGCCGTATCCTCGTGTGGTCGGCCTACGATCGCTTCAACTTCGGTGGCGATAACGGGCAGACCTACACCGCCATCTTCAACCCGGCCAACAACACGTCCACCGAGAAGCTCGTGACGAACACCCAGCACGACATGTTCTGCCCGGGTACGGCCAATCTTCCGGACGGCCGGATCCTTGTCAATGGCGGCAGCAGCGACTCCAAGACCAGCATCTACAACCCCAGCACCAATGCCTGGACGGCTGCGGCGGCGATGGTCAAGGGGCGCGGCTATCAGGGTGCTGTCACGCTGAGCAACGGCGGCGTGTTCACGATCGGCGGCTCCTGGAGCGGCAACATCGGGGACAAGGACGGCGAGACCTGGCAATCGGCCACTGGATGGAAGCTGAACAGCGCCGTGTGGGACGACTACATCCTGACCGGCGATGCGGGCGGCATCTATCGCTCCGACAACCATGCCTGGCTGTTCGCGGTGTCCAACGGCCGCGTGTTCCATGCGGGCCCGAGCAAGCAGATGAACTGGATCGACACCGCGGGAAACGGCGGCGTGACACCCGCAGGCACGCGCGCGGCGGACGGCGATGCGATGAACGGCAACGCCGTGCTCTACGACATCGGCAGGATCTTCACGGTCGGGGGCGCACCCGATTACGAGAACTCCAACGCCACCGCGAACGCGCATGTCATCGACATCCGTACCACGACGCCCACGGTGCGCAAGGTGGCCTCGATGTCGTATGCACGGGCGTTCCACAACAGCGTGGTGCTGCCGAACGGACAGATCGTAGTGATTGGCGGCCAGGCCTGGCCGGTGACGTTCAGCGACGATGGCGCGGTGCTCGTGGCCGAGATGTGGGATCCGGCCACCGAGAAGTTCTCGCGCCTGGCATCGATGGTCACACCGCGCACGTATCACAGCGTGGCGCTGCTGCTGCCCGACGGCCGTGTGCTGAGCGGCGGCGGCGGTCTGTGCGGCAACTGCGCGACCAACCATCCGAACGTCGAGATCCTGACGCCGCCGTATCTGCTCAACGCGGATGGCACCGCGGCCACGCGGCCGGCCATCACCAACGCACCGGCCGACGCCTATCTCGGCACCACCATCGCGGTCAACGCGACCGCGAACATGAAGGCATTCTCGCTGGTGCGGATGTCCTCGGTCACGCACTCGGTCAACAACGAGCAGCGCCGCATTCCGCTGAACTTCACGGTCGGCACGGGCGGCGAGTACCAGCTGCAGATTCCGGCCGATCCTGGCGTGGCGGTGCCTGGCTATTACATGCTGTTCGCCATGAACGCCGCCGGGGTGCCGAGCGTGTCCGCGATCGTGCGCGTACGTTGATGCGGGCGAGCGCCCGTCTGCGCAGGCTGGCGTGGCTGTTGGCCACCGCCAGTCTGTGGGTACAGGCCCAGGCGGCGACCGACGTCGACCGGGGGCGGCGCATCTTCCAGGGCGAGGCACCGGTCACCGCGCATATGCGCGGTGAAACCCGGCTGCTGCCGGCGGCCGCGGTGCGCTGCATCAACTGCCATGCGGCGGCGGCCGGCGCCGAGCCGCTCGGGCCCCGGCTGACCTCCGACTCCCTGCTCACGCTCACCGCGCGCCGCGGTGGGCCTCCCACCGCTTACGACCGCGACGGCTTCTGCCACGCGCTGGCCAGCAGTATCGATCAGGGCGGGGTGCTGCTGGCGAAGGCGATGCCGCAATACCAGCTCGCGGATGCCGACTGCACCGCGCTCTGGTCGTTCCTGCTGACGCAGTGAATTCACCGATATAAGGACAACCGCATGCGCAGTCTTCGCAGAAGTTTTCTCGCACGGCTCGGCGTGATCGGCAGCACGGGGGCCGCGCTCGCGGCCACCGGCGCATCGCGCAACGTGCTGGCCCGCCCCGCCGACGACGGCGCGGGCGAGCGCGTGGTGTCCGTGGCCGAGTTCCAGGGGCTGGACCCGACTGGACGCTCGCCGTCGGATGGCGCGTTCGCCAGCGCCCTGCGCAACATGGCGACGCAGGTACGCCAGTCGGCCTTCGGCGAGAACCCGAACCTCATCGGCGGCAAGCGCATCGTGTTGCCGCCGGGCACCTATCGTCTGACACGTCCGGGCGCGCTGTTCGATTCGTCATTGCTTTCGGGCCGCACGCAGGGGCTCGTCATCGAAGGCGACGGACCGCCCGGATCGGTCGTGATTCTCTACGACCCGCGCGGAAGCGGTGCGCTGATCCGCAACCAGGACAAGGCGCTGGTCGTCCGTTTCCGCAATCTGCAGTTTCATGGCAAGGCGCCCAACAACGACCTGATCGACAGCGTGAGCGCCGGCGGCGCGCAGGACTATGCGTTCGACGATTGCATCTTCACGGGGGACTGGCGCTATGGCGCGAACCTGACGGGCGAGAACTGCAACAGCGAATGGAAGTTCTGGCGCTGCGCGTGGGCCGGCAACTGGAAATCGTTTCTCTACGTCGGCAAGGACAACACGTCCGACCAGTTCCTCAACTACTGGTTCGATCACTGCAAGTACTGGTCCTCGAGCAACTGGATCGACATGCAGCGCGGCGGCAACGTGAAGCTGACCGACTGCGATGTCAGCGGCTACGAGCCCGCCGGCCAGACGTATCTGTTCAACCTGCGCGGCAACAACCATGCGCTGGGCGTGTGCTCGTTCAAGGCCGAGGGGTTGCGCGTCGAACAGAAGACGAAGAACGCGGCGGTCATCTATTGCGAGTGGGAGCAGGGGAACATCGGGTTCAAGGATTGCGACTTCGGCTCGCAGGCCTACCAGCCCTATGCGGCCGGCACGATCTCCGCGGTGTTTTCTCCCGGGAATACCGCCGGCGCGCAGGTGGTGTTCGACAACTGCGCGATCATGGGCAAGCACCAGTACAACGCGGGGCAGGGGCCGGCCGGCCAGGGCCGGGCGGTGTACCGCAACTGCGACTTCCTGAACTACAAGCATCCGGACGAAGCCGTGATGTTCTCGGAGGCCGGCAATCAGCTGGGCCGGCGCCGCGTGGTGACGATGGAAGGCTGCCGCGGAGACTCCAGCGGTGGCGTGTTCGCCGATGCCGAGATCGGCTGGCATGTGGCGGCCGCTGCCACGGTCAGGACCAAGGTGGTGTCGTTCAAGAACGCGTTCGGCAGGCTGCCCTCGGCGGCCGACGGCGCGCAGACCGTGGTGCTGCCGCTCAATGCGATCGTCACGCGCGTGATCCTCGATGTGCCGCCCGGCGCCGCGACGTCGTCGGGCGCGGGCGTCTATACGATCCAGAGCGGCGAGGGCAAGCCCACGGTGCTCGCCACGCTGCGCATGCAGCAGTTCTCGGCCGGCGGTCTGGCGGACCAGCGCACGGTCTTTCGCTGCACCACGCGGCAGCAGTGCACGCTAAGCCTGGTGGCCGGCGCCGGCACCGATCAGTCGCCCGGGGGCGGTGCGGTCGCGCTGGTGGAATATATCGGCTGAGAATATCGGCTGAGAAGCGCCCGGAAACGTCAAAGGGGCCGAGCCGCAAGGCTCAGCCCCTTCTTCTTGCGCGCCTTGGTGGTGGCGCTTTGGTGGTGACTTACGCGCGCTTGGCCTGTTCGCTGCCGTAACGGTTCAGGTAGCGGTACTTGCCGAAGCGGTAGTGGGCGCGATACCAGCGCCCTTCCACCTTGAGGCCGTTGAACAGCACGCCCTTGACCTCGCCGCCTGCCTGCTCGATCAGACGCCGCGCCGCGGTCAGTTCGCTTGCCGTGGTCGCATCGGCCCGTGCCACGAGGAATACCGCGCCCGCCTTCGGTGCCAGGATGCTGGCGTCCGACGCGGCCAGCACCGGCGGCGTATCGATCAGCACGAGGTCGTAACGGCCGCGCAGTGTGGACAGCAGGCGGTCCATGCCCGGGCTCTGCAGCAGGTCCGCCGCGAGCGGCGGTACCGAACCGGTGGAGATGAAGTCGACATTCGGTGCGACGCCCTGCTGGATCACCTCGTCGAGGTCCGCGCCGGTGGTCAGCAGTTCGGTCAGGCCCGGCTTGCGCGTCGCATGGAAGCGGCTGTTGAGCTCGCCTCGCCGCAGGTCGCCATCGATCAGCATGACCCTGCGGCCGGACGCCGCGGCGACCACGGCGAAGTTGGCCGAGAGGAACGACTTGCCTGCATCGGGCGCCGGGCCCGTGAACAGCACGACGTGGTTGTCCGGCGCGTTGAGCAGCGCGAACTGCAGCGCGGTGCGGAAACTGCGCAGGCTCTCGACCGCGGGATCGTCGGGCTGCTGGATGGCCAGCACATCGTTGGGCGCGGCCTTGGCGCGGGCGAGTCGTGCCTGCTGCGGGCTCATCGGGATGGTCGCGTAGACGGTCAGGCCGCATTGCGATTCGATCTCGTCCGCATCGGTCACGCCGCCGTCGAGCATGCGGCGCATGGCGACCATCAGCAGCGCGGCGATGATCGCCAGGGCCGCCGACGTGCCGGCAATCAGCATGCGGTTGGGGCGCACGGGCCGGAGCGGGACCTCTGCGGGATCGACGAGGCGCGCCGTGCCGACCTTGCTGGCCTTCACGAGCCGCAGCTGCTGCACGTCGTTGAGCAGCGACTGGTAGAGCTCGGTGCTGACCTTGAGATCGCGCATCAGCCGCAGCACGTTCTGCTCGACTTCAGGCAGGCGCTGGATCTTGCCGCTCACGCCGTTGAGCTGGCCGGTCAGGCCCGCGATCTGGTTGTCGAGGATCTCGATGGTCGGGTGGTTGCCGGTGAAGCGCGCGATCAGTTCCTGCCGCTTCTGACGCAGTTCCTGCAACTTGGTCTGGATTTGCACCGACTGCGCCAGCATCAGCTTCGATTCCTCGCTGAGGTCGATCGTGCCGCGCTGGTTGCGCATCGTGTTGTAGCGGCTCTCTGCCGTTTCCACCTGCTGCTTCAGCTGCGGCAGCTGGCTCTCGAGGAAGGCGACCGACTTCTCCGCCTCGGCGGCCTTGCGGCGCACGTTCTGCTCGACGTACTCGTTGCCGATTTCGTTGAGGATCGCCGCCGTCTTGCCGGGCGAGTAGCCTTCCAGCGCCACGCCGATCACACCGCTCTGCTTGCCGCGCTCGCCGATCATCAGCTGCTCCTGCAACTGCGTGATCGCGGTGGCGCGGGCCACGTGGCGGACCACGAATTGCGCGCCGGGCTGCCCGTCGAGCCGCTCGATCTGCAGCGTGACGTCGCCGCTGGGCATCGCCACCGTCAGCGGCGCGCCCACCGTGCCTTCGGCAGTCTGGTCGCTGCTTGCGAAGCTGAGGCGGTACTTCTTGTTGCCGAGTGCGGTCACCACCATGGCGCGGCCGTCCATTTCGGCAGGCACGTCGAGGCGCGACACCGAGATCGACTCGCCACCCCAGGCATATCCGCCGAAGCCGAACAGGCCGGGCTTGGTGAGCTCGGGGTTATAGCTGGCGATGGCGGCGCCGATCAGCGGCAGATACTTGGGCGTGGCCTCGATGTCGAGGCGCAGCGAATCTACCGCCTTGCCGACCACCATGCGCGAGCGCAGCAGTTCGATCTCGGCCGACGCGGCGGGCTTCACGTCGAACACCGGGGAAATGTTCGCCACCATCTTGCTGGCCGAATTGCCGGGGTTGGTGTCCTCGACCTGCACCAGCATGTCGGCGCGATACACAGGCCTCGCGAGGAAGGCATAGAGCAGTCCGAGGCCCAGAATCGCCGCGGCAACGACGATGAAGGTCATTCGGTAGCGGATCAACACGTCCAGGTAGGAGGTCATGTCGATCGGCTTGTCGTCCTCTTCCCAAGTTTCGGGCGCCCGATCTCGGAAACTCCTAACGTTGCTCATCATGCCCCTCCGTCGTGATGGGTCGGCTCCGCGGCATGGATTCTTGCCGACCATGATTCAACACCCAGCTTGATCAAGCCAAGTACGATGACGAACATGCTTTGCGATCCACCATAGGGATCGGGCACATCGGTCTCTTCCTTCTCACACAGGCGATACGTCTTGCCGCGTGCATTGGGAAACAGGTCTTCCAGCGCCTCGCGCTGTTCGTTGTCCATCACGAGCACGAGGTCGGCGCGGGCAACGAGCGAGGCATCGATGGCGCGCGTGCGATGGGCGCTGAGGTCCGAGCCCTCGGTGGCCAGCAGGCGCACCGCGCGTGGATCGGCCGGCAGGTCCGGGGGCGGCTCGAGCCCGGCCGAGATCACGCTGCACTCGGGCAGCGCGCGCTGCAGCAGGTCGGCCGCCATCGGGCTGCGGCATCGGTTGCCCAGGCACACGACGAGTACCGTGTGAATGGTGCGCGTCCCGTCCATCGAGTCTCCTCTCACGGACGTGCGATGCTGGCCGTGCCGACGACCGGCTGGATCAGCAGCGTCATCACGCGGCTCCAGCGCACGAGGTCGCGGGCGTCCACGTACACGACGTCCTTCGGTTCGAGTTCGAAGCTCTCCGCGATGGCCAGCGCCACCGGCGAGGTGCCGTCGAGGTGATAGACCTTGGGGTTGCCGTCGCTGGCCTTGCGAATCACGAAGATCTGCTCGGCATTGGCGGAGGATGGGTTCACACCGCCCGCGTCGCCGAGCGCCTCGTTCAGCGTCATGCGTCCGTTGCGCATCAGGAGCGAAGAGGGCTTGACCACTTCCCCGGTCACGAAGATCTTGCTGTCCTCGCGCTGCTCCACGCGCACGATATCTCCCGAGCGCAGCAGGATGCGCGAGGGATCGGTCCCCTTGGCGAGCAGCGCCGGAATGTTGACGTACCAGCTGCGCTCGCCGCGCGTCACGCGCACGCGGCTGTTGTCACCGGTCAGGTTCAGCACGCCGCCCGCGCGGTTGAGCGCTTCCACCAGCGTCATCGGCGCATCGTCGATGGCGAGCATGCCGGGGGTCTTGACTTCACCATCGACATACACGCGCTGGCTGCGGAACCCGAGCACCCGCACGGTCATCTGCGGGTCGCGCACCACGCGCGAGAGAATGCGCGCCATTTCGTCGCGCACCTCGTTGGCGGTCTTGCCCGACACCTTCATGACGCCCGCGTACGGAAACTGGATGTCGCCGGCCGGGCTCACCACGTAGCCGGGCATGTTCGAGCCGCCGCTCGACGTCGGGATCTCGAACGCGGCGCCGATGCTGTAGGTCTGCGTCGGAAACACGAGCTCGGGGTGGTCCCACACGACCACCGAGATGATGTCGCCGGGACCGATGCGATAGGGCTCGGGTTTGGCGTACAGCTCTTCCACGCCATCGTTCGTGGGCTTGGACTTGGCGCGCTGTTCGCGCACGAGGTCCAGCGTGATCGGCGTGACATCGGGTACGGCATCCGGGCTGACCGCGGAGACGGGCGCCTTGGGGCTGAACTGCATCCCCGGCGCGGTGGAACAGCCGGCCATCACGATGGCGGCGCCGAGCATGGCCGCAATGGCGCCCAGCCGGGTGGTAATCGGGTATTCGATATGGCTCACGGCACTCTCCCCAGTCTCTCGATCGGCCATGGCCTGGAACGTCAGCCATGGTCCGGTTGATGGGATGCTAGGAGCACGTCATGCCACTATCGGTGCGCTCTCGCACATTGATCCCGGACCCCACCATGGCAACGTGGCACAGCGCACCGAGGCCTGCGGACGCGCCGCATAACGTGGCGCACACGGCCCATGCGCGTCGCATGGGCGGCATGCATGGCAAGGGAAAGCGAAAGGGGAAAACGGATGAAAGGCGTGATCATCAATGCCGACGATTTCGGCTACGACGACGATACATTCCGCGCGACGGTGGCCTGCTTCGATGCGGGGCTGCTGACGAGCGCGACGATCCTGGCGGGGCGGCCCGCCACGGCCGAGGCCTGCGCCTATGCGCGCGAGCATCGGGATCGCTTCTCGTTCGGGCTGCACTTCAATATCGTCGAGGGCTGGCGGCCCAAGAGCGCGGCCAGCACGCTGTGCCGCAAGGATGGCTCGCTGTTTCCCGCGCGGGTGCAGCGCGCCCGCGCCATGGCAGGTCTGATCGATGCGGCCGATATCCGCCGCGAATTCCGCCTGCAGCTCGACGAGTTGCGCGACAACGGCGTTTCCGTCACGCATGTGGACGGGCACGGGCATATGCACAAGTACCCGGCGATCATGCGCGTGCTGCGCGACGAAATGCTGCGCGCCGGCATTACGCGCGTGCGCCGTCCGCAGAACTGGTATCCGACCGCGCACAACGTCCGCGGCACGCTCAACGCGATGCTGCTGCGCAACTTCGGCGGCCTGCGCTATACGGACTACTACCTCGGGGTGGATGCGCTGGAGTCGGACTGGGCGGCGCAGGTGCCCGCGGTCCTGGCCGAAGGCGTCACCGAGATGTCGGTGCATCCGGGCTTCTCGGAAGACTGGCGCAAGCAGGAAGGCGCGCCGCTGATGGCGCCGGCGGCGCTGGCCCAGACGCTGAAGCAGGCCGGCGCCGTGCTGATGCGCTATCACGACATCTGAGCGGCGCCTCAGGGGCGGCGGCTGATCATTGCCACGGCATTGCTCAGCGTCGCTTCCGCGCGGATCCGGTCCGCATGAAAATGCGCCACGCGCCGGGCACGCAAGTCTTCTGCATCCCTTTCTGCATTCCCATCCGTCCTCGCACCGCCTGCGCGCTCGAGCATCAGGCGGTGCAGATAGGGCACCGCGGCCTCGGCGAAGTCCGCGTCGGCCGGTACCAGCAGGCCGCTGCATTCGTCGATCATGGCGCCGATGCAGCCTCGCGCATAGGCGACCACCGAGGCACCATGGCTGCGCGCTTCGAGCACCACCAGAGGCTCGGCTTCGTTGTGGTAGGTGGTCGGAAACAGCAGCACGTCGATGCTGCGGAAGAAGTCCTGCTTCTGCGCGCCGTGGGCGGGACCGAGGTAGCGCACGCAGGGCGTGCGCGCGAGTTCCGCGTCGAAGCGTTCGCGAATGGCGGCCTCTACCGGGCCCGCGATGCGGGCGCAGACGGGAATGTTCATCTCCTGCGCGAGCCGGACCACCTCGAAGAACGTGAAGATGCCCTTCGCCGCGGTGATGTTCGACAGGAATCCCACATGGATGGCGTCGTCTTCCGTCTGGCGCCCGGCGCCCTGCGGCGCCGGCTCGGCGAGCTCGATCAATCCCAGGTTGGACAAGACCTGCACGCGTTCCGGCGGCAGGTCGTAGATGCGCGCCAGCTCGGTACGCATCATGTCGCAGAGCACGAGATGCCGGCCACGCGGCGCGCAGCGGATGGCCAGCCGCGTGTACCAGGTGGGCTGATTGATATACGCGAAGCTGTGATGGTGGAAATAGATCTCCATGCCGAACAACTGTGCCAGTGCGATGAAGGGCACATCCATCAGTTGTCCGAATCCGCCGGAGAATCCGAGATACAGCGTATGCGGGCGTGCGGCCACGCAGGTGCCGAACATGCGCGCGAACTGGCGCAGGCGATTCCCCAGCGTGCCGATGCCCGCCATCGCGCCGCGGCCGCGCCGGGCCACGTCGAGAACGACCACCGGCCCGCGTTCGCGAATGCGTTCGAGCATGCGCTGGCATGCCGCGGAAAAGCCGTTGTTCGCCAGCCCAAGATGGCCGAGGAAGATCACCGGCCGCGCCAGGTCCGCGGGCGTCGCCGCGTGCCGCGCCTGCGGCGACGGGCCTTCGGCCGCCGGCTCGGTGCGCTGCTTGGCAATGGGCGTGGTCATGTGCGGTTCTCCTCGATGATCTTCACGCAGCCGTCCATAATGGAGCGGCCGGCACAGGCAGGGGTGTATTGGCTGGCCAGCTGCAGGCAGTTGCGCATGGCCAGCTCCACCTCGCCGAAACTTTCGACGGCACGGTCCAGCGTGCCGGCCAGCGCGTCCACGTTGCCCGTGGCGAACACGTGCCCGGTCACACCTTCATGCACGAGCTCGGGTACACAGCCGCAGCAGTCGCTGACGACCACGGGGCAGCCGTAGCTCAGCGCCTCGTTGACGACGAGGCCCCAGGCTTCGGTATGGCTGGGCAACACGAGGCAGGTGGCCTGCGAATACTGGTCGGCCAGTTGTTCGATATCCAGCGCGCCGAGAAATTCGGTGGCGCCGTCGATGCCGAGCGACGTGGCGAGCTCCCGCAATCCGTCGCCTTCGACGACGGGGCCGGCCAGCACCAGCGTCGCCGCGGGATGCTGCTTGCGCACCCGCGCAAACGCGCGCAGCAGGTCCGCGATGCCCTTGTTGCGGCACACGAGGCCGGCGAACAGGAAGCGCGGCGCGTCGGCGCGCGGCGCATTGGCCAGGCGCTGCCACGCGGCCTGCTCGGGGCTGTACGCATGGGGCAGGGCCGCGGCCTGGCAGCGGTCGATGATCCTGGCCGGATCGGCCCCCATCGCGATCACGTATTCCGCGGAGCGCTGGCCGTAGACGAAGATGCCGTCGCAGCGGCGGAAGAAGAAGCGCTTGAGTTGCCGCTTGAGCGGGCGGTCGGGCTGGTCGCGCATGGTCGAGTCGCAGAACACGCCGCGGCGCTTGCCGCGCACCATGCAGGCCAGCAGCATCGCCCAGTACTCCACACGGTGATAGCCGGGCAGGACCACCAGTTCGCTTTGCGAGCGCCACACTTCGCTGATCAGGCGAAGCGCGACGCGCCACTGCGGCACGCGGTCATAGGGTTCGTCGAAGAGGATCCGATACGGATACCGGTGATAGCTGGTATCCACGCTGCTGTAAGCCGAGCGTCCGTAGCCGGTGGGGGCGATATGGGAAAACCTGACTTCGCGCCCGATGGCGCGCGCGCGAGAGAACGCCTCGCTGAACACCGCGCCCTTGTACTTCGGCCATAGCATGTTGTGATAGATATCGATCATCATGAGGTCCCCTCTCCCCTCCCAGCTCTCGCATGGCTCGCCCTCGCTGCTGTGCTGGCTGACGTGCTAGTTACCGTGCTAGTTGACGTGCAAGTCTTCGTGGATCCGCGCGGCAGCGCGTCGCGTCCGGGCCCGCGCTGCCGCGGGCCCCGTCGCGTTTTCCGATTCGGCCGACGTGTCCGCGCGCGGGCGCAGCGGCCGGCAGGGGCTGCCCATGCAGACCATGCCGGCAGGCATGTCGCGGAACACCGCGCTGCAGGCGCCGATCACGGCGCCATGTCCGATCGTGACACCGGGCGCGATAAAGGTATGGCTCGCGACCCACGCCTCGTCGGCGATCCGGATGGGCTTGCCCCGAATCGGAAAATCGCTGCGCTGATAGTCGTGGTCGCCCGCGCACAGGTAGCTGTGCTGCGAGACCACCGCGTGATTGCCGATCTCGATCTCGGCCAGGCTGTACAGCTCCACGTCGTCGCCGATCCATGCGTAGTCCCCGATCGAGACTTTCCACGGATAGGTCACCTTGACGCTGGGCCGGATCAGCACGTCGCGTCCGACGCGCGCGCCGAAGCAGCGCAGCAGCCATCGGCGCCAGCCGTTGGCGAAACGTGGAGAGCGATGGAACAGCAGGCTCTGCACGCACCACCACAACTGCACCACCACCACGGAGCGTCCACGGAAGCCCGGCGGCATCCTGAACGACGACAGATCCTGAATCATGTTGTGGGGTCCTTCTTCCGGTTCCGCGCCACCGGCGCCCATATGCGTACCATCGTGACGCGGCACCGGGGGCGGGACCGTTCGCCAGCCCACAAACCAGCGCATGGGCTACTTGCCGGCATAGTCGACATCGGCTTGCTTCCCGTGCGCGGGCGGCGCGCACAGGCGAACCAGCGCTTCCTCGAACTTCAGCAGCACCGCATCGCGGTCGAGATGTTGCTCGGCCCAGACACGGCCGGCTCGCCCCAGCGCGAGGCGGTGCGAGGGCGCGTCCGCCAGCGCCGCGATGGCATCGGCCATGGCCGCGGCGTCGCCGGGTTCGACCAGCACGCCGCAGCCGGTGACCAGCTTGCCGAGCTCGGTGGTCCCCTCCGCCGTGGCCACCACCGGCTTCCCGCTGGCCAGCATCGCGGCGAGCTTCGATGGGAGCACGAGGTCCGCGGCGCCGGCGCGCTGCGGCATCAGGTGGATATCGGCCGTGGCCAGCAGCGACGGAAAATCGCTGGCCGGCTGCAGCGGCAGGCAGTGCACGCGCTCCAGGCCCGCGCAGGCCGCGTGCAGCGCGGGCGCGCCGGCACCGGTCCCGCAGAAGATGAAGTGCAGGTCGGTACGGTCTTGCAGCCGCCCCGCGATGTCCGCCAGAATCTCGATGCCCTGCTTGGCACCGATCGTGCCCGAGTAAAGGGCGACCACCGCATCGGCGGGAATCCCGAGCCGCGCGCGGAAGTCCACGCCCGCATGCCGCGTCAGCGCGCCGAGGTCCGTCCAGTTCGGCAGCAGCGACAGCCGTTCGTCGTGGGTACCCTTGCGGCGCGCGAGCGCGACCATCGCGTTCGAGATCGACGAGACATGATCGAACCGCCGCAGCAGCCAGCGTTCGAATGACTCCGCCAGGCGGCGCAGGGTCCGGCCCTTGAGCAGGCCGAGCTCGAACGCGGCGTCCACCTCATAGTCCTGGATATGCAGCCATGCCCGGGCACCTGTCAGGCGCGCGAGCGCCAGCGCGGCGGGGCTGCAGAACAGCGGCGGCTCGACCACGAACACCACGTCGGGGCGCCAGCCCAGTTGCGTGGCGAGGCTCGCGATGCTCGAGACCGCGAACGACGCGAGATGCAGCACGCGCTTCAGACCCGACGGCCGCGCCGGAATCCACAGTGGCGCGCGCAGGACCGTCACGCCATTGAGTACCTCGCGGCGGTAACGGCCGGCGCGATAGCCCTCGCCAACCTGCCAGGCCGGATAGTAGGGCGGTGCCGTGACCACGCGTACTTCGTGCCCGCGCGCGGCGAGCCACTCCGCCTGCTCGGCCATGTACTTGCCGATGCCGGTCAGCTCCGGTGCGTAGTTGAGGCAGTAAAGCAGGATCTTCATGTGTGGGCTCGGCTCGACGGTTATCCAGCGATGGAGTCTATGCGGCACTGTGGCGGGTGAATGTTCGACCCCCCACGGAGCCGGCGTGGGCAAGCGAACAGAATCGCGGCGGCGCGCGGGGCTATGCTGCATTGCGGCAGTCCGTCCCATCCGGACCCTGCCAAATCCGCCAGACCAGCCGCCAAACCAGCCGCCAGGCGAGCCACCAGAGCGGCCAAACCGATACCAACAAGGGAGCTTGCGTGAAGATCTTGAACGGTGAAATGCCGTCGGGTGAGCCCGATGCGATGTCCGGAGCGCCCGCACCCGCCGAGGCGCCTGGAGCCGTGAAGCGGGCCAGCGAGGGCGCGCGCGCGCTGCGGCTGGCCGTGGCGAGCTCCATGGTGTCCAAGGTGTGCAGCGTCACGCTGCAGCTCGTCAGCATCCCGTTGTTTGCGAAGGTCCTCGACGTCGCCGATTTCAGCGCGCTGATGGTCTACAACGGCATCTCCGCATGGCTCGCGCTGGTGGCCATCGGCATCTGGCCCACCATCACCGCGATTGCGGCCGACGATCGCAAGCAGGCCATGCTCGCCGGTGTGGTGACCGTGTCCACCGCGGCGCTGTCGTCGCTGTTCATCGCGTTGATCGCCGCGGCGCTGCTGCTCAGGCCGTGGCTCGAGACCAGCGGCATCAACCTGTTCTCCGCGGGGCATTTCGATCTGTTCATCGCGGCCCTGGCGTGCTTTGCCACGCTGACGGTCCTGTCGATCGGCGAGGCCGTCAACCAGGGGCAGCACCGCCAGCACGTCAACAACCTCATCACTGCCGGTGGCAGCGTGCTCAACGTGATCTGCATCGTGCTGATCGCGTTCGTGGCACCGACGCACGCGGCGGACGTGACGTTCCTGTTCGTGGCCAGCCAGCTCGGCTTCGTGCTCGTGCGCGTGATCAACATGGGCGCCGTGCTGATGCGGGTCGGACGGCCGCGGCAATGGCCGGGCAAGGCGTTCGCGCTGGACCTTGCGCGCAACACGCGGTCGCTCGTGCAGGCCCAGCTTGCGCTCGCATTCATCCAGCAGGGGACGGTGCTGCTTTGCTACGAGATGGACCGTCCGCGCGACGCGGCGCTGCTGGCGCTGCTCTATCGCGCCAACCTGCTGCTGCACAGCCTCGTGTACATGATCAACCAGCCGCTCTGGCCGATCATCCACCGGCATATGCTGGCCGGCGACTGGGAATGGGTGTCTCGGACCTATCGCAAGCTTGGCGCGGTGTATGTCGCGTACGGCCTGCTAGCCGTGGCCGCCGCGCCGCTGGTGGGGAGCGCAGCAGTGTCATTGTGGACGTCGGGTGAATTCGTGATCCCGGCAAGCCAGGCCACGCTGTGCGCGGCCTACTTCGCGGTGCTGGTGGCCTCCGCCGCGAGCACGCCCGTGTTGATGGGCGCGCAGGCGTTCAGCAGCCTCGGCAATATCGGCACGATGGAACTGGTGGCGGCTTCGGTGCTGTGCGGGGCGCTGTATCTGGCCGATGCGGTGACCTTCCCCAATGTCGTGATCGCACTGCTGGTGGCAAACGGGGTGACGGCACTCTGGATGATGCCGGCCCGCGCGCTCGGTCTGCTCAGGCGCGCAGGATGATGTCAACCCGCGCGCCAGGGCCGCTCAGGCGCGGCGCGGCGGGCCAGCAGGCCGGGCAGGATTGCCGAGGATATGGAGCGGTGCACCGGCCGGCACGGTGGGCGCGGCGCGCCGTACGCGCCGCCGGCGGCGCGTCACGAACCAGCTGATCGTCATGAACGCCATCGCGGCGCCGCTACCGTAGGCCACCGCAACCATCAGCGCGCCTCGCAGCACGAAGATCAGATAGATCGAGAAATAGATGCCAGCGGGTTTGCCGACCGGTCCGCCCGCGTGGACCAGGCGGTCCAGAAAGCGCGTGACCAGCGCCAGCACCACCGCGACCAGCACCACGCCGAAGACCGAGAAGTCGATGTAACCCTCGGCGATCAGCGGCGACGACAGGTTGTCGAAGTCGAGCTTGTAATAGGCCATGAGGAACTGGCCGATATCGATGCCGGTCGCGTGCGGCTTGGTTTCCCACAGCGTATGCGGGACGAAGAAGAGCAGACTGCCGAGAATCTGCTCGCCATAGCGCGCGCCGTCACGGTTCACCATCTCCAGCACGGTGTGGATGTTCGACCAGGCATCGTAGTGCAGATCCAGGAAGTGCGAGAAATACATCCACGGGTCGAGAATCTCCGCGATATCCCAGGCATCCGGATTGACGTGCGTGAAGATCGAGGCGAGCGGAAAGAACACGCCCGTAAGCAGCAGCAGCGTGGTGACCTGGCGCCGCGGCGTGCGCGAGAACCACGGCAACAGCAGGAGCAGCAGGCTCAGATACACGGGGCCGATCGCGTTGCGCTTCTCGATTAGCGGATTCTGCGCCATCAGCACGCAACCGAACAGCAGTACCGCGAGCATCAGCCAGAAGGGCTGGCGCAGCAGCTTGCGGCCCTTCACGTTGATCAGCATCAGCAGGGCCGGAATGGGCAGGAAGCAGAAGTACTTCTGTTGCAGCAGGTACTGCGGCGTGGCATCGACCAGTTCCTCCGCCGCGCGCAGGTCGATCGATTGCAGCGACAGCAGCGCGGCCGCCGCGGCAACGCCGCCCAGCACCAGCGCCTTGGGCACCGTCAGGCGCAGCACGCGCTCGCCGCCCGGCGGGGGAAGCTCGCGGCCGCCGTGCCGGGCACGGTAAAGGGAGGCGCGGCGCAGCGCGGCCTGGCGCGTGCCCACGTACACCATGATGAACAGCGTGCAAAGCAGGTTCGTGCCGATCGCGTACCCTTCCACGATCAGCGCCGTGTTCACCATCTGCAGGTCGTAGTAGACCCGCTGCACGGCGGGCGCCACCACGAGGAAGAGCATCTCGAAGAGCAGCACCGAGGCATCAGCCAGCGACGATTCGCGTTCCCGCGTATGCAGGCACCAGTGGATGATCACGGTGGTGGTGAGCAACAGCGTCGACATCAGCAGCATCGGCGACTCGATGCTCGAGATCGCATGGCAGTAGCCCACCATCAGAAGCAGCGCCGCGGCCAACACCATGTCCCAAACAAAGCTGGACGACAGACGCATGGCAGTCTCCTACACCGAGTTTTCCAGTGCGGTAGTGATTTCAAGAGGGGCCGCCAGGCGGCCGGAGTCCAGCGCGTCGCGGTAGGCCAGGTGCAGGCCGGCCTCGAGGCCGATCAGCGGGGCCCAGCCCGTGGCAGCGATGGCGCCGCAGTCGAGCAGCTTGCGGGGCGTCCCGTCGGGGCGCGTGGCATCGAACACGATCTCGCCGCGATAGCCGATCACCTTTCCGATCAGCAGCGCCAGTTCGCGAATCGACACCTCGGTGCCGGTCCCGATATTGAAGAAGCCCGCCGGCGCGCTATGCGTGCGGTAGTCGTCCGGAGACAGCGCCATGACGTGGACGCACGCGCGTGCGAGATCGTCGGCATACAGGAACTCGCGCATCGGCGTGCCCGAGCCCCAGATGGCCACGGTGGGCGCATCGTGCTCGCGCGCTTCGTGAAAGCGGCGAATCAATGCCGGAATGACGTGGCTGTTCTCGGGGTGATAGTTGTCGCCGGGACCGTAGAGGTTCGTCGGCATGACGCTGCGATAGTCCACGCCGTACTGGCGGTTGTAGCTCTCGCACAGCTTCATCCCGGCAATCTTGGCGAGCGCGTAGGCCGCGTTGGTGGACTCGAGCTCGCCGGTCAGCAGCGCGCTCTCGCGCATCGGCTGGGGCGCGAGCCGCGGATAGATGCAGCTGGAGCCGAGAAACAGCAGGCGCGTCACGCCGTGGCGCCAGGCCTCGTGAATGACGTTGTTCGCGATGGCGAGGTTCTGCTGGATGAACTCGGCCGGATAGGTATCGTTGGCGTGGATGCCGCCCACGCGCGCTGCCGCCAGATAGACCTCGTCGATCGGCTCGGCGGCGAAGAACGCGCGGACCTGTTGCTGGTCGGTCAGATCGAGTTCGGCATGGGTGCGGCACACGAGCTCGACGTCGGCGCGATGCGATAGTGCGCGCGCAATGGCGGCGCCGACCATGCCGCGATGGCCGGCCACGAAGACACGTTTTTTGCGCTCACTCATGATGGTCATAGGTCCGGAAGCCGGCCATCTTGACCAGCGCGTCGCGACGCGCCGACACGAAGTCGGCCTCGATCATCTCGCGCACGAGTTCGGCGAACGTGGTGCGCGGCGTCCAGCCCAGGCGCTCGCGCGCGCGCGTCGGATCGCCCAGCAATGTTTCCACTTCGGTGGGGCGGAAGTAGCGCGGGTCCACGCGAACGATGACGTCGCCAACCTTGCAGGTGGACGAGAGCCGCCGATCGGGATCGTCGATCGCCGTGATGACGCCGACCTCATCGACTCCGGTGCCTTCGAACGCCACCGTGATGCCGAGGTAGCGCGCGGCGGATTCCACGAACTCGCGCACGCTGTGCTGCTCGCCGGTGGCGATGACGAAGTCCTCGGCCTGTTCCTGCTGCAGCATCAGCCACTGCATTTCCACGTAGTCGCGGGCATGTCCCCAGTCGCGCAGTGCGGAGAGATTCCCCAGATGCAGCGTGTCCTGCAGCCCCAGTGCGATGCGCGCCAGCGCGCGCGTGATCTTGCGCGTCACGAAGGTCTCGCCGCGCACTGGGCTTTCATGGTTGAACAGAATGCCGTTGCACGCGTACATCCCGTACGCTTCGCGGTAGTTCACGGTAATCCAGTACGCATACAGCTTGGCCGCCGCGTACGGACTGCGCGGGTAGAACGGGGTGGTTTCCTTCTGCGGAATTTCCTGCACCAGGCCATACAGTTCCGACGTCGACGCCTGATAGAACCGCGCGCGCTTCTCCATGCCGAGAATGCGCATGGCTTCGAGCAGGCGGAGCGTACCCACGGCATCGGTGTTGGCCGTGTACTCGGGCTCTTCGAACGACACCTGCACGTGGCTCTGCGCCGCGAGGTTGTAGATCTCGTCGGGCTGGGCCTGCTGGACCACGCGCACGAGGCTGGCGGTGTCCGTCATGTCGCCATGATGCAGGATCAGCCGACGGTCTTCCGCCTGCGGGTCCTGATACAGATGGTCGATACGGTCGGTATTGAACAGCGAGCTGCGGCGCTTGATGCCGTGCACCTCGTATCCCTTCTGCAGCAGGAGCTCGGTCAGGTACGAACCGTCCTGCCCCGTGATGCCGGTAATCAGCGCACGCCGGCGAGCGCCGCGTGCCGGCGTGGCGGAAGCACGCTCCGAAGCATCGTCCGAAGTGCGGAGGCCAAGGTTATCCAGCTCGTTTGCGCCCATGACAGTCCCATGTGAATTACGGATGCGACGACTGTAGGGTCGATGGCCGCGGCGGTACTGTCTGCTAGCCCACACAGTGCACTGGCGGTGCGAGGGCAGTGAAAGCGCGGCCCGAAAATGCACACGGGCGCGCCGCATGTTTCCATGCGGCGCGCCCGTGCGGGACGACAGGGACGTCGTGGCTTCAGAGAGGCAGGGCGGTGCTTTCGTAGCCGGCGCCGTCGCTACGCTTGGCAATCACCGGCCGCGGCCGGCTATCGCGCGCGATGCGTTCGTCGCCGCTGACGATGCGCTCGTCGCCGCTCACCCACTCAAGTGTCGCGCCACGCTGCAACGCTGCGTAGACGGCCTCTCCCTTGTTGCGGACCTTGAGCCGCTGATACAGCGTGCAGGCATGGCTCTTCACCGTGGCCACCGAGATATTCAGCATGCGGCTGACCGTCTTGATCGGATAGCCCCGCGCGAGCAACACGAGTACCTCATATTGACGCGGCGTGATCTTGAGCATCTCCGCCTCGTCGTAGCTGGGCTCGTCCTCGGTGCCGGGCTGCGGCAGGACCGACTGGCTCACGGCGCCGCGCAGTGCCGCGCGCGGCGTACTGGCGCATGCGGCGAGCGCATGCGGGTCCGCCTGCACGGTAGAGGTCAGTGGCAGCGGCGCGGCGGAAGCGAGCGATGGTGTGGCCGGCAGCGCGGAACGCGATGCGGCCGGTGCGGTGGTCAGTGCCGTGGTGGACGCCGCCGACTCGCCCGAGAACACCAGTCCATGCACGCTCGAGATGGCCAGGCGGATGGCCGCCTCGATCACCGCGAGCGATGCGGACTTCGGCAGGCATCCACAGATGCCGCGCGCGGCTTCCGCGCAGGGCAGATGCAGCGGCAGCGTGTCCGTCAGAACGAGAATGCGCTGGGGCGAAAGCCGATCGCGGGCGAATTCGAGTTGTTGCCAGCCTGCGGCGGTATCGGCGGGCATGCCGAACACCATGAGATCCGGATTGCAATGCTGCGCGTCCAGTCGCGCGAGGTCTGCCGGCGCGGTCGCCAGCACATGTCCCCATTCCTGAATATTTTCGAGCATCTGCAGGAGGCCGAGCCGCAATAGCGGGTGCTCCTCGATCAGCAAGGCGTTCATTCTTTTTTCACTCCCCGTTGGTGGGCAGGCATGCGGGGCGCTTTGCGTGCGGGTTCTCTTCAGACAGGACGGACGCATCGCGCTTCCGCCGTTCCAGCCGATAACCCGTGCTTCCGTGTCAGGCGATGTCCCCTTGTATGGATGGACTTGTTCGCGAAGACCGGAAGTATGACCCGAACCCGAACCCGAAAAATCTCGCTCCTAAATCGGATTAAATTCATCTTATGGGCTGGTCCGACTGAAAGCAAGCGACCGGATTTCGGGAGGAGTCAGGGCTGAATGAACTAAAACTCATAATCCCTCGGCGACAAGGGCGTGCCCTAGTTCGTTTGGTTGCCAGTGTATGTCCGACAGCATCTGACGGGGCCTGCACGGTCGGTTGCATCCGTGAAACAGGGGTCGTGCAAGTCGTGTCAATACTGCAACTCTTCAAAATGCCAGAGGCACAATGAATAACGAATTCTCACCCCTTCGGGGCATTTGATTTGTAAATGTGTCGACTCATGACGCAATGATGAAACCAATGAAAAAAATGCACTGTCGTCCGAATCGGTATCACTGCGCGAGTGGGGGATACATGCGGCCTAGTTCGTAAGGATGAGTCCCGCTTCGTGCTGCCGGATGAGGCGCGCCGCGCGCGGATGCGGACGCGCCGCTTTCGTTCCGGCCATTGCAACGCGCTTCAATCCAACCGTGGATGAAGGCGGTCTGACATCGCGGCGCGATGTCAGACACCGTCATGTCAGCGTACCCAGCGGCCCGGACGCAACACCCAGCCGCGCGGTGTCTGGACCCAGCGCTCCGGCACGTAGCGATAGCCCGGACGCGCGTTCTGCCAATAGCCGCCGCGCCACTGATAGCCGCCACGGTTGCCCACGTAATGGCCGGGCACCCAGACCTGTCCCGGGCGCGCCATCGGCCGGCCTTCGGCACGGGGCGGGGGCGGGGCGTGCGTGTAGGCGGGCGGGCCATAGGCTTCCGCCGGTGCGATCAGTCCGAAGGCGCCGCCAGCGGCGAGAATGGCGGCGGCAAGCATAAGCTGGCGTTTCATGATGTGGCTCCTTTCGATCGACGTTGAACGGGCGTCGGCTTAATAGCGGTAACGGTCACCGCGGTGATAGTGGGGGCCGTCGGGCGGCACGACGATGCATGCCGACAGGAGGGACGTGGCGGCGGTCAGCAGGACCACCAGGGCAATGGCGCGTTTCATTTGGGCTCCATGTACGGGACGCGTTGAACACGGCTTCAATGTAGCGAGGCGTCCGCTGCCCGCGCGGTTGCACTTGTAAGGCTGTTTCTCACGATATCTGCCTGGTCAGAGGTCTTCGGGCGTGTGTTCCTGCAACCCGCCAGCCCTTGTGGGGCAAGGCTTGGCGGGGATGTGACGGAGGCGTTGCGAAGCGGGTCCGACGTGTGGGCGCCAATAATGTGGCGTTACATCGGAAATGACTGCTGCAAGGTTTGGAGGGGGATCGCGGTCGCGATCGATGCGGCCGCGTCAAACGGCAGCCACGCAGAAACGGGTACGCAAGGGGAAGAAACGAGACAGGAAAGCGGACGGCGCGCGGTCGGGGCATTCCCCGCGCCGGTGCGCCGGAATGGTGGCATTATCCCTCTTACGCCCCACGTCGCGTCATGGCGCGCGTGGCGCGGTACCCCGGCGATGGCATGAAGCTTGCGCCATCGTGACCGCCGTATTCCCCAGGGAGGACGTCATGCCGGTCATGTTCATCGTGCTGATCCTGCAGGCGCTCGAAGGGCTCAACCCGCTGACCGTGCCGCAGTTCGCGCGCGCTCACATTGGCGATGTCACCGCTCGCGCCGAGTATGTGGCGCCCATCGAGCAGGCCCAGGGACCCTGAGCACGGCGACCGGTCATCATCCGTCCGGCAACGATCTGTCCGACAGGTTTTTGCCCTATGCGATGTACTCACAGGGCACCGGGGCGGCTGGCCGCGAAACGGCCAGCCGCCCTGGAAATTTCCGCCTGGGATCTCAGCCGAAGTATTCGTTGTAGTAGCGGGTGCAGGTGCCCGACTGGCTGAACGTGTACGGTAGCTCCGCCATGGCCGCTGCTTCCAGCGAGCCGAAGGGAATGTCGAGTTCGAGGTCGAAACGGTTGGCTTCTGCGTCGGTCCGGTTATGAGTTTGCGGATTCACGATATCGCTCTCTTCGGTTGTCGGACCGGGTGGGTCCGAGGGGTTGTGCCGGGTAGTCTGGAGGGCGGAGGTATCCGCCACGACTCGATGCTAATCAACCCGGCCGCGGAGATCATCGCCCTGTCGCTGAAAACACTGTTTCAGATCTCTTATCAATCGTGTTTGCCTATCGGTCCGATAGTGCATTCCACGCAATAACCGAAATGTGCGGCCGCGCACGTCCGCGACAGGTCTATAGTGGCTGGGTGACACCGTCCGGGGATCGCCATGACGCCGCCCATGCAGTTTCCGCCCTGCTTCGCCGACCGTCGCGAAGCCGGCCGCTATCTCGGCCGCCGCCTCGCGGAGCTCGGCTATGCCGGCCGGGGCGATCTGCTCGTCCTGGCGCTGCCGCGCGGCGGCGTGCCCGTGGGATTCGAAGTGGCACGCGCGCTCGATGCCGCGCTGGATGTGCTCCTGGTCCGCAAGATCGGCGCGCCGGGCTACCCGGAGCTCGCGCTCGGTGCCGTGGTCGAGGGCAGCATGGAGGGCCGGCCACCCTTTACGGTGACCAATGACGATACCTGGGCCCGCCGCGCCGTGGAGAGTGGGATGTTCGCGGCCGAACGCGGGCGCCAGCTCGACGAGATCTGCCGGCGACAGCAGCGATACCGCCAGGGACGTCCCGTTGCCGCGCTCGCGGGCCGGCACGTGATTGTCGTGGACGACGGCGTGGCGACCGGCGCGACGATGCGCGCGGCGCTCGCCAGCGTGCGAGCGGCCGGTGCCGCCGGGGTCGTGGCGGCCTTGCCCGTGGGTGCCATGCAGGGCCTGTTAACGCTGGCATCGGTTGCCGACGCGGTGATCTGCCTCAACACCCCGCCCGAATTCGGCGCGGTGGGTGCTTACTATCTGGATTTCACGCAGACCAGCGACGACGAGGCGATGGCCCTGATGCGCGAGGCCGCCATGTGGCCGCCATTGCGGCCCCCGCAGGTGTCGCCGCAGCCGTCGATGCCGCGTGGCGTCACTGCGGGCCCAGGCGCGCCTTGAGGTGCGGCACGAGCCCGCCCGCGGCGAGCATCTCGCGCAGGAAGTCGGGCACCGGCTCGCAGGCGACGGCGGTGCCGTCGGCAAGCCGTAGCGCGGCGCGATCGAGATCGAAAGTCACGTCGAGCCCGTCGGCCAGTGGTGCCGTATCGGGGCAGACGAGCACGGGCAGCCCGAGATTGAGCGCGTTGCGATAGAACAGCCCGGCGAAGGACGGCGCGATGACGGCCGCCACGCCGAGATGCCGCAGCGCCTGCGGCGCCTGCTCGCGGGACGAGCCCATGCCGAAGTTCGCGCCGCCGACCACCACGTCGCCGCGACGCACGCCGGCGGGAAACTCCGGCCGGAGGTTCTCGAGGCAATGCCGGGCGAGCGCGTCGATGCCGCCTTTCATATGCGCGCCCGGCGCCATGGCGTCGGTATCGACGTTGTCGCCAAAGCGCCAGATGCGGCCGGTGGATGTGCAAGGGGTCATGCGATGCAAATGGCGGTTGGCAAGGGTCGGCGGAAACCCGTCACGCGAGCAACGCGCGCGGATCGGTGATGCGGCCCGTCACGGCCGTCGCCGCGACGGTGAGTGGCGATGCCAGCCATACCGCGCTGCCGGCATCGCCCATGCGTCCGGCAAAGTTGCGCGCCGTCGAGGCGATCGCGCGGCTGTTCTCGGGGAACCGCGTGGCGCCATAGCCCGCGCAGGCATTGCAGGCGTTTGGCAGCAGTTCGGCGCCGGCGTCGATCAGCGCGGCGAGCGTCCCTTCGTTGGCCGCCTGTTGCTGGTCGCGCAGCGAGGCCGGTGCCACGCGCAGCGACACGCCCTGGGCCACCCGGCGTCCGCGCAGTACGCGCGCGGCCATGCGCAGGTCCTCGAGCTTGGCGCCCGTGCAGGCGCCCAGATAGGCGATGTCGATCGGCGTGCCGGCCGCCATGTCGACGGCCGCGCTGTTGGCCGGCGAGTGCGGCGCCGCGACCTGGGGCGCGAGGCGCGAGGCATCGAAGCGATGATGCGCGAGCAGCGGCGCGTCATCGTCGCTGCGCCAGTGCGGGAGATCGAGCGCGGCAAGCCGTTCCGCATCGACGCCCGCCTGCGCGAGCCACGCGAGCGTCGTGGCGTCGGGCGCGATCAGCCCCGTCTGTGCGCCGAGCTCGGTGCTCATGTTCGTCAGCGTCATGCGTTCCTGCATCGGCAGCGCGGCCACGGCGTCGCCCGTGTACTCGATGGCCTCGTAGCGGCCGCCTGCAAGGCCGAGCTCCGCGCACAGGAACAGCATCATGTCTTTCGCGCAGACACCGTCCGCAAGCTGCCCATGCCACTCGAGGCGGATGGTCTGCGGCACGCGTAGCCAGATCTCGCCCGTGGCCAGCACACCGGCCATCTCGGTGGCGCCGATGCCGAACATGTACGCGCCGAACGCGCCGCCGGTGGGACTATGGCTGTCCCCGCCGACGATAAAGCGCCCGGGCAGCACGTGCCCGCGCTCGGGCAGCACGACATGGCAGATGCCCTCGCCGTCGATGAAATGCCGGAGCCCCGCCTCGCGGACCCAGTCGCGCGTGAAACGCACGATCTGCTCGGCCTCCGCGTCGCCGGCGGGCACGTAGTGGTCGGTCACCACGACGTACTTCTCGGGGTCCCACACCTTTGCGCCGAGTTCGCGCAGCATCGGTGCGACGCGTCGCGGTCCGCTGGAGTCGTGCGACATCGCGAGGTCGACCTTGCACATCACGACCGTCCCCGGCGTGGCATGCGGCACGCCGGCCGCGCGCGCGACGAGTTTCTGCGCGAGCGTGGCGGACCGTGTCATTCGGGTTGGGCTCCGGAGTAGCGGACCACGGTGGCCCAGCGCTTGACGTCCTGCCGCACGAAATTACCGAATGCTTCGGGCGGCATGGCCTGGGGCTGGGCGCCATCCGCCTCGAGGCGCTTGCGCACGTCGGGCGTGTCGAGGCCGTGGCGCGCCGCCTGATAGATCGCCTGCGTGAGTTCCGGCGGCAGGTTCGCGGGCCCGAACAGGCCGAACCACGCGCTCGACTCGAAGCCCTTGACGGTCGCACCGATCGGCTGCGCATTGGGGAACTGCGGCAACGGCGTGGGGCTCGTCACGCCGAGCACCTTCAGCCGTCCGGCCTTCACGTGCCCCGCCACGTTCAGCGTGCTCGCGAACATCAGATCGACCTGACCCGCGAGCAAGTCGGTGAGCGCTGGTGTCGTGCCCTTGTAGGGGATGTTCACGATGTACGTGCCCGTCATCATCTTGAACATGTCGCCGGCCAGATGGACGGACGACCCGACCGCCCCGATGCCGAAGTTCAGCTTGCCGGGTTCGCTGCGCGCCAGCCGGATCAGCTCGGGAATATTGTTGGCGGGCAGCCTGGGCGTGGCCACGAGCACGCTCGGGACGGTGGCCACGAGGGTGATCGGCGTGAAATCCTGAATCGGATCGAAGGGCAGCTTCTTGTAGAGCGTCGCGTTGATCGTATGGCTCGTGAAGCTCATCAGCAGCGTGGTGCCGTCGGCCGGACTCTTGGCGACGAGGTCCGCCGCGATATTGCCGCCGGCACCGGGACGGTTGTCGACGACGACCGGCTGGTCGAGCTCCCGCGACATCTCCTGCGCGATCGTGCGCGCCAGCGTGTCCGTCGTACCGCCGGCGGGCGCGCCCACGAGTATGCGGATGGGTTTGCCGCCTGCGACGGCCGCGTGCGCCGCCTGCGCGAGCGGCATCAGCGAGACCAGGGCAAGGCAGGCGAGACGGGGCGCCCAGGAGGCGGGACGAACGACTGGCATGACGAAGGCTCCTCGACAGCGATCAGGGAGTGCACAGTATCTCGCGCGAAACAGCGCCGGGAAAGACGTGGGCGCGTGCGCCCGTCCTAGTCGCGCAGTCCGGTACGCGCTTCGTTCTCGACCCAGACGTTGGCGCTGTCGCCGCCCATGGGCGACAACTCCATGCGGTACTCATAGCGATCGGGCCGATACTGTCCGAGCAGAAACTGCACGGGTCGGCCGGCCTTGTCCAGCACCACCCGGCGCACCGCGAGCAGCGCGCCGCCAACGGGCACGTCGAGCAGCGGGGCCACGACCACGTCGGCCAGGCGCGCGGTCAGCACCTGCGTGGCGCGCCCGAGTTCGACGCCGGTGTTCTGGATCAGGCGAAGCATCGGCGTGGTCTCGAGATCCTTGCGGGTAATCGAGCGGCCGAGCTCCGCGGGAAGATACGCGGTGATATGGGACAGCGGGCGATTACGGTAATGACGCACGCGCACGACCTTCACGACCGCATCGCCGACCTGCAGCTGCAGCGCTTCGGCGACGTCGGGGGTGGCGTGGACCTCGTCGATCGATACCACCTTGACGGAGGTCTTCTCGCCCATGTCGATGATATGGCCGAGCAGGCTGCTCGTGGAACGTTCCTCGGCCGCCACCGCCGGCTTGACCGGATGCGGATTCACGAACGTGCCGAGGCCGCGATGACGGCGGACCAGGCCTTCCTGTACGAGGCGATCGAACACGCGGCGCATCGTCACGCGCGAGGCGTGGAACTGCTTCGCGAGGTCGATTTCACCGGGCAGCGGACCCTGGCCGAATCGGCCTTCGACGATCTGCTGGCGGAGCACCACGTAAATCTGGTGATACAGGGGAACGACGGCTTCACTCATGGTATGCCTTGGCGATCAGCGCTGACATGTCCGAACGCCACTAATGTACTGTAAATCAGACATAGAGCCTAGCATGAATCTCGCGCGCCGTTCGGCTCGCCGTGCAGGCCCGCTCGCGTTTCTGTTGCAACGTCGCATCGGCCGGATTTCCATATCGGCGCGCTGGCTGCGTTCGATATATCTGCATGCGCGCCGTTCGTCAAAGCAGACATCGATGCGTTCGCCAGCACACCGCCGCCCTCGCTGTTTCACTGCCGAAACCGCGTCAGGGGCTGCGGGCTTTCCCCTAAGCCTTCCGCTAAATCCTTGAATAAACGGCCTTTTCGCGGAATTGCGGCGAGAGGCCTACGGGTCTGGGCAAAAGCGCTGTCACAGCGGTGTGACATGTCTAGTGCGGTTCACAGGACCGTGGCGTGCGAAGGCGAGGAAATTCCGGTGTCCGAAGCGGGTGTGACCACTCGGTACGTCTTGTATTTCAAGGCATTACAAGCGTGTTAGCGAGCGCTGGCATTGATTATGCGCAAGTGGAGGCTGGTTTGGCGTCTTGCCGGACCGGAACCTTCAGCCATCGTTCTCGAGAGCGCTGCTGGAGCTGAGCCGCTGAACAAACTTCCTGGGAGCATCGTATGAAAAAGACATTAATCGCGTCGGCGATCGCACTGACCTTCATTGGAGGTCAAGCCCTCGCGCAGTCGAACAGAAACGATTCGGGCGACGGCAACAATACGCAGACTGCAACGGACAGCAGCACGCACACGAGCACCAGGACGAACACCAACACCGAGACGAAGAGCTACTCCAACACCGAGACGAAGTCCAATACCGAAACCAAGACCAACACGGTGATGCTGACGTCCAACAAGACGAGCACCAGCACCCGTAACACCACCACCAACCGCGCGAACCTCGACGTCGATGGCTTCGGCACCGCCGCAGCCGCGAACGGCAGCACCGCGACCGCGAACTTCAGCAACGCGTTCAACTCGAGCAAGGCGATCGCGCTGTCCAAGCTGAGCGGCACGGTGACCGGCAACTCCGTCAGCAACATTGGCAACTATGCCACCAACAGCGGCAATGCCAACGGCGCCACGGGCGGCGCGGGCGGCCGCGGCTACGGCGGCACGGGCAATGGCGGGTCCGGCGGCAACGGCGGCAACGGTGGCGCCAGCGGCAACGGCGGTGCCGGCGGCAATGGCGGCTCGGCGACCAACGGCAGCGCCACTGCCGGCGGCGTGACCAACGGCAGCGCAACGGCCGGTATCGGTGGTGACGGCGGCCGCGCCAGCGGTTATGGCGGCGACGGCGGCAACGCTTCGTCGCGCGGCGGCAGCGCCCTGACGGCGAGCCTCGGCGCTGGCGGCAATGGTGGCCGGTCCAGCAGCAGCGGCGGCAGCAGCGGCTCCGGCGCAGCCGGTGGCGACGGCGGCCGCGGTGGCTACGCAGCGGGCCTGGGCGGCAGCGCCCTCGGCGCGAGCGGTGCCCTCGGCGGCCTGAGCGCGGCCGGCGGCAGCCGTGGCAGCGAACGTGGCGATGGCGCTGGCGGTACCACCTCGACCACCGCGGGCGCGGGCGGTGCCGGTACGACCGGTGCCACCACGGCCATGGCGGGCGCGGGCACGGGCACGGGCGGCGCGGGCGGTGCGGGCGCAAGCGGCACGGCCACTTCGACCGGCGGCGCGGCCACGAGCACCGGCGGTGCTGGCGGCGCGGCGACCTCGACTGCCGGGGCTGCAACGGCTGGCGCGGCCACGGCAACGGGCGGCGCGGGCGGCGCGCAAACGAGCGTGGCGGGCGCGGGCGGTGCTGGCGGTGCGGCGACCAACGGCAGCGCAACGTCGATGGCCTCGAACGGTAGCGCCACGGCCGGCAACGGCGCGGTGGGCGCAACGTCGGGTGCCGGCGGCGCTGGCGCCGCGGGTGGCACGGGCATGGGCGGTACGGGCGGCGCCGGCAACGGTGCGGTCGGTGGCGCTGGCGGCAACGGCGGCTACAACATGGTCGATGCCGGCTCGTTCAACATGTCCAACGCCATGACCAGTGTCGGTCAATCGGCGGCGGGCATCATGATCGCCAACCAGAACAGCGGTATCTCTTCGCTGGTGCAACAAAGCGTCAACGTGCAGGCCAACCTGTCGGTCGGCCGCTGATGCGGGACGGCATCGACCGGGCCGCGTCCTCGCGGGCGCTTCCGGCCGGTGCCGCCGCGACAAGCGTACGACTGGGCCGTCACGCCGCGTGTTCGCTCGCGCGCGTGACGGTTAGGCTCGGAGAAGCCTGACCGTTCCATCGCACAAGGTCCCGACGGGCCCGCGCGCGGGGAATCAAGGAGACGCACCATGCGAGCGCATCGCTTTGCCGTCATCACCGTGACGGCCCTGCTGGCCTGGCCAGCGCTGCATGCCACTGCCGGTCCGCCGGACGAGGTGGCATCCGCATCGGTATCGACATCGGCTACCGAATCCGTCAACCGGCCCAATCCTTTCGCCGCGTCCGCGCGGGCGGTGTCGAGCGAGAAGCTCGAGGGCGTGCGGGGCGGCGCTGAAACCGTGGTCAACGACATGAAGCTGCACGGCACCGTTGCCGATAACGCCGCGATCAACGTCAGGTCGGGCAGCAACGCGATTGCCGACGGTTCGTTCGCCAATTCCGCGGGTCTGCCGACCGTGATCCAGAACACGGGGTCCAACGTGCTGATCCAGAACGCAACGATTCTCAACGTCCAGTTCAAATGAAGACGCGCGCGCGCCGTATGCTGTGGCTCGCGGCTTCGGCCGCCGCCATCGTGGGATCGTTCGCCGCCGCACCGCTCGCCTCCGTGGCGCGCGCCGATACGATCCAGCTTCCCGGCCAGAACGGCAACGTTTATACGGTGCCCGTGACGAGCCTGCGCGAGGCGCGCTTCCGCACAACCGTCAAGCAGCAGTTCGACTTCAGCTGCGGCTCGGCTGCCGTGGCCACGCTGCTCACCTATCAGTACGGCTATCCCGTGACCGAGCAGGTCGTGTTCGCCAACATGTACGTCAATGGCGACCAGGCGAAGATTCGCGCCGAGGGATTCTCGCTGCTCGACATGAAGCGTTTTCTCGAATCGCGCGGCTTTCTGGCGGATGGCTATGAGGTGCCGCTGTCCAAGCTCGAGGAAACGCAGGTCCCGGCGATCGTACTGATCGTCGAGAACGGCTATCACCATTTCGTGGTGGTGAAGGGAGTCAAAGGCAATCGCGTGCTGATCGGAGATCCGGCACGCGGCACGCGCGCGCTCGAGCGTGAGCACTTCGAACGGATCTGGGACAGCAACCTGCTGTTCGTGATCCACAACCGCACCGAGAACGCCCGCTTCAATCTCGCGGCCGACTGGCGTGTTGCGCCAACAGGTCCATACTCAATGGGAGTCAACCGCGACAGTCTGTTCTTCACCGTCATGCCCAAGCATGGCGCCAGCGATTTCTGAGGAACATCATCATGGTTCAGACAACCGCATCACACGCGCCTCGCCGCGCGGCGGTTCCGGCCGCGGCGGCAATGCTGCTTGGCGCGGGACTCGCCTGTGCCGGCCAGGCGCAGGCGAGCATCGGCGGGACGGAGACCGTCAACCCCGACCTTGCCGCGACGCCAGCGTCGATCAGCACGGGCCTGGCCGAAGAGGCCGTCGCCGCGCCCATCGACGTCGCCGTCCCTGTTCCGATGGCATTGGCCGAGCCGTTGCCGTCCACAGCCGCCGTTCCCCCTGCCGTGCCCGCCATCGCCCGTGCCGACGCACTCGCGCTGCTTGCCGCCGTGGCCGCGGAACCGCCGGCCCCACCCGTCGCGCGCCGCGCGCGGGACGAAATGGCCAAGGCCATGGACCTCGCCGAGCGCGAACCCGCGCGCGTGGCCCACGCGCGGAACGACATGGCCAAATGGAAACCGGTTGCGCACGCAAAGCTCGACGAGGCGCGCGGCGGCTTCGATGTCGGCGGCCTGCAGGTCGGCTTCGGTATCGATCGCGCGGTCTACGTCAATGGCTCGCTTGCCGTGGCCACCAGCATTTCGATTCCTGACGTGAGCCGCATCACCGCGGCGCAGGCCGCGCAGCTGCAACAGGCGCTTGGCGGTGTCGCCGCCGCCGTCGCCCAGGCCAACACGGCGGCCAACAGCGCGGTTGCCGCGGCAAACGCGGCTGCTGCCGATGCACGGGCACAGGCAGGACAAGCTGGCGCCGCCGCGCAGGCGACCGCCGCGGGCGCCGTGGCCGCCGCCACCGGCGCGGCGGGCAGCAGCGCGTCGGCGAGCAGCGGTCCCGCGACGGGCGCGTCCGCCTCGGCGACCGGCGCGAGCGGGCTGCCGACGAGCATCGTGGCTACCGCCACGGGCACGGTGGCGACGAACGGATTGTCGAACGTCGTGCAGAACGGCACGGGCAATACCGCGAACATAGGTGCGATGGCGAACATGCCAGCGACCGTCATCCAGAATACGCTCAACAACCAAAGCATCCAGAGCCTGATGACGATCAGCGCGAGCGTGAACACGCTCGCCGCATTCCGGGCGCAAGTCGCCAACACAGCCTTGAACAGCGTGATTCAGCGCATGAGGTAAGCGCCCAGTCGATACAGGCAATCAGGTAGCGGGCTCCTGCAAATCAGCCCGTCCCGGGGGAGGGAGACGTCATGAAGAAGCGTTCGCTGCAGGGCATCGGCTTTGCCGGTTGCTCGACGATGCTGCTGCTCGGCGGTCTGAGCCAGGCCCAGACCGTCCCGGATGGCGGGCCACCAGGCGTGGCCAAGCTCGAAAGCCTGCAGAAGGAACTGGCGGAACAAGCCAGACAGCTCGAGCAGATGAAGCGCGCACTTGCGGAACAGGAAGCCACCATCCGCGAATTGCGCAACGTGATGACCAACGATTCACTCGCGCGCAAGCGCGGGGGCCAGCGTACCCCGAGCGACGCGGCCACCAGCGCCGCGGCGGCCGGAGCCGGCTCGAGCGCGACACAGATCAACAACACCGTTCAACAGGGCATGCAGGCGCAGCAGGAAGCGCCGCAGGCCGTGCAGCCGGGCGGGCGCGGCAGTGCCCAGGGCGCGCAGGCCGGGGAATCGATGGCGGGGCCCGCGGTCGAGGAACCCGTCGGCCGTCCGCCCGAGTCCGACGGCCGCCCTCCGGAAATCGCGCCGATCTTCGATCAGCCGGGCGTGCTCACGCCGCAGGGCAAGATCGTCGTCGAACCGAGCTTCCAGTACGGCTACTCGTCGAACAATCGCGTCGCGCTGGTCGGCTACTCGGTGATCCCTGCCGTGCTCATCGGCCTGATCGACGTGCGCGAGGTCAAGACCACGACATACCTGAGCGCGGTCGCATTGCGCTACGGCATCACCAAGCGGCTCGAGATCGAAGCGAAGGTGCCATACGTGCATACGAGCGGGCAGACCGTGAGCCGCGAGGTCTTCACCGGTACCGCGGTCGATAACGTGTTCAACGCGAGCGGCAGCGGCCTTGGCGACGTCGAAGCGACCCTGCGCTACCAGCTGAACTACGGCAACGAGAAGATGCCGTACTTCATCGGCTGGTTCCGCTACAAGTCCAATACCGGCAAGGATCCGTTCGAAGTGGTCACTGACTGCGTGACACGCTGCGTGAGCAATACCACCGGCACGGGCCTGCCCCTGGGCATGCCGACCGGCACCGGCTTCCAGGCGGTCCAGCCAGGTGTGACGTGGCTGCTGCCGACCGATCCCGCAGTGTTCTTCGGCACCTTCAGCTATCTGCACAACTTCGCGCGCGACAACGTCAGCCGCACGGTGCTGAACGGCGAGAAGGAGTTCCTGGGCAAGATCTCGCCGGGGGATATCTTCCAGTTCAACTTCGGCATGGGCCTCTCGCTGAACGAGCATGCCTCGTTCAGTATCGGCTACGACCAGAGCATCATCTGGCCGACGAAACTGAACGGTCAGACGATTCCGGGCTCGGTGCGGATCACGCAGGGCACGCTGCTCGTGGGCTACTCGTACCGTTTCAATCAGCGCTACACGCTCAACCTGTCGGTGGGCGCGGGCCTGACGCGCGATACGCCGGACCTGACGGTGACACTGCGCCTGCCTATCACGTTCTGACCGTTGTGACGTGCGAGGGGTGATGCGTGGCGCGCTTGCGTGACCTGCATCACCCCTCGCGCCGTATGCGCCTTGCGCTTGCAAAGCCGACGGCGTAAAACGGATCTAACCGTCCCGCACGACGGATCACCTCAAGAACGGGGGGCGGCCTGACCGAGGAGAATAGCCATGCGCAAAAGAATCTTCTGGTTACTGCCCGACCTGCCCAGCGCGCGACGAACGATGGACGACCTCCTGCTCGCGCGCATCGAAACTCGACATATCCACTTCGTCGCGCGCGACGGCACCGACATGAACGGATTGCACGAGGCCAACCTGTTCCAGACCTCGGACATCGTGCATGCGGCGGAGATGGGCCTCATGCTCGGGGGTGCCGTGGGCATCGTCGCCGGTGTCGTGGTGGCGATGTTCCCCATCGTCAGCGATACGCCGCAATGGGGCCTCGTCGGGGTACTCGCCGTGCTCGGCGCGGTGTTTGGCGCATGGGCCTCGAGCATGATCGGCAGCTCCGCGCCGAACAGCCGGCTGCGCGCGTTCGAGCGCGACATCGAGGAAGGCCGATTCCTGCTGATGGTCGACGTGCCGCGCGGCCGCGTGGAGGAAATCGAAGCGCTGCTGCGTACCACGCATCCGGAAGCCCGCTTCGGCGGCCTCGATCCCGCGGTACCGGCGTTCCCCTGAGCGTACCCCTGACCGTCATCGCGCCCGATGTTGCGGTGCAGTGTGCCGTCACTGCAACATCGGCACCTCGCGCGCGGCGCGGAAGTTTGCACCTTCTTACTCGTTTGCGGTAATTTGCGACTCGTGGACGCGCGTCATGCAACGTGACGCCCGTTCGCGCGCAGCGGAAAACAAATAAACACGCAGGCGATTCGTGCCACCAATGGCGCGGGAGGGGTCAGACAATGAGCGCATCATGGATGGCGCGGGGCATGCTTGCCGCCGCGCTGGGGTTTGCCGTACATACCGTCAGCGCCGAGCCCGGCATCGGCCGGAACACGATTCGTATCGGTCAATCCGCGGGTGTTACCGGGCCCGTGGCCGGGTCGGTCAAGGAACAGATATCGGGCGCGCAGGTATATCTGAACACCGTGAACGCCGCGGGCGGCATCAACGGCCGCAAGATCGAGCTGGTCACGTATGACGACGGCTTCGACGCCAAACGCACGCCGGACAACGTGCGCAAGCTGATTCAGGAAGACAAGGTGTTCGCGCTGTTCATGGTGCGCGGCACGCCGCAGAACGAAAGCATCCTGCCGCTGATCTCTGCCGAGAAGGTGCCGCTGGTCGCGCCGCTCACGGGCGCCATCACGCTGCATCGTCCCGTCAACCGCTACGTGTTCAACGTTCGCGCGAAGTATCAGGACGAAGTGGCACGCGCGATCAATCATCTGGCCACCTCGGGCATGACGCGCATCGCGATCTTCTATGCCAACGACGGCTTCGGGCAGGACGTGTACGAAGGCTTTACCACCGCCCTGCAGGCGCGTGGCGTGCAGCCCGCTGGCGCGGCATCCTATGCGCGGCCGATGGGGGATATCAGCCAGGGCGTGGCCACGCTGAACAAGGCCAATCCGCAGGCCGTGCTCGTGATCGGCTCCGGCGCGGAAGCGGCGCGCGTCATTCGCGACATGAAGCGTGGCGGCAGCCAGGCGCAGTTCGTGACGCTGTCGAACAACGCGGCCGACTCGTTTATCAGGGACCTCGGCGAAGACGGCCGCGGGCTCATCATCACGCAGGTGGTCCCGGGCACGAACTCGAGCCAGATGACGCTGGCGAGCGAGTATCGCAGCCTGGCGCGCCAGCAGAGCGTGGAGCCGACCAATGCCGGCATGGAGGGTTTCATGTCCGCCAAGGTGCTCGTCGAAGGGCTGCGCCGCGCCGGGCCCGAGCCCACGCGCGAGAAGCTCGTGAGCGCGCTCGAGAACCTGCGCGACTACGACCTCGGTGGCATCCTCATCAGCTACAGCCCCACGCGACATACGGGCTCGTCGTTCGTCGAGATGTCGATCGTGTCCTCGACGGGCAAGCTGATTCGATAGGCGGTTCCCGGTGACGCCGATGTGCTGCGGTATAGTTGCCCGATGGCAACGTCACCTTCCTCTCCTTTCTCGCTGACCGGCCGGATCGCGCTCGTGACGGGCGGCGCGCAGGGACTCGGCCAGGCCATCGCGGCCGGCCTGGCCGCCGCGGGCGCGCATGTGCTCGTCTGCGCGCGCAATGCGGAGCGCGTGGCACAGACGGTCGCGCAACTTGAAGCCGAGGGGCTGGCCGCGGAATCGCTCGTGCTCGATATCACCGACGAGGCGGCTGTGGCCGACGCGTTCGCGCGCATCGACGCCGCGCATGGACGGCTCGATATCCTCGTGAACAACGCCGGCGCGCGGCATCGCAACTCGATGGCGCACCTCGATGCCGACGACATGCGCGCGATGCTGGAGACGAATCTGATCGCGCCCTATGCGCTCTGCCGCCACGCGTCGGTGCCGATGCAGCGGCATGGCTATGGGCGCATCATCAATGTCACGTCGATCGCGGGTCAGGTCGCGCGCGCCAACGACGTGCTGTATCCCGCCACCAAGGGCGGCCTCGATGCGCTCACGCGCGCGATGGCGGCCGATCTGGGCCGGCATGGCATTACCGTCAATGCGATCGCGCCCGGATACTTCGCCACCGAACCCAACAAGGCGATGGTCGCCGACGCGTCGATCGACGCGTGGCTGCGGCAGCGTACGTCGCTGGGCCGCTGGGGACAGCCGTCCGAACTCGCGGGCGCGGCCGTGTTCCTCGCCTCGCCGTCCGCGTCGTACGTGACCGGGCAGGTCATCGCCGTCGATGGTGGCTATCTCGGCCACTTCTGACGCAGCATTTCGATCATGGCCGCGGCGGCCGAGGAGTCGCCGCGCTCCTTTAGCCGGACAAGACAGATATCGCGCACGAGCTGCGGCATCTGCATCGGACGGATGGCGAGCGCCTCGCGGCGGAACTGGAACAGCGCGAGCGCGGGCACTACGGAGATGCCGAGTCCTGCTTCGACGAGCGCGGCCACGGTGGCCAGGTGCTCGACCTCCATCACGCCGCTGAGGCGCAGAGGGTGCAGGGCCGCATCGAGATGCTGCCGTACGCTGCTCGTGCGCGATAGCTGGATGAACGGCAGCCCGGCCAGCGCCTGCGGGGCGACACGGCGCTTTCGCGCGAGTGGATGGTCGGCGCGGCAGACGAGGTGGAAGTTGTCGTGCACAAGCGGTTCGATGCGCAGATCGGCATCCTGCGCGGGCGCGGGCGCCAGCGCGAAGTCGGCCTGTCCGCGGCGGACGAGCTCGATACAGCCGTCGGCAAGCTGGTCGTGGAGCTCGAGCGCAATGCCCGGATAGCGTGCGTGGAACGCGGCCAGCAACGGCGGCAGGTCGCCCGCGGCGAGCGATGGCAGCGCGGCGATCGCCACGCGGCCCTTGCGGCGCTCGGCGTGGTCGCGCAGATCGGCAAACGCGGCCTCGAAGTCCTCGAGCAGGCGCCGTGCGACTTCCTCGAACCGCCGGCCGTCGGCGCTGAGTTCGACATGGCGGGTGGTGCGTTCGAACAACCGGCTGCCGGCCTGTTCCTCAAGTGCCTGCACGAGCGTGCTGAACGCCGATTGCGACAAATGACACGCCTGCGCCGCGCGCGTGAAATTGCGATGCGTCGCAAGCGCGACGAAGGCGCGCAGATGCCTGACGGAGATGTTCATGGGCGGCCGCCTTTCATCCAACAAACCGATAGATTAATCCAAATAATCCATTTTTTGGAACACGGAAGCCGAGCCTAAAATGGGATCGCCGCCATTCCACCCGAGGCACCCCATGACTGTCCCCATGCTGATCGGCTCCGGTGCCGGCTTCTCCGGCGACCGCACCGACGCCGCCCTGCCCGTGGTTCGCACGCTGATCGCCGCCGGCGGCCCCGCCGCGCTGATTTTCGAGACGCTTGCCGAACGCACGCTCGCCCTCGCGCAACTCGCCCGCCGCCAGGACCCGGAGCATGGTTACGAACCCCTGCTCGACCAGTTGCTGACCCCCGTGCTGGCGCTCTGCCTGAAGCACAACATTCCGATCATCGGCAATTTCGGCGCCGCCAACCCCCGCGCCGCCGCGCGGCGCATCGCCGTGCTCGCCGCGGACCTCGAACTGCCCGCTCCGCGCGTGGCCGTCGTCGAAGGCGACGACCTGTCCGGCGACGCTGGCCGTGCCCTGCTGCGCGAGCGCGTGGGCGAAAGCTTTCCCGAGGCGCGCTTCGTCTGCGCCAACGCCTATATCGGCGCGCGCGGCATCGCGGACGCGCTGCGCGACGGCGCGCAGATCGTCGTATGCGGCCGCGTGGCCGATCCCGCCCTCGCCGTCGGCCCCGCCATGGCGCATTTCGGCTGGGCATGGGACGACTGGAATCGTCTGGCCGCCGCGACCATGGCGGGCCACCTGCTCGAATGCGGCGCGCAGGTCAGCGGCGGCTATTTCGCCGATCCGGGCATGAAGGACGTCCCCGACGTGCACGCGGTGGGCTTTCCCATCGCACAGCTCGACGAAACCGGCGCCATCGAGATCTTCAAGGCCGCGAACACCGGCGGCTGTGTCGACCTGCGCACGGTCAAGGAGCAGCTGCTGTACGAGGTCCACGACCCGCGCGCCTACCTGACGCCCGACGTCGTGGCCGATATCGGCGAGGTCACGGTCGAGCAGATCGGCCCCGACCGCGTCGCCGTTCGCAATATCCGCGGGCACGCGCGTACCGAGACACTGAAGGCCAACCTGTTCTATCAGGGCGGCTGGATCGCCGAGGGCGAGATTTCCTACGCGGGTCCCAATGCCGCCGCGCGCGCGCGACTGGCCGCCGATATCGTGCGCAAGCGCATGACGATGCTCGGCTTCGACGCACACATTCGCTTCGATCTGATCGGCGTGCTGAGCGTGTTCGCCGACGACGCGGGTACCATGCTCGCCGCCACGCAGCCGGGCGAGGCCGATGCCCAGGACGTGCGGCTGCGCGCGGCGCTCGTGCACGAGGACAAGGCCGTCGCGCAGGCACTGCTGCGCGAGGTCAACACGCTATACACCTGTGGCCCGGCAGGCGGAGGCGGCGTGCGCACGGCGCTGCGCAGCCGCCTCAATGCCATGTCGTGCCTGGTGCCGCGCGCGGCGGTGTCGCCGACCTATACGTTCGTAGCCTGATCGAGAGTCCGTCATGCCATCGCCGACTACCTCCCTGTACTCGCTCGCCCACGGTCGCACCGGCGACAAGGGCGACCGCTCCAATATCAGCGTCATCGCCTACGACGCGCGCGACTTCGATCACCTTGTCGAGCACGTGACCGAAGACGCCGTCCGCGCCCTGTTCGCCCATCGCCAGCCCACGGCCGTCACGCGCTATCTGGTGCCGTCGCTGCAGGCGATGAACTTCGTGATCGACGGCGTGCTCGATGGCGGTGTCAACGACTCGCTCAATCTCGACACGCACGGCAAGGCGCTCGCGTTCCTGGTGTTGCGCATGCCGGTGCCAGTGCCGCCGCGATTGTCCGGCGGGTCCTGAGCCCGTTGCCCCCATAAAACGAATTCACCCGAGGAGACCAAGATGTCCGCAATGTTGTTCGCTGCCCGCAAGCCGCTCGCGCTCGCAGCCGCCACGCTCGCTTCGCTGGTGCTGCCCATGGGCAGTGCCTGGGCCGACTATCCCGACAAGCCGATCCGCTTCGTCGTGCCGTTCGCGGCCGGCAGCGCGACCGACCAGCTCGCGCGCGCGGTCGGCCAGGCCGTGACGCTCGAGTCGAAGGTCACCGTCGTCGTCGATAACAAGCCCGGCGCCAATGGCTTTATCGCCGCCACGGACGTCGCCAAGGCCAGCCCGGACGGCTACACGGTGCTGATCACCACGAACACCACGCATGCGGCCAACGAGCATCTGTTCAAGAAGCTGCCGTACGATCCGGTCAAGGATTACTCGCCCGTCACCGCGCTCGGCCGCGGCGGCCAGATCATGGTGGTCAATCCGGCGGTGCCGGCCAAGACCGTGGGCGAGTTCATCGCGCTGGCCAAGAAGGAGCCGGGCAAGCTGAGCTTCGGCAGCGGCAGCTCGTCGTCGCGGATCGCGGGCGAACTGTTCCAGCAGATGGCCCATGTGGAACTGCTGCACGTGCCGTACAAGAGCAACCCGCTGGCCATCACGGACCTGCTCGGCAACCAGATCCAGATGATGATCACCGATACCGCGACGGGCCTGCCGCAGGTGAAGACCGGCAAGCTGCGCGCGCTGGGCGTATCGGGCAAGAGCCGCTCGCCGCTGGCACCGGACGTCCCGACCATCGACGAGGCCGGGGTCAAGGGCTACGAGATGAGCTACTGGTTCGCGGCCTACGCGCCCGCCAAGACGCCGGCGGCCGTGGTGGACAAGCTCAACGCGATGCTCGTCAAGGCGGCAAAGAGCGAAACCGCGGCCAGCTTCTATCAGACCACCGGCACCGAGGTGTTCACCAGCACCCCGGCGGAACTGGCGAAGTTCCAGGGGCAGGAATCGGCCAAGTGGGGCCGCATCATCAAGTCCGCCAATATCCAGCCGGAATAAGCGGACCGCGGCGCGCGGACGAGAAAAAGCCGCCGGTTCTCGTGAGAGACCGGCGGCTTTTCGTTGCCCGGACCATCACGCAGAAACGGGTACGCTCGCCCGTCTCCGCGACGACTGGGGGCCTTACTTCTTCAGGCCCAGGCGGTAGTCCACCGCGTACGGCAGCTTGCCCGGGCTAGATGCGGTGACCGGTTGCGAGAGCTTGGTGAACTCCGATTCGACGAAGGCATCCAGACGGCCCAGCTGTGCCGCGGTCTTGCCGTTGCTCACCGGCGCATCGGGCGCCAGCGCCACCATGGCTTCGGCGGCCTTGCGTACCGCGGCGAGGTAGCTCGTGGTGTCGTCGAGGTTCACGGTCTTCAGGTCCACCACCTTGCGCAGCCAG
Organism: Cupriavidus pauculus; assembly: GCF_008693385.1. NCBI lineage: Bacteria > Pseudomonadati > Pseudomonadota > Betaproteobacteria > Burkholderiales > Burkholderiaceae > Cupriavidus > Cupriavidus pauculus. Next base: position 1,950,275 of record NZ_CP044067.1, read on the forward strand.
TCGCCCCAGTAGAACTCCGTGAACTCGGTGGCGTCGGACAGTTGCGAATAGCCGATGTCGCGCGTGAAGTAGACCAGCGAGCGGTACGGATCGTTGCCCAGGCCGTTGGCGAGCCCCAGCGCGCGTGGCAGATCGGCCGGATAGATCGGACGGTTGTCCGGATCCTTCAGCCAGACCAGCCTGCGCTCGCGCAGCGTGCGGAAGAACGTCGCGCGGTTCAGGTTCATCAGATTGTCCTGCACCTTGACGTACGCCTTGGACTGCGGGCCGCCGGTCGGGGCTTCGGTCATCGTCGTGAACGCATGGTGACCGTCGGTCAGATAGGGCTCGCCGTACGGGCCGACCACGAGCGTCTTCATGTCCTGTGGCTTGTTGCCGACGACCTGCGTGCAGCCGAACGAGCTCAGGTTGTCGATACGCGCGGTGGTGAGGTTCAGGTTCTTGTCGCTCTTGTTCTGGCCATTGTTCTCGCACGCGTCATCGAAGTTCTTGACGGGATCCTTCGCATAGCGGCCCAGCTTGTAGTAGATCTGGTCGCGCCCGATCGCGGGCTGCGTCGGACGCAGGTCGCGCAGCGTCACCAGCAGGTTGTCGCCGGCCTTCGCGTTCACGTACGTGGCGATCGGGGCCGGGGCCGGCAGCGGCGCGCAGACGGCCGGCAGCAGATGCTTGCTGCCCGGCTCCTGACGCACCTGATAGGCGAGCTTCGCGCTGACCGGCAGCAGCGTGAGGCTGGCCGTGGCGGCCTGGCCGGCCACCGTGGTCTGCCACGTGCCGCCGATCAGACCGTTCGCCTTGACGCCCGCCACCGTGTTGTAGGTGAGCGGCACATCGACGGGCACGTTGTCCGCCGCGAGCGTATTGCCGCTCACGGAAACGATATTGCGGCGCGTGCGGCCGGTCAGGGCGTCGGCCGCGTCGAGCTCGGGCTCGGCGCAGACCCAGTCGCCATCGATCGCAGTGGCCGGCAGCGCCTGCGCGGTGCGCACGATCCAGTTGCCGGCCGTGTTGCCGGCACCGGTGCCTGGCTCGTCGACGAACAGGGCCACCTGGCCCGTCTGGCGGCCCGCGAACACGCGGCCGACCTTGGCACCGGCCAGCGTCAGCGTGTAAGCGCCGGGGTAGCGCGTCTGGTCCGCATCCGCGGTCAGGCTGCCGATCTGGCCGCCCGCGCAGTCCGCGGCGAAACCCTGACCCGCGCAGACGCGCACGCTGCCGTCGGCGGCGATATCGAGCTGGCCTGCCGAGGCACTGGCGCCAGTCTGGCGCAGGAATGCGTAGGTGCCGGCGATCTCCGACAGTTGCGCGCCACGGTTGGCCGCGCTGATATAGCCCTGCAGCAGGGTGCCATCGGCCAGCCTGACGTTGGGCACCTTGCCCAGCGCGCCGGACAGCACGCCCTCGTCGATCGTGAACGTGAACGTGATGGCCGATGCGGCGGTGGCCAGTGCCGCGGGCGCGTCGGCGCTGGCCGTCAGGCCCGAGACGCGGTAGGTGCCGCTGGCTGCGTCCAGCCCGTACTGGCCGACGAGGCTGCCGGCGAGGCCGACGCGCGAATCGAGAAAGCGCACCGTCAGCTGACCGGCCGCGGGCTGGTCGAGCGTGACCGAGAGGGTATCGCCGAAACTGACCGCGCCCACATAGGTCGTGCCGCCGGCCAGCGGCTTGACGGTCACGGTCTGTCCAGGCGTGCTGCCCCCGCCGTTATTGCCGGTGCTCGGGCTGGCGTTGGCGCCGCCGTCGCCATCGCCGCCGCAGGCGGTCAGGGCGACGGTGGCCAGCGCCAGCATGGTCAGGCGGGTCAGGCAGGGCAGGGCGAGCGGTTTCCTCGAATCGCGTGTCATTGTTCTTTGTCCTTGTGGTCGTGCGTGCCGCGCGCCAGTCTAGGCACCCCCGATGACGGCGGCGTGACAGCCTGATCACCTGGCGAGACAGCCGGGACCGGAAACCGGGCGCGTTTTGGCCTAGAGTGACTGGGTCGGAACAACGCGGAGGCAACCATGAGTCATCCCGAGATTTCTGCGCGCGTGTCACGGCGCACCGTGCTGCTGGCCGGCGTCGCGCTGGCCGTGACAGGCGGCCTTGTCCGCGCGCAGGCCCCGGCGGCGAAGGCAGCCACTACGACGAACGTGGCGAACGCGTCCAACGCGGCGAAAGCGCGTATCGGCGTGATCGGGTCCGGCCGCATCGGCGGCACGATTGGCGGACTGTGGGTCAAGGCCGGCCATTCCGTGATGTTCTCCTCGCGGCATCCCGAGGAATTGAAGTCGATGGCCGACAAGCTCGGCCCGCTCGCGCAGACGGGCACCGTGGCACAGGCCATCGCCTTTGCCGACGTGCTGCTGCTGGCCGTGCCCTACGGCGCGGTGCCGGCGATCGGCGAGCAGAATGCATCGGCGTGGCGCGGCAAGACCGTGCTCGACGCGACCAACGCCATTGCGGCGCGCGACGGCGCGGTGGTGGAAGAGGTGCAGCGAAACGGCATCGGCGCCACGACGTCGAAATACCTGCGTGGCGCGAAGATCGTCCGCGCGTTCAACTTCACCGGCGCGACCGAATTCGCGCGCGAGAGCCATCGCAGCGGGGCGCCGCTGGCCGTACCGATCGCGGGCGACGATGCGCAGGCGCTCGAGGTCGCCTCGCAACTGGTGCGCGACGCGGGATTCGAACCGGTGGTGGTGGGCGGTCTATCGACGGCGGATCGCTTCGCGCCGGGCGGGAAACTGTTCCGTCAGATGGGGACCGCCGAGGAATTCCGGCGCGCGATGGCGCAGCAGTGAGGTGAGGTCGTTGCGAGGTATAGCGGGGAGGGGAGCGCGGGGGGCGCGCCTACAGCGGCCGCCGCTCCATCGCGACCATCGACGGGGAAAAGCCGAGCTGGCCGAAGAAGGCCGCCTCGGAAGAGCGCGCGGCGCGCAGGACCCACGTGATATCGGGATCGTTACCCATGATATGGCGCATTAGCGCGCGGCCGATGCCGCGGCGGCGGTATTGCGGCGCGACGGCGATCATCGAGATATAGCCGTTCGCGATATCGTCGCACAGGGCGCGCACGAAGCCCACGACTTCGCCGTCTTCCACGGCCACCGCCACCCGTTGCGAATTGGCGATCAGCTGCGCGAAGCGTTCCGCGTTGCCAACCCGGTGGTCCCACCCGTTCGCCGCCAGCAGACGTCTGGCAGCCTCGACTTCCACGGGTAACGGATTCCGGATTTCCATCGGCACTCCTTCTGAATGGCGACAGAGTGTAACGAGCGCTAGCCATCGCGTCAAACTGGCACGGTGGCATGGGTGCGCGGTATGATGACCAGCATGAACGCCGCCATCTACTCCTCCGCCCATCCGGCCGATCAGCTGGCCGAGTTCTCCGACGCCGACAGCGCGCTGGCGCGCATCCGCGAAATCTACGACAGTTCCGTCGCCGCGGTACGCGCACGGTTCGAGGCGTTCGCGCGCGGCGAGTCCCTGCCGTCCGCCGCGCACGCGTGCTACCCGTACCTGGGCGTCTCGGTCAATCTCGAGACCATGGTCACGGACAGCCGCCCGGCCTGGGGTACCGTCGCGTATCCCGGCGTGTATGGCACCACCGTGACGCGGCCCGACCTGCTGGCCGATTACTATCGCGACCAGATCGAGCGTTTGATCCGCTATCACCGCGTGCCGGTCGTGGTGGGCCTGTCGCGGCGGCCGATTCCGCTGCCGTTCGTCATCGAGGCATCGACCACCGATATCAGCTACACGCAGGCCCGCGAGCTCGAGGCGTCGTTCGTCCTGCCCGAGCTGTCACGCATCGACGATTCGATCGCGAATGGCACGTACGAGCCGGTACCGGGCGAGGCATGGCCGCTCTCGCTGTTTCCGGGCGAGCGCGTCGATCTTGCCCTGCAGCGGCTGTATCACTACACGGGGACCGCCCCTCACCATTTCCAGCGCTTCGTGCTGTTCACGAACTACCAGCGCTACGTCGATGAATTCGTGGCGCTCGGCCGCTCGCTGATGGCCAGCGATGGCGGCGACGGCTACGTGCGATTTGTCGAACCCGGCGACGTGACGCAGGAACTCGGCGCGAGCGATCCCGACGAGGCCGCACGGCCGCGGGCGCTGCCGCAGATGCCGGCCTATCACCTCGTCCGCGAGGACAAGCTCGGCGTGACGCTCGTGAACATCGGCGTGGGGCCGTCGAACGCCAAGACCATGACCGATCATCTTGCCGTGCTGCGTCCGCACTGCTGGCTGATGATCGGCCACTGCGGCGGCCTGCGCCGCTCGCAGCAGCTGGGCGACTACGTGCTGGCGCACGCGTACGTGCGCGACGACCATGTGCTCGACCACGACCTGCCGCCGTGGGTCCCCGTGCCGCCGATCGCGGAGATCCAGGTGGCGCTCCAGGAAGCCGTGGCGCGCGTGACGGGTCTGTCGGGCAACGAGATGAAGACGCGCATGCGCACGGGCACCGTGGTATCGACCGATGACCGCAACTGGGAGCTCAAGTCGAAGGCGCTCTACGCGCGGTTCAACCAGTCGCGCGCGATCGCCATCGACATGGAAAGCGCGACCGTGGCGGCCAACGGCTTTCGCCTGCGCGTGCCGTACGGCACGCTGCTGTGCGTCTCCGACAAGCCGCTTCATGGCGAGCTGAAACTGCGCGGCATGGCCAATGCGTTCTATCGCCAGCGCGTCAGCCAGCATATGACGATCGGTCTCGAGGCCGTGCGCATCCTGCGCGAGAGCGGCGTGGAAGCGCTGCACTCGCGCAAGCTGCGCAGCTTCGACGAGCCCGCGTTCCGCTAGGCCCGCGGGCGCCGCGCGTCAGAACCGGTAGCCGACGCCGGCGCTGAACAGCCAGGGGTCGAGGTTGACGGTCGACACCTTGGTGCCGCCCGCATAGACGTTGCTCGAGATCCACGACTTCTTGGCGTCCACGTTCAGGAACCAGTGCTTCGTGAGCTTGTAGTCCATGCCGATCTGCAGCACGGGCCCCACGCTCCACCGGTCGAGCTGCAGCGAGTTGCCCGCGAGATTCGCACCGTAGATGCGCGTCACGTTCACGCCGGCGCCCACGTAGGGCCGGAACGTGCCTTCGGGCAGGAAGTGGTACTGGAGCACCAGCGCCGGCGGCAGATGGCGGAAGGTCCCGATCTTGTTTCCGTCCAGGCTCACATCCTGGCTCTGCGGCACCGTGGCCATCAGTTCCAGCGCCACATGCGGGACGACGAAGTAGGTCACGTCGATCTCGGGAATCCACTTGTTGTTGACCCCGATACGGTCCGAGGCGCCCACGCCGCCGATCGGGTCCGACTTGTCGTCCATCTTCAGATACGTGGAGCGCAGGCGAATCATCCAGTTGCCCTGCGTGGCGTCGTCGGCCGCGGCGGCGCCGAGCGGCATGGTGCCGATCAGGGCGGCGACCAGTGACAGGGCAAAGCGGGACGGGATGCGAGAGGTAATGCGCGGCGTAATGCGCGGGGTAATACGAGAGAAATATCCGGAGAGAGTGGCGGTCATTTTGGTCTTCGCTTTTTTCGTCAAACTGCGAGACCAGTGTGGCGCCATCGGCATTCGCCGGCATTGACCCAACGCAAGGTATTGCGATGTCGCGAAAATCCCTCGCGACATGCGGCTTCTATTTACATGCGGATTTATTCGTGGCGCGGCCACGTGGCGCCCGTTACGCTGTGGGCACGTGGTCTTGTACCGCGCATGTCGTGGGCGTCCAACAGGACGTCTTTCGTGGTGTGCCCCATGGGGGTGGGGCACACCCGTTTTTAGGCGGCCTTGGCCTCGACAGGCGCCACGATCTGGCCCGCCTCGCTCGCCAGATGGCGATTGACGCCCGACACGACCGCCCGCAGCGATGCGGTGACGATGCTCGCATCGACGCCCGCGCCGAATCCGGTGCCCGAATTGCCCACCCGTACTTCCACATAGCAGGCGGCCTTCGCATCGGCGCCAGCCGACAGCGCGTGCTCGTGATAGTCCATCACGCGCACGGGTACGCCAAGTTCGCGCACGAAGGCATCGACCACCGCATCGATCGGACCGTTACCGGCACCGCGCACGCGGGTCGGCTGTCCGTCGCGCATCAGTTCGATATCGATCTCCACATTGCCGTTGGCGGCTGACGTCATTCGATGGGCCACGTACTGGAGCGGGGACTCGCGATCGAGGTATTCGCGGCGGAACAGCGCGTAGAGATCTTCGGCGCTGGCTTCGAGGCCCGTCTCGTCCGTCATCGCCTGCACCGCGCGGCTGAACTCGATCTGCAGACGGCGCGGCATGTAGATGCCGTGCACCTGCTCGAGCAGGTAGGCCATGCCGCCCTTGCCGGACTGGCTGTTGACGCGGATCACGGCGTCGTAGCTGCGGCCGAGGTCCGCGGGGTCGATCGGCAGGTAGGGGACTTCCCAGATGGCGTCGGCCTGCTGCTGCGCGAAGCCCTTGCGGATCGCGTCCTGATGCGAGCCCGAGAACGCGGTAAACACGAGGTCGCCGACATACGGGTGGCGCGGATGCACGGGCAATTGGTTGCAGTGCTCGACGCACTGGCGCACTTCGTCGATATCGGAGAAATCGAGGCCCGGCGACACGCCCTGCGTGTAGAGATTCAGCGCGAGCGTGACGAGGTCCACGTTGCCGGTCCGCTCGCCGTTGCCGAACAGGCAGCCTTCGACGCGATCGGCACCGGCCATTACGGCCAGCTCGGCGGCGGCCACGGCTGTGCCACGGTCGTTGTGGGGGTGTACCGACAGCACGATGTGTTCGCGCCGCGCGAGATGGCGATGCATCCATTCGATCTGGTCCGCGAACACGTTCGGGGTGCTGCATTCCACCGTGGTCGGCAGGTTGAGGATCATCTTGCGCCCCGGCGCCGCGCCCCACGCTTCGGCCACGGCATTCGACACCTCGAGCGCGAAATCGAGTTCGGCCTGGCTGAACGTCTCGGGCGAGTACTCGTAGCCCCAGTGCGTGCCCGGCTGCGCGTCGGTCAGCTCGCGGATGAGCCGCGTGCCTGTCACCGCCACCTCGCGGATCTCTTCACGCGAGGCATTGAACACGATGCGGCGCCATGCGGGCGCGATCGGGTTGTACAGGTGCACGGTGGCCCGGTGCGCGTCGCGCACGGACTCGACGGTACGGCGAATCAGATCCTCGCGCGACTGCGTCAGCACGATGATCGTCACGTCGTCGGGAATGCGCTTCTGCTCGATCAGCATGCGCACGAAGTCGAAGTCGGTCTGCGAGGCCGACGGGAAGCCCACCTCGATTTCCTTCAGGCCGATCTTCACGAGCTGCTCGAAGAATCGCAGCTTGCGCTCGACGCTCATGGGTTCGATCAGCGCCTGATTGCCATCGCGCAGGTCGGTGCTCATCCAGAGGGGCGCGCGCGTGATCTGGCGCGAGGGCCAGGTGCGGTCGGGCAAGTCTACGGCGGTGGCGGGACGGTATTTGGCGGCGGGATTGGACAGCATGGGTTCTCCTTCCTCGCGGAAGCTCCAGTACGGAAACGGGAAATCTTAAAAACGGGAAACGCGGAAAACAGATAACGCGAACGCGTGGCGACAGGCTGCCGAACTGCCACAGGCACTAGGCCCGGCAACCGATCACTAGGGTTAGCGATAGCGCGAGAAGGAGGGGAGAAGCAGATGCCGCACCGCCGCAAACCGGCACACGCGGCGCGCGCGAGTTCGCCGCGATGCGCGGGGCATCGGCGAAATCGACAGGGGCGGCAGCGGTGGCGTGCATGCGTTGAAGCGAAGGGCATGTATCGGACGAATGAGGGAGCGTAGTCGAAAACCGCGCCTTGCGTCAACCGCGTCGGTGCGGCGCGCCACGTGGCGGGATCGGGCAAACGGATGATCCCGCGTATCGCGCGCGCGAAAAATGGCTGACCTACGCCCGTTGTGTGGGCCGCCGCTCAGTCCTCTGACCGGTATTGCCACGGTCCTATCGCGCATAGGCTGATAGCACGAAGAAGGCCCATGCGCGGGCACGAAGACATTGCAGGCGAACGTGGTACGCAAACAGAGAACGGAGCAGGTGCTGCGGCGCCGCAACCGGGACCGAGGGGACAGATCATGAGAACGAATACGTGGACAACGTGGCTGCTGGCCATCTTTACCGCATTGACGCTCGCGGCGTGCGGCGGTGGCGGCGGCGGCTCCGGGTCGGGCACCCCGACGACGGCCGGTGCGGGCGGCAGCGGCGGATCGAACGGCGGGTCGGGTGGTGGGTCGGGTGGTGGCTCGGGCTCCAACAATTCCGCCTCCAAGACCTACGTGATGCAGCTCGGGCTGACGTCGGGACAGGTCGCCGTCGGCGGTACGCTGCCGATGACCGCGACCGTCGTCGACGGCAACGGCAACGACGTCACCGTCTCTACGCAGTTCACGTGGTCGACGTCCAACAGCGCCATCGCCACGGTGACGCCAGCGAGCGCGCCGGGCACCGCCAACGTGCGCGGCACGGGCGTGGGCGTGGCCACCATCAGCGTGGTCGGCACGGTCACGGCCGCCGATGGCGCGGTCACGCAGCTGCCGATGCAGTCGGCAAGCGTGACGGTGCTGGCCGCGGGCGCCACGACCTACGCGCTCGCGCTGCCGTATCCGGCGCTGTCGATGACGCATGGCCAGGTACTGCCCGTTACGGCGTCGCTGATCGATAGCCATGGCGCGGACCGTTCCTCCGCGGGCACGGCATGGACGTGGAACAGCAGCGGTGCCGCGGTGCAGGTCACGGGCGCGGCCAATGTGGGCACGCTGCGCGCGTTCAACACGGCCGCGGCGGTGGCGCAGGCGCTCGTCAGCGTGTCCGTTACGGCGCCGAATGGCGGCACGTTGTCGGGCCTGTTCCCGGTCTCCGTGGTGGGTGCCGGCGTGGCCAGCTACCGCCTCGTGCTGTCGCAGGGCGGCGCGCAGATCAATGCGCTCTCCGTGCTCAACGGGCGTCCGCAGTCGTTCGCCTCGCGCGTGGTCCGTAACGACGAGGTCGATACCACGAGCGCATTCGACGGGCTCTGGACGTTCACCACGACGTCCCCGACGCTTGCCGTGCAGCCCGATGCCAGCACACGCACGACGACGATTGGCACGAGCCTGGCGAATGGCGCCGATGCGTATCAGAGCGTGCTGTCCGTCACCGCGGGGAGCCTCACGCTGACGCCACGCCCGCGCGCGAGCCTGTTCGTGACCGAGCAGCCGACCTGGGCGCTGATCTACAACGGTCCGCAGCCGCTGAAGCTGGTCAACCCGATTCCGGCCACGGTGGCCGTGCAGGTGGTCCATCGCGGTATCGACGAAGGCATCATGCAATGCGCGGGATGGAACTGGACCACGGGCTCGAGCAACGTCTCGCTGGTCCCGGTCGTGTTCGCGCCCAACGCCATCCAGATCCAGCCGAGCGCACCGGGACCGTTCGCGGTCACCGTGACCTGCACGGCGGGCGCCGAGCAGATGCCGCTGACCATGACGATCGCGGGTACCGTCATGTAGCCGGCGCGCCGATCCGCTCGGACATTTCGCGGATCGGCTACAGCCTGCAGGATGCATCCGTGAGACCGTAGGCGCTCCCTCTTCACCGGAGCTCCGACATGCCACACATTGCTCACGCCCGCTTTGTCGTCCGTGTTTTCGCCTGTCTGGTGGCGGGCGGCGCCGTCCCGGTCGGGGCGGCGTCCGCCCAATCCGTTACCGTTGCGGGCAGCAATGCCACCGTGCGTCTCGCGGACAACGGCGCCACCATCGTCGATATCGCCGTGCCCAATGCCGCGGGAATTTCGCACAACCGCTATGACGCCTACAACGTGGACGCTGCCGGGCTCGTGCTCAACAATGCGTTGCCAGGGCAGGCGCCAAGGCCGTCCGAGATTGCCGGCGCCATCGCCGGCAATCCGCATCTCTACCGTACCGCGAATCTCGTTCTCAACGAGGTGGTGTCCGCCAATCGAAGCGTGCTGGCCGGCATGACGGAAGTGCATGGCGATCGCGCCGATGTCGTGGTCGCCAATCCGCACGGCATGACCTGCAGGGGCTGCGGGTTTATCAATACCGATCGCGTCACGCTGACGACAGGCACGCCGCACCTCGACGCCGAGGGCGCGCTGGCGGGCTTCGACGTGATGGGCGGCGACGTCGCGTTCGAGGCAGGCAAGGCCGGACACGGACTGCGCACGCTCGACGTCGTGGCGCGCAACGTGAAGGTGGAAAGTCGTGTCCAGGTGCGGGACCTGACTGTGATCGCGGGGCCGAACCGCTTCGACTATCGCACGCGTCAGGTGGTGGGCCAGACCAGCCCGGGCGATGCACCTTCGCAGCGCTTCGCGATCGACGGCACCGAGTTCGGCGCGATGCACGGCGAGCGCATCCGGCTGATCGCCACGGAGCAGGGGACGGGCGTGCGGACGCCCGGTTTCGTGGGCCAGTGGGATGCCGATGTGACGATCCAGTCGAAAGGCGACTACGTGCATCCGGGCGTCGTGATGGGCAAACGCGTCGATGTCTTCAGCGATGCGATGGTGCAGCTGCAGGGGACCGTGGCCGCGAACGACGCCGTGCGCGTGCAGGCGAAGGGTGTGTTCATCGACAGGAATGCGTCGCTTCGCGGCGGCAGCATGGACATCCGCGCGAGCCGCGACCGTCAGTCAGGCTGGCCGCTATTCGGCGATGGCATGCTTCTGAATCTGGGCAACGTCGAGGCGAACGGCCGCATCGACATCGCGGCGGACATGGGCGTCTACAGTCCTGGCAGGATCCAGGCGCACGAGCACACGGTCGTACGCGCGCCCTGGATACTGGGCGACGGCCCCAGGATGGGGGTGCTGTACTTCAACGGTGTCCGGGTACCGCGCGCCACCAATGTGCTGCGCACCGCCAGCCGTTGACCGGAGCGAGCGTCGCTGCTGCTGACGTGCCTGCTGACGTGCCTGCTGCCGTACCTGCTGCGGTAACCGCGGCCGGTCAATCCAGCGCGAACGTGACGGACGGCCCGGCCTCGCTCGCGGTCACCTCGGCGCGCAATCCGTAGACGCGGGCCAGCGCGGCGGGCACCAATACCTCGGCGGGTCTGCCCAGCGCGATCGCGTGCCCGTCCGCCAGCAGCAGCAGCCTGTCGCACCAGCGCGCGGCGAGATTGACGTCGTGCAGCACCACGAGCACGGCGAGCCCTTCGTCGCGCGCCAGGGTGCGCACCGCACGCAGCAGCAGCAACTGGTGCCGCGGGTCGAGGCTCGAGGTCGGTTCGTCGAGAAACAGCGCGCGGTATTCGCGTGGGGCCCGGCCGGTCAGCGCCTGCAGCAGCGCGCGGGCGAACTGCGTCCGTTGCTGCTCGCCGCCCGAAATGCCGAGATAGCGCCGGTCGCGCAGCGACGTCACGTCGGCCAGCTGAAGCACCTCATCGACGCGGGCGGCTACCGTATCCGCATCGATCTCGGGAAACGGGTAGGCGCCCATCTCCACGACCTCGCGCACGGAAAGGTCGAAGGCGAGGCTCGGCGATTGCGGCAGCACCGCGCGCCGCCGCGCCAGCGCCCGCGCGGACCAGCGCGCCAGCGGCGCCGCATCGAGCGTGAGTGTGCCGCCGGTCGGCGCCAGTTCGCCCGCGAGCGTGCCGAGCAGGGTCGATTTGCCCGCGCCGTTGGCGCCGAGCACGCCCAGCACCTCGCCGGCGTGCAGGTCGAGGTCGATCGCATGCAGCACCGTGCGATCGCCGCGCGCGCAGGTCAGTTGTCGGGTGGAAAGCATCGGCGTCTCAGGATTTTCGCGTGAGCATCCACAGCAGGAAGGGGCCGCCGACGAGGCTGGTCACGATGCCGATCGGCAATTCCGCGGGAATCACGGCGATGCGGGCGAGCCAGTCCGCGAGCGTCAGCGCCATCGCGCCGCCCGCGATCGTGTTGGGCAAGAGCCAGCGGTGGTCGGCCCCGAGCGGCAGCCGCACCAGATGCGGCACGACAAGCCCGACGAAGCCGATGGTGCCCGTGACCGCGACGAGCGGGCCCACGAGCAGGGCCGTGAGCACGATCAGCCGGCGACGCACGCGGCGGATATCGAATCCCAGATGATGGGCTTCGCGCTCGCCGAGCAGCAGTGCGTTCATTACCCGCCAGTCACGGAGCAGCAGCGCGCACAGCACGGCGACCAGCGGCACAATCCACGCGAGCATGCTCCACGTGGCGCCCGCCAGGCTGCCCATGTTCCAGAACGTCAGGTTGCGCAGCTGGACGTCGCTGGCCTGATAGGTGAAGAAGCCGACGACGCTCGCGCAGATCGCATTGATGGCCACACCCGCGAGCAGCAGATTGGCCACGCCGGGGCGCCGCGTGCCCAGCTTGTAGGCCAGTGCGGTGGCGATCAGGCTGCCGACGAATGCGAGCGGCGCGATGCCCCAGAGGCCGTTGGCGCCGAGCACGATCGCAATGACCGCGCCGGCCGCGCCGCCCAGCGAAATGCCCACGAGGCCGGGTTCCGCGAGCGGATTGCGAAACAGGGCCTGCATGACGGCGCCGGACAGGGCCAGCGCGGCGCCGACCACGACGGCCAGCACGATGCGCGGCAGCCGCACCTCGATCAGCACGTTGCGCCAGATCGTGGCTTCGGCGTCGAGATCGGTCGTCCACAGCAGCGAGAGCAGCCGGCTCCGTGGAATCGCCAGCGCGCCGCTGGCCGATGCCATCAGCGCGACCAGCACCACGAGCACGCACAGGACGACAAGCACCTGCGGCGGCGACAGATATCGCAACGCGCGCAGCTTCGCCACGGCCGGAGTCGTTGATTCCGCCATCGATGCCGCTATCGATACCGCTATCGCGCCGCAGGCGGCACGAACCCCGCCTGCAACTGCCGTAGCGCTTCGGGCAGGCGCGGACCGAAGCCGAGCAGCAGCAGGTCGTCCATCACCACGATGCGCTTGTTGCGGGCGGCCGGCGTCGCATTGAGCCCGGGCTGCGCAAGAAACGCTTCGACGCTGCCGCTTGCCTGAATCGACATGGTCGTCGTGACGATGACATCGGGACGCAGCGCCGCCGCGGCTTCCGCCGAGAATGGCTTGTACCCGGTCTGGTCGCCAAGGACGTTGGTGGCACCGACGAGCTTGAGCATCGCGGCGCCCGCGGTGTCTTCCCCGGCGGCCTGCATCTTGCCCGTGTGGGCACTGACCAGCAGCACGCGCGGCGACTGCGCGGCAGGCTTGATCGCATCGAGCTCCGCATGAATGCGGTCCACGAGCGCCTTGCCCTGCGCGCCGCGTTCGAGCGCGGTGGCCGCGCCCAGAATGCGCTGGTCGAGCGCCGCCACGGTCGGCGCCGACGGCAGTACCACCACCTTGCTGCCGAGCCGCTTCAATTGTTCGAGGGACTGCGGCGGACCGCTCTGATCGGAAGCCAGCACGAGGTCCGGCTTGAGGCTCGCCACGCCCTCCACCGAGAACGTACGGTAGTAGCCGACCTTCGGCAGCCTGAGCGCGGCGGGCGGGTAGATGCTCGAGGCGTCGGCGCCAACGAGGCTGTTGCCCGCGTCGAGCGCATAGACGATCTCGGTCACCGCGCCGCCCAGGCCCACCACGCGCGCCGGGGGCGCGGCGTGCGCCAGACCCGCGATGCACAGCATCGAGAGCAACGCGCCGCGCACGGTCTTCATGGAGACAGCGCGCATCATGTCAGGCCGCCAGCGCATGCGTGCACAGCGACTGCAGCAGCGCGCGCCATGCTGGCAGTTCGGGCTTGCCGGGCTTGCGCTCGCCGAAGAACTGCACGATCAGTTCGCCGTTGGCACCATACAGCTCGAGCGACGTGACCCAGCCATCGACGGTGGGCTTGTTGACGACCCAGCTCGTCGTCACGGCCTGCGTGTTGAGGTGCAGGTTGAACGTCGGGTCCAGCACGTTGAACCACGGACCGGTTCGCACGAGGCGCTGCACCGGTCCCGTGTGGATCTGCACGATGCCGCGATTGGCGACGAAGCACATGATCGGCAGACGGGTCTCGGCCGCGCGCTGAAGCATGGTTTCCACGGCCGCGTTATCGACGGCCTGCGCAAGGTCGTCGCCCGCGGCGCGCAGTGCGCCGAGCCGCGACACCTTGAACTGCCGCAGCATGCCGAAGAAGTCGTGCGTATCGGTCAGGCCCCGCCAGTGTGCGCGGAATGCCGCGATATCCGCCGGGGCCTCGGCCTCGCTGGTGGCCTGCACGGCTTCGGCGACGACCGGCGTGCGAGCGTCGCTGGCATGGCGCGCGACATAGGCTTCCCACGCCGCCGCGTCGGTCGCATCGGTGCGGTAGACCTTGTGCACGGCCTCGCCGCTCTTGTCGAAGAACTGGATGCTGTCGCGGCCATTCTCGCTGACGGCATAGAAATACTTCCAGCTGCCGAAGAACATGCGGAGGTCGATATCGGGACCCAGCACGATACCGACCGGCCCTTCGGCCTGGATATCCGTGTAGGTACCGTGACGCTCGTGCACGGCCGAGTCGTTGCGCGACAGCGCCATGACGGGGCCGAGCGAGCCCAGGTCGCGAAACAGCGCCTGCGCGGGACCGTTGAGCTCGCGCGAGGTCACGCCGCATTCGGCGGCGACCAGCGCGGCTTCGGTCGCGCCGAGCTTGCGCGCGCGGTCGCGGATGCGCAGGCCGGGCTCCTGGTCGGTGAGCTGCCGATGGCGCGCGCGCAGGGTGTCGAAACTGTCTTGTTGCATAGTGTCTTGCATGGAAGCCAGGGAACTTGCCAATCAGGGCTGCACGTCGTACTGGATGGTCCAGGTCTGCGCGCTACTCGAATTGCTGGGGTCTGCATACTGGATCTGCGTCAGGTGGAAGCGTGCATACGTCGTGCCCTCGCCACCGCGGATCAGCGACGCGTTCGCCGGGTTTGCCGCGATCACGTGCGCCACGGCCGGCAGGCCCGCCGCAGTCGCCGCGGCTGCTGTCGGGAAGTACGAGAACCAGCCATAGTTTAGGGCGTTCGGGTAGGTTCCGGTGTACTTCGGATTGAGTGACGATGCCGTCGCATCCTTGACCCACGCAGCGGCGCTCGCGGGCACCGACAGCGTGGTGTCGCTCAGGTCGGCAAGCCGGGTGGCGGCATTGGTCGCATCGGTGAACTTCGCCGCGACGGGCTTGTTGCTCGCGTCATAGAAGCCCGCCGGCGTGCGGCCCACGAAACCGGCAACGGTACCCGAGCCCGATTCGCCGCCGTTCAGCTTGAAGTTGTAGCGATTGAACGCGATATGCCACGTGCCGGTGGCCGTAGACACGGCGCCCGCATTGAGGTCGTAGTAGACCCAGTCCGTGGCGGCATTGACGGTCGCCGTGCGTACCGCGGCCGGGTTGGCGCGATCGACCCAGCGGAACGAAGGGTTGCCGGACGTGGTGCCGCCCGCGCCGCCGTAGTAGCCCGTCACCTGCAGGGCGAACACCTGTGCGCCGGCGCCCGTCGCATCGGCAACGGCGCTGTTCGTGGTGATCAGGAACGTGCGCCACGTCGGATACAGCAGGTGGTCGGTGGACCCGCCGACGCCATACTCGAACGCGGCCGACTGGATGTCGTTGGCGCTGGTGAAGACGCCGCTCGCCGCATCCTTGAAGAACAGCGTGGACGGAATGGCGCCGTTCACCGGATCGGTCGTCGCATTCTTCCATGCCTGGAGTTCGGTCCACGTGTGGTCGAACGGTCCGCCGAACGCGCCGCCGCCACCGGTGCCGCTCGTGCCGCTGTTGGTCCACAGCGTGGCGGTCAGGCCGCTGCTCTTGACCTTCAGGTCCCATGCCGTGCCGGTGCAATCCGCGGTCTGCGCCTGCGCGTTGAAGTCGTAGCAGATCGACGTGCCGTTGGCCGGCAGGGTGAACGTCCACGTACCCGACTGCGTGAATGCCGTTGTCGGCGTCACGGGTGTGGCGGGCGTGGTCGGCGTGGTGGAGGCCGGGGCGGCCGGCGCGCTGTCGCCCCCGCCACCGCACGCCGCCAGCGCCGCGGTGACGAGAGCCAGCATCGCGGTGTTGAGCGCCGATGCGTAAATCGTTCGATTGTTTTTCATTTGAGCTTCCTCCCAGTTGAACTAGCGCAGCACGTCGACGTTGACGCGCGCGCCGAGGTACACGAATCGGCCTGCCACCGGCCCGAAGTCATTGGCATTCGAAAAATCGCGCTGACGATCGAACAGGTTGTTCACGCCAACGAAGGCGGTCACGTTGCGGCCGATCTTCTGGTTCAGCACGAGGTCCAGCGTGCCCCAGCCCGCGGAGCGCGCGGTGCTCGCGGAGTCGACCAGCTCGCTGCTCTGGAAGCGCGCGCGCGTGGTCAGTTCGGTACCGGGCAGCAGACGCCAGTCCACGCCGAAGCGGCCCATGTTGCGCGGCCGGCGGGTCAGCTCGGTGCCCGTATTGAGGTCTTCGGTGTCCGTGTACGTGTACGAGAGGTTGAAGCGCAGCGCATCGGTGGCCACCCATCTCAGCGCCGTCTCGACACCTCGCGTGCGCGCACGCGACACGTTGCGGTAGGTGTAGACCGCAATGCCATTCACGACCGTGAAGTTGGCCATGTCGGTCTGGATGAGGTTGCTGACGTGGTTGTAGAACAGGTTCGTGTCGAGCACGAGCCGGTCGCGCCAGTTCAGTGTGCCGCCGAGCTGGAAGCTGTTCGACGACTCGGGCTTCAGGTTCGGATTGCCGAGCACCATGTAGCCGAGCGAGCTGTGGTCGAACAGGTAGTAGCGCTCCTTGAGGTTCGGCACGCGATAGCCCTGGCCGAAGTTGGCGCGTACCACACCCTTCCAGTCATCGCTCTGCAGCAGGTTGCCGCGCAGGCCGACCTTGGGCGCGAAGTGGCTGCCGAAGTCGGAGTCGTGCTGGCCGCGCAGGCCGACGATCATTTCCCAGCGCTCGCTGAACAGGATGTCGTTCTGCAGGTACACCTCGCCGTTGCGGCGTTCGGCATTGCCCGCGAGTTCGGAGACGCTGTTGTTGGTCTGGTTCAGGCGCTCGCGGTGGAGGTCCGCGCCGAACTGCCACAGCTGCGAGCGCCAGGCCGGCATGTCGAATTGCATCGACAGATGGTCGGTCCGCTGCGAAGACATCCGCGTACCCGTCTGCACCGTGTTCGAGTATTCGCGCGTGGTGCTGTCGTAGCCCTCGGTCATGCCCGCGACGCGCGCGCGTACGCCGTTGTCGAACTTCCACTGGCCGCCGCCGGTAAAGCGGTTGCGATCGATGTCCTCCGACTTGCGCTGCGGCACGTAGTTGGGCGGCGCGTAATACTGGTAGCGCTGCTCGTCGGTCTCGCGGTACGCGCTCGCATCGACCCAGAAATTGCCGGCGGTGCTGGGCAGCCATTCGAGGCGTCCCGAATACTGCTGCCGACGCACCTTGTCGCCATGCTGGGTCCAGCCATCGGGATCGACCGCGAAGCCCTTGTTGTCGAGGGCGTCGGCGGCGACGCGCGCGCGCAGCGTCTCGGTACCGCCTTCGACGCGCATGCTGCCGTGGAGCAGGCCCGGCGTACCGTCGGCGTTCTGGCCGCCGTACGTGCCGGCATCGGCCGTGGCCGCGGCGGAAAGACCCTTCGAGATCGGGCGCGTGATCACGTTGATCACGCCGCCCATGGCGGAGCTGCCGTACTGCGCGGAGCTGGCGCCCTTGACCACTTCCACGCGGTCCACTTCTGTCAGCAGGTACTGCGAGACGTCGACGGTCGAGCCCGTGCTGGCGGTAATCGGCAACCCATCGATCAGGATCAGCACCTGGTCGCTGGTCATGCCCTGCAGCGTCACCTCGTAACCGGATTTTCCGTGGATTTCGCGCAATTGCAGGCCGGGCACGTTCTCGAGCGCGTCCTTCAGCGTGCGCGCATGCGTACGATCCATTTCCTGCCGGTCGACCACTTCCGTCTTGACGGGGGTCTCGTCGATCGGCTTCTCGGAGCGCGTGCCCGTCACGACGATGGACGGCAGCAGCGGGGCATCGCCCGTGGCGAATTGCGCCCAGGCCTCGGTCGCAAAGCCGGGGCAAAGTAGCGCGCCGGCGACGGCTGCGATACAGCTTCGGCGCAGTTGGAAGGGCGGTACAGGCACTTTGAAATCGTTCTTTTGCGAATGAAGGTGCAAATGATAATGGTTAACATTCTCATGTACAAGAATTTACAACTCGCGACAATTAGATACGTTGAGATTTACGCGCCACTTTTACCGGTTTCGGAGGAGGTCGCGTCGCGGGAGGGAAAAGGTAAGGCGTACCCGTTTCTGCGTCGCCGACGCACGATGTGGCGCGCCGAAAATCGGAGGCCGTACCCGTTTCTGCGTAGACCGTACCCGTTTCTGCGTGCCCGCTATCGCGCGTCCGCGCCAAGGCGGGCGCAAAAAAAAGCGACCCGGTGGGTCGCTTTTTGGGGGGAAGGTCGAGGCCTCAGGGTCGCCGCATAAACCGGATCACCTGCTCGTCGCTGACGGTGGACGAAGGCGTTGCCGACGCCGAGGTGTTCGATCCACAGGTATTGCAGCCGCCGCCGGTGTCGCAGCCACTCGCGCAGCCTGCCGCCGCAGTGGGGCTCAGGCGTCGGGCGATCCAGCCCCGCCAGCCCGGCGCCATCGCGCCGCCGAGCATGCCGGCCAGACCGGCCTTGACGCGCTCGCGCGTGCGGGGCAGATAACGTGCCGCGACCGAGAGCGCGCACGCGATCACGATCAGCGGGACCAGCAGGGTTTCAAAGGCATGATAGAGCGTCATGGTCGGTTCGACCGGCGAGTCTTTCGCCGGTTCAGCTAAACATCAGGGCCACGCGATAGGTCACGAACGATGCCAGGTAAGCCAGCCCGGTCAGGTAGGCCGCCGACGCCGCCATCACCTTCCACGAGTTGGTCTCCCGGCGGATCACGGCCAGCGTCGAGATGCATTGTGGCGCAAATACGTACCACGCGAGCAGCGACAGCGCGGTGGCCAGCGACCACTGCGCGGCGATCATCGGGGCCAGTTGCGTGGCCACGGTATCGTCGCTGCCGGACAGGGCATAGACGGTCGCCAGCGCGCCGACGGCCACTTCGCGCGCGGCCAGGCCCGGGACCAGCGCGATGCAGATCTGCCAGTTGAAGCCGATGGGCGCGAATATGTGCTCCAGCCCCTTGCCGATCATGCCGGCGAAGCTGTAGTCGATGGCCGGTGCGGTGGCACCATCGGGCGGCGACGGGAAGGTTGCGAGAAACCACAGCAGCACCGTCAACGCGAGAATCACCTTGCCGACGCGCGACAGGAAGATGCGCGCGCGTTCCCACAGGCCGATGGCCACGTCGCGCGGGTTCGGAATGCGATACGACGGCAGTTCCATCAGCAGCGGGTGATCCGTGCGGTCGCGGCGGAAATACTTGAGCACGTAGGCCACGATCAGCGCGCTGAGGATGCCCGCCACATACAGCACGAACAGCACGAGCCCCTGCAGGTTGAAGATGCCACCCACCGTCCGTTCGGGGATGAACGCGCCGATCAGCAGCGCATAGACGGGCAGCCGCGCCGAGCAGGTCATCAGCGGCGCCACGAGGATGGTCGTCAGGCGGTCGCGCGGATCCTGGATCGTGCGCGTGGCCATGATGCCCGGAATCGCGCAGGCGAAGCTCGACAGCAGCGGGATAAACGAACGGCCCGACAGGCCCGCGCCCATCATCAGCCGGTCCAGCAGGAACGCGGCGCGTGGCAGATAGCCCGATTCCTCGAGCGTGAGGATGAACAGGAACAGGATCAGGATCTGCGGCAGGAACACGATGACGCTGCCGAGGCCCGCGATCATGCCATCGACGATCAGGCTCTTGAGCATGCCGTCGGGCATCCAGGTGCCGACGACTTCGCCGAGCATGTGCACGCCCCCCTCGATGCCATCCATGAGCGGCTCCGCCCACGAGAACACCGCCTGGAACATGAAGAACAGCAGCACCGCGAGAATCACGAGCCCGAACACCGGGTGCAGCAGGACGCGATCGAGCGCATCGTCGACGCGCGCCGTGCGCGCCGGCATCGTGACGGCGGCCGCAAGCAGTTTCCTGACTTCGTCGTGGGTGTCGAGGTCCGACAGCCCGTCGAGCGGTTGCGCGGGCAGCGCCTTCGGCAACTGGCCCTCGAGCACTTCGACGAGCGCGGCGGCGCCATCGCGCTTGACGGCCACGGTCTGCACCACCGGGACGCCGAGCGCGGCGGAAAGCTTGTCGCGATCGATCAGGATGCCGCGCTTCGCGGCCGCATCGCTCATATTGAGCACCACGACCATCGGCAGCCCGAGGCGGCGCAGCTCCAGCACGAAGCGCAGGTGCAGCCGCAGGTTGGTGGCGTCGACTACCGACACCAGCAGGTCGGGGCGCGGTTCGTCGGCGCGCTGCCCGAGCACGACCTCGCGCGTGACCGTCTCGTCGAGGCTCGCCGCGCGCAGGCTATACGCGCCGGGCAGATCGAGAATACGCACCGTGCGGCCGCTCGGCGCCACGAACTGGCCTTCCTTGCGCTCGACGGTGACGCCGGCGTAGTTGGCCACCTTCTGGCGGCTGCCGGTCAGGCGGTTGAACAGCGCGGTCTTGCCGCAGTTGGGATTGCCGACGAGCGCGATGCGCAGCGCGGAGGAGTTCGGAGCAACGGACATAGGCAGGATTGAAAGCGCGAGGCCGTCAGGCCAGTCGCTTGGCGGCGGCTTGCTGCGCCGCTTGTTCGGCAGGCTCGGCGGCAGGCTCGGGGGCGATGCTCGACACCGACGCGCTGGCCAGATCGACCGTAATGCGCGCGGCTTCCGCGCGTCGCAGCGCGAAGCGCGTAAAGCCGACCTGCGCGACGATCGGATCCCTGCCAAATGGACCAAACGCGATGATCTGCACCGCTTCGCCCGGCACGAAGCCGAGATCGCGTAACCGGCGCGCGATGGCATCGTCGGGCGAGAGATCCTCCACCGATTGCACAACGGCGGCGGTACGCCGGGGAAGTTCAGACAACCGCATCATGCTTTGGCCCTTGCTGGGTCGTAAATAAAAATCGTTCTCGATTGTATAGCAATTGCCGCGAGATCGGCGCCGGTCGCTCCGCCATGGCCGCGTCGGGCAAGGCGTACAGCACGCCTTGGATATAAAAATTACGTAAAAAATTCACGCCAAACGCCCGATTTTATTGGAATACCACATTTGCGTTATTGGTCCGCCGCCAGCCGGGCGGTAAGCTGCAAGCACGCTGAACACCCCGTTCCACGCGTACTTTCCAAGCCACTGGCCCTCGGGACCGGTGGCTTTTTCTTTTCGTCACGCAGCGTTTGCCGCCCGGCGCACGGTCTCCACGAAATGATCGCGCGCGGGATCGTCAGGGTGCTGCCGCCACACGCAGTACACCTCCGACGGCACGTCGGTATCGGTCAGCGGACGGAACGCCGCGCCCGCCATGCCGGAGCGCGCAAGCGCCGCGGGCACCACCGCCACGCCCATGCCCTGCGAGACCAGCGAGACCACGGATAGCCAATGCCGGACCTCGTGGCGCACCTGCGGGTAAAAGCCTTGTGCCACGCACATCTCGAAGATGCGGCTGTAATAGTCGGGCGACGCCTGCCGCGAGAACAGCACGAACGGCTCGCCGCGCAGGTCGGTCAGCGCGACCTTGCCCCGTTCGGCCAGCGCATGGCCGGCCGGCATGCAGCAGACGAACTGCTCGCGATGGGCGAGCACCGTGGTCAGCTCGTCGGGTACGCGCCGCGTATGGACAAAGCCGGCATCGAGCTCGCCGTGCAGCAGCGCGTCGATCTGCTCCTGCGAGTTCAGTTCGGTCAGCGCCACCTGGATGCCCGGGAAGCGCGCCTCGAAGTCCTGCAACAACTGCGGCATGCCGCGATACAGCATCGATCCGACGAAGCCCACGCGCAGCCGGCCTACGGCGCCGGCCTCGATCTCGCGGGCAAGTTGCCGGGCCGCCTCCGCCTGCGCCAGCAGCGCCGTGGCCGATTCGCGAAATGCGCGACCGGCCGCGGTCAGCCGCACGCCGCGGCTGTCGCGCTCGAACAGGCGGGCGCCCACGGAGGCCTCGAGTTGCTGGATGTTCAGCGACAGCGGCGGCTGTGAAATCGAAAGCCGCCGGGCGGCGCGGCCGAAGTGGAGTTCCTCGGCGAGCACGAGGAAGTAGCGCAGGTGGCGGAATTCCATGGCGATATGAAAATTATATGGATCGAGCCAATTTTAGAATTAGACACGAATCGTTGGCATCCGAATAATGAAGCCCAAACCGATCCGGTCACCGCACGCCACGAGGGCCGGCATAGCTTCAGGAGACGATTCATGCCCACGAGCGCCCTGCGCGCGGCCCCGGCGGCCGCGCATCCGTCAGCCCCGCCGGAAGTCCATCCCGTGCCCGACCGCCATGGCGGCAGCCTGTTCACGGCCGATCCCGACCTGCGTGCGCTGCTGCCGCTGTATCTGCCCGCCGACCTGTATCAGCATCTGCTCCCGCATCTCGAGCGCATGGGTGCCCTCGCGGGCGGCGTGCTCGACGAGCTTGCCAACGTCGCCGACCATGCGCCGCCGACACTGTCGCATCGCACGCGCAGCGGGCTGGACGCGCAGCGCATTCACAAGCATCCCGCGTATGTCGAACTCGAACGCGTGGCGTTCGCGGAGTTCGGGCTCGCGGCGGCCTCGCATCGCGGTGGCGTGCTCGGGTGGGACAAGCCGATGCCGCCCGCGGCCAAATATGCGCTGACCTATCTGTTCGTGCAGGCCGAGTTCGGCCTGTGCTGCCCGCTGTCGATGACGGACTCGCTCACGCGCACGCTGCGCAAGTTCGGCGACCCCGCGCTGGTCGAGCGCTTCCTGCCGAACCTGACCACGCAGGTCTTCGACGACCTGTATCAGGGCGCGATGTTCATGACCGAGCAGGGCGCGGGGTCGGACGTCGCGGCCACGGCCACGCGCGCGGTGCGCGACCCGTCGGCGGAGGGCGGCTGGCGGCTGCTCGGCGACAAGTGGTTCTGCTCGAATCCCGACGCCGCGCTCGCGATGGTGCTCGCGCGCGTCGAGGAAGCCGATGGCAGCGCGGTAGCCGGTATCAAGGGCGTGTCGCTGTTCCTGCTGCCGCGCACGCTCGCCGATGGCAGCGCCAATCACTATCGCATCATTCGCCTCAAGGACAAGCTCGGCACGCGCTCGATGGCGAGCGGGGAGATTCGCCTCGAAGGCGCGCACGCGTGGCTCGTCGGCGAACCGGGCCGGGGCTTCGTGCAGATGGCCGACATGATCAACAACTCGCGCCTCTCCAACGGCGTACGCGCGGCCGGCCTCATGCGGCGCGCGCTGACCGAAGGGTTGTTCATCGCGCGCGAACGCCAGGCATTTGGCAAGCGGCTGATCGACATGCCGCTGATGCGGCGCCAGTTGCTCAAGCTGACGCTGCCGACCGAGCAGGCGCGCACGATGGTGTTCCAGACCGCGGAAGCCCTCCGCCGTGCCGATGCGGGCGAGACCGATGCCTATGCGCTGATGCGCATCCTCACGCCGCTGATCAAGTTCCGCGCCTGCCGCGACGCGCGCAAGGTGACCGGCGACGCGATGGAGATGCGCGGCGGCTGCGGCTATATCGAGGAATGGAGCGACCCACGCCTCGTGCGCGATGCGCACCTCGGATCGATCTGGGAAGGGACGAGCAATATCGTGGCGCTGGACGTGCTGCGCGCAATTCGACGCGAGCAGTCGCTGCCGGTGCTGCAGGCGCATCTGCAATCGCTGCTGGCCGATACGCCGCTGCATGGCGCGGCCCGCGAGCGCTTCGAGCGCGTGCTGGCGGGCGCGGTCGCGCAGGCGCAGCGCGCGGCCGATGCCAACGCCGATGGCGACGTGCTCGCGCGGCAGGCCGCTTCGGCCCTGTATCACGTGACCAGCGCGGTCGCGATGGCGTGGGAAGCCGGGCGCATCGGCTCGGCACGCCGCATGCGGCTGGCGCAGGCCGTGCTGGTCCATCGTGTGTTGCCGCAGGACCCGCTCGCGGGCGACGTCGAACCTTCGTGGCTCGCCGATGCGGTCATGCCGCCGGAAGCCCATGTCCGCGACGCCGGTGCCGTCGCCGACGTCAACGTGTTCTGAACCCGATAACAACCACAATACCGGAGACAACCTCATGCCATTCTGGAAACGCGTGGCGGCCGTAGCCGCCTGCACGCTCTGCTTCGCCGTCGCCCCCGCGCACGCGCAAAAGGACTACCCGACCAAGCCGATCATGCTCGTGGTCACCTACCCGCCGGGTGGGCCCACCGATGCAATGGCCCGCACGCTCGCGGCCGCGCTCAAGAACAGCCTCGGCCAGACCGTGGTGGTCGAGAATCGCGCCGGCGCGGGCGGCAATATCGGCGCCGAGGCCGTGGCGCGCGCGGAGCCCGACGGCTACACGCTGATGTTCGGCACGTCCGCGCCGCTCGCGATCAACGTGAGCCTGTACCGCAAGATCAACTACGACCCGGTCAAGAGCTTCGCCCCCGTGATCCAGATCGGCCTGCTGCCCAACGTGCTCGTGGTCAATCCGAACGTGCCGGCGAAGAATGTGCAGGAGCTCGTCGCCTACGCGAAGGCGCACCCGGGCAAGCTGACCTATGCGTCGTCGGGCAACGGCGCGTCGTCGCATCTGGCCGGCGTGCTGTTCAACAACCTCGCGGGCACGGACTTCCAGCACGTGCCGTACAAGGGCACGGGCCCGGCGCTCAACGACCTGCTGGGCGGCCAGGTCAGCATGACATTCACCGATGTGCTCACCGCGCTGCCGTTCATCAAGAGCGGCAAGCTGCGCGCGCTCGGCGTGACCACGCGCGCCCGGTCGCAGGCACTGCCCGACGTGCCCACCGTGGCCGAACAGGGCGGGGCGCTAGGGCTCGGCGGCTTCGATGTTTCTGTATTCTTCGGAGTGGTCGCGCCGGCCGGCACGCCGCCGGAGGTCGTCCGCAAGCTCAACACGGCTTTTGCCGAGGCACTCCAGCAGCCCGAGGTCCGCAAGACGCTGCAGGGCCAGGGCCTCGAGTTCGCACCGTCGACGACGCCCGAGCAACTGGGCACCTTCGTCAAGGCCGAGGTCGGAAAATGGCGCACTGTGGTGCAGAAGTCCGGCGCGCAGCTGGACTGACAATACAGGAGACAACATGACGACAACCGGGACAACGACGGGCGCACTGGCTGGCATTCGCGTCGTCGACCTCTCGCGCATCCTCGGCGGCCCGTTCTGCGGACAGATCCTCGGCGATCATGGCGCCGACGTGCTCAAGATCGAGCCGCCGCAGGGCGACGACACCCGCACGTGGGGCCCGCCGTTCCGCGATGGCGTGGCGTCCTACTACTTCGGGCTCAATCGCAACAAGCGCGTGATGCGGCTCGATCTGACGACGGAAGCCGATCGGGAAGTCCTGCTCGCACTGCTGGCCGATGCCGACGTGCTGGTGGAGAACTTCAAGACCGGCACGCTCGAGAAGTGGGGCCTCGGTTACGACGCGTTGTCGCAGCGCTTTCCGCGGCTGATCCACTGTCGCGTGTCGGGCTTTGGCGCGGACGGTCCGCTCGGCGGCCTGCCCGGCTACGATGCGGCCATCCAGGCGATGGCCGGCATCATGAGCATCAATGGCGAGGCGGAAGGCGGGCCGTTGCGCGCGGGTTTGCCCGTCGTCGATATGGTCACCGGCCTCAATGCCGCGCTGGGGGTGCTGCTGGCCCTGCAGGAGCGCGCGCGCAGCGGCCGCGGGCAGTTCGTGGAAGCGGCGCTCTACGACTCGGGCATCTCGCTGCTTCATCCGCATGCGGCCAACTGGTTCATGAGCGGCAAGACGCCGCAGCGTACCGGCAACGCGCACCCGAATATCTATCCGTACGACACCGTGGCCACGGCCACAGACCCGATCTTCCTCGCCGTCGGCAACGACCGTCAGTTCCGCATCCTGTGCGAGCGGCTCGGCATGGCGGCACTGGCCGACGACGAGCGCTACGCCACGGCTGGCGCGCGCTCGGTCAATCGCGCGACGCTCAAGGTCGAACTCGAAGCGCGCATGAAGGACGTCGACGGCAAGACCTTCGCCGACGAACTGGCCGCGGCGGGCGTGCCCTGCGCCCCGGTCCTGTCGGTGCCGGACGCCCTCCAGCATCCGCACACGGCGCACCGCGAGATGGTCGTCGAGATGCCCGGCGGCTACAAGGGTCTCGGCGCGCCGGTCAAACTGAGCCGCACGCCGGCCACATACCGGCATGCGCCGCTGACCGAAGGCGACACGTTCCTGCCGCGCGAGTCCTGACGAAACAGGAGAAGGTTGGGACTAAGCGTACCCGTTTCTGCGTGGTCGGAGCACGGGTACCCGCTACCTCTTTTCATTCACTGAGATCGCATTGTCTCTCGGCGATCTCAGTGATCTCGCGGCTTGTTTTCACGCGATATCTGGTTCCGGGAAGGCCTCATTTCATTGGGCGATTTGTGACTATATTGGCCGACATGCACAAAGGGAGTCCGCATGCCGAGCCGCTGCAAGGTCAACTTCCCGCTTCAGGCCATTCCTGCGATTTTCGCGGGCATCGGCTCGATGCATGCGTACGGTCAATGCTCGACGAGCGGCGGCACCATCGCCGCTTCCGTTACCGCCGGCTGCACGATCGGCACGGCGGGTAGCGCGGTTCTCGTCCAGAGTCCCGCGACCTATTCGGGCTGGATGAACTTCACGGCGAACAACCAGACGCTGACGATCGATGCCGGTGCGTCGTTCGTCGGCAGCGATGCGCCGGGCGGCCGCGGTTACGAGAAGATGGTGGGCGTCAGGGGCGCCGGCATCTCGACCTGGACCCTGATCAACAACGGATCCATGGTCAACTCGCTGGATGCGGACCTCGTGGGGCGCAGCGGCGCGCCGGGCCTCAGCATCATTCGCAATACGGGGCTGATGCAGAACAACACGGCGGGCAACCGGCCCACGATTGCCTCGACCAACAACAACACCAGCCTCGATCTGACCAATAGCGGGACGATCTCCGGTAACGGCGGCCCGGCGGTCTGGGCCGACGGCTCCGGCACGACGACGATCGTCAACCAGAGCGGCGGCGTCATCCGGTCGCAATCGAACTGGTCGATCTATCAGCCGGCGATCACCACGCTCGCCATCACCAACGAGGCGGGTGCCACCATCGAAAGCCTCAGCACATCGCTCGGGGCCGTCGTCTCCGGCGGCGTGACTACGCTCCGCAACGCCGGTACGCTGGCGACCGGTGGCGGCGCGGCGCAATCGGCGGTGCAGATGGGCGGCGCGGCCGACACGCTGATTCTGGAGCCGACGTCGGTCATTACCGGCTGGGTCACCGGCGGGGGCGGTTCCAACACCTTCGCGCTGGGCGGGCAGAGCGGCAGCGGCACGTTCGCGCTTGGCCAGCTGGGTGCGAGCGCGCAGTACCGGTCGTTCGGCACGCTGCAGAAGATCGAAGGCAGTACGTGGACGCTGACCGGCAACGCGAGCAATCAGACGCAGAACTGGCAACTGCTCGAGGGTGGGCTGACGCTCGACAGCGGCGCGTCGCTGCTCGGTGGCAGCGTCACGAATCCGGCGACCGCCACCGGTCCGGTCACGCTACGTATCGCCGGCGCGATGACGGGCACGGGGGCGGGCATCACGATGGGAGGGCCTTTCACCAACTCGCTTGTCTTCGACACCGGCGCCACGTTCGGTTCGCGGACGCTCGTCAACAGTGGCGGTGCCACGGTCCTCACAGGCCAGGTGCCCTTCCCGAACGCGGTGACGATTTCGGGCGGCGCGCTTCAGCTAGGTGACGGGTTCACGGGAACGGGCGGGTTCGTGACGGGCCCCATCACGGACAATGGTGCGCTGTTATTCAACCATCGCGCCGATGTGATTCATGGCGGGACGATCAGCGGCACCGGAACGCTGACGCAGGGCGGTATCGGCACCACGACACTGACAGCCGTCAATACATACGGCGGCACGACGTCGGTCACGGCCGGCACACTGCGCATTACCGGCATCGGCACGATCGGGCCGGGTGCCGTATCGATCGTCATCGGCGGAACGATGTTCGTCGATACTCCGGCATCGGGCAACTACACATTCGGCAACGTGCTGTCTGGCGGCGGCACGCTGCGCGCTGCGTTGTCGGCCGCATCCAATACCTTCGCATTCGGCAGCGGCAGCGGCACGGGCACGGCGTTCGGCGGCACGCTCGATCTCGGCACCGGCACGTTCGCGCTTTCCGGTACCAACACGTCGAGCCTGACCGGCGCCACGCTGCAGCTCGATGCGGGCAACACCACGAACGTCGGCACCGGGACGCAGGCCATCGGCGGACTGATCCTCAATGGCGGCACGCTTGCCTACGGCAACGCGCCGACCGGGCTGATCTCCACAGGCCCGCTCGTGCTTGCTGGTGGTCAGGTTCGCATCGATCCGGTCACCCTTGGCGGCGGCACGCTGCTGACGCAGGACGACGGCATCAGCGCGCCGCTGGTGCGTGCCTCCGCCGTAAGCGGCGCGGTCACCGCGCTGTCGCTCGCCGATCTGAACGGCAATCCGCTCGGCGGCAACAGCACGGCCGCCATCGTGCAGGGCGGCAATACGGTGGCGGTCGGTAGCTACACCGCGGCGTTGTCGACGGGTGCCGGCGATGGCCTGTATGCGACCAATCAGCTGACGCAGATCGATCTGCAGGCGTCGCAGACGCTCGCGCTCTCTGGCGATACCACCGCGTCCGCCGGCGCGGACGAGATGCGCGCGCGCATGACGGGCAGCGGTGCATTGCGGATCGATGCCACCACGGCCATCACGCTGACCAACGGCGCGAACGACTATACCGGCGCGACCACTGTCGGCACCGGCACGCTGCGGCTGGGCAGCGATACCGCGCTGGGGCAAACCGCGTCACTGACCATTGCAAGCGGCGCCACCACGGACGTCAATGGCCATGCGCAGCGCATCGGCGCGCTGACGGGGGGCGGGAATCTGCTGGTCAATGGCGGCACGCTCGACATCGCGGGCGGTGGCGCCTTCGACGGCGCGATTGGCGGCAGCACAGGCAATCTGCGGATCGACGGCGGCACGCTCGCCCTCGGCGGTGCCAACACCTATACCGGCGCCACGGCCGTGGCGTCCGGTGCAACGCTGCAGATTGGCGCCGGTGCCACCACCGGCAGCTACGCGGGCAACATTGCCGATGACGGCCTCGTCGTGTTCAATCGCGGCGACGCACTGACATATGCCGGCACGCTGACCGGCAGCGGTGCGCTGACCCACGCCGGCGCGGGCACGCTCGTGCTGACCGGCGACCACACGCACACGGGCGTCACGACCATCGATAGCGGTGCGCTTCAGCTCGGCACCGGCGGTTCCACCGGCAGCATCGCCGGCGACATCGTCAACAACGGCACGCTGGCGTTCCAGCGTGGCAACGCCTACACGCATGGCGGCGCCATCAGCGGTACGGGGGGGCTGACGCAGACGGGCCCCGGCGTCCTGACGCTGACCGGCGCTAACCGTTACACGGGCGCGACCCGCGTCGATGCGGGCACGCTGCTCATCGACGGCAATCAGGGCGCGGCGACCGGCGCGGTGAGCGTGGCATCGGGTGCCACGCTCGGCGGCACGGGCGTGACGGGCGGCGATGTCTCCATTGCCGATGGCGGCCATCTGCTCGGCACGCAGGGCCAGATGCTTACGATGCGCGGGCTGTTGCTCGGCGCGGACGCGCAGATGGACGTCACGCTCGCCGCGCCCAGTACCGCCGGACTGTTCAACGTCACCGGAGACCTGACGCTCGGCGGAAAGATGAACATCACGTCGGCAGGCACATTCGGCCCCGGCGTCTATCGCGTCGTGCAGTACAGCGGCGCATTCACGAACAACGGCATGACGCTCGGCACGGTTCCCGCCGGTTCCACCGCCAACGTCGATCTGCTGCTGCAGACCTCGATCCCGAATCAGATCAATGTCGTGAACGCGGTTGGCGCGGGTCCGCTGACGTTCTGGGACGGCGTCGCGCCGACGCAGTTCAACAATGGCGTGGTCAATGGCGGAGCGGGGTCATGGCGCGCGGGCAACGATACGTGGACCAACAGCGCGGGTGTTATCAACGCGCCGTGGCAGATGGGCGGCTTCGCGATCTTCCAGGGTACGCCCGGCGTGGTCACGGTGGACAACGGCGCGGGCGCGGTCTCGTTCGGTGGCGCGCAGTTCGCGGTCGATGGATACCGGCTTGCCGGGCAGCCGCTGACGACCGATACCGCCGATACCATCGTGCGGGTCGGCGATGGCACACAGGCGGGCGCCGCCATGGCTGCGACCATCGATGCCGTGATTCAGGGCACGGGCGGGCTCGACAAGACCGACCTCGGTACGCTCTCCCTGACGGCCGCCAATACTTATGCGGGCGCCACGGCCGTCAACGCCGGCACGCTGCGCCTGACGGGCTCGGGCACGCTCGGTGGCGGCGCGGCCTCGATCGCGGCTGGCGCCACGTTGTTCATCGATACTCCCGCCGGCGGCAGCTACATCTTCGGCAAGGCATTGACGGGCGCAGGCACACTGCACGTGTCGCTTGGCGCGGCCGCCGACGCATTCGCGTTCGACAGCAGCGTGGGGAGCGCGTTTGCCGGCACGGTGGCGCTGGGCACGGGCACTTTCGGCCTGTCCGGCACCAATGCCGCGACGCTGGCCGCGGCGACATTGCGGCTCGATACGGGCAACGTCACGACCGTCGGTACCGGTGTGCAGGCGGTGGGCAATCTTGCGCTCAATGGCGGCACGCTTGCCTACGGTGCTTCCGCCGCGGACATCGTGTCCACCGGCGCGCTTGCGCTGAGCGGCGGCACGGTGCGCATCGATCCCGCATCCACCGCCACCACCGGCACGCTGCTCGCGCAGGATGAAGGCGTGAGCCGGCCACTGATTCGTGCCGGCAGCGTAACGGGCGCCGCCACGTCGATCGGGCTCGCGGATGCCGGTGGCGTGCCATTGACGACGAGCACCGCGAATATCGTGCAGGGCGGCAATATCGTCGCCGCGGGGACCTATCGCTACGCGCTGACGACCGGCGGTGCCAACGATGGCCTGTATGCCGCGTTCACGCTGAGCCAGCTCAGCCTGCAATCGGGGCAGACGCTCACCTTGTCGGGAGACACCACAAGCCCGCCCGGCGGCGACGAACTGCACGCGAAGCTCACGGGGAGCGGCGCCCTGCGCATCGAAGCCGCCGGTACCATCACGCTCGCGAACGCCGCCAATGACTATAGCGGGGCGACCCAGGTGGCCACGGGCACACTGCGGCTGGGCAGCGACGCGGCGCTCGGACAGACGGCCTCGCTCGACATTGCCAGCGGTGCCGCCGCGGATCTCGGCGGCAGGACGCAGTCCATCGGCGCGCTTTCGGGCGCGGGCAACCTGCATATGAGCGCGGGTTCCCTTGCCATCGCCGGCGGCGGTGCTTTCAGTGGCGCGATCGACGGTACGGCAGGCGGCCTGCATGTCAACGGCGGCACGCTGACATTGACCGGCACCAGCAGCTTCACGGGCGGCACGACGATCGCCGCCGGGGGCGAAATGCGCATCGGCGCGGGCGGCAGCTATGCCGGCAACATCGACGACAACGGCACGCTCGCCTTCGCGCGCGACGATGACTACGCGCATGCGGCCACGATCTCGGGCAGCGGCACGGTGACGCAGGCGGGCACGGGCAATCTCACGCTGTCGGGAAACAACAACTACGCCGGCGGTACCTCCATCCAGTCGGGCTCCCTCACGCTGCCGCATGGCAATGCGGCCGGCACGGCAGGCATTGCGAATCGGGCCGTCCTGCGGCTCGACTTTGCCGCCGACGGCACGCTCGCCAACGAGTTGTCGGGCACCGGATCGCTGCACAAGGCGGGCGCGGGCGTGGCCACGCTGACGGCAGCCGGTTCCACACAGGGCGATGTGGTGGCGGAGGCGGGCACGCTCCGCCTTGCGCAGGCTGGTGCATTCGGCGTCGCCAGCTATACCACCGCAAGCGGCGCACGGACCGCGATGGGGGGCGAGGCGTCGCTGGCGGTCGCGGGCAATCTCGAGCAGGCAGCGGGGGCGACGCTGGACATCACGGTGGGCAGCGTGCAACCGGTGATCGCCGCGACCACGGCGACGCTCGACGGGAACCTCAACGTCACGGGCTTTACGGCCGGTGCGCCGAACACGGCGAGCGCGCTCACGAGCACCGACTTCAGGATCCTGCACACCACGGGCGGCATCACGGGCGATTTCAGTGGCGTGACGCTCGATCGCGCCAGCCAGCTCGATTACCTCGTGATCGGCGGCAAGGTGGTCGGCGGCACCGACTACGACGTCGGCTTCGGCCTGACGTGGACGTCGGGCGCCGCGCGTGGCAATGGCCGTTTCACGCTGGCCGGCGTCGCGGATACTTTCGACGTCGATGTCGCCCTCGCCGATCAGACCGGAACGTTCGCGAGCGGGTGGGATGGCAAGGCGCTGACCAAGGCAGGCGCCGGCACGCTGGTTCTCTCCGCAACCCAGGCGTACACCGGCGATACGCGCATCGAAGCCGGCACGCTCAGGACCTCCGTGGTCAACGCATTCGCATCGAGCGCGAATGTCGGTGTGGCGTCGGGGGCGGTGCTGGACCTCGGCGGCTTCGATCAGCGCGCGGCCAACCTCTCCGGCGCGGGAAGTATCGTGCTGGGCAGCGCGACCCTCGACGCCGCGCAGGCCTCCGATACGACGTTCAGCGGGACGATCGCCGGCGCGGGCGGCCTCGTCAAGAGCGGACCGGGCACCCTCACGCTGAGCGGTGCCAATACCTATGCCGCGGGTACCACCATCGCGGCCGGCACGCTCGTCGTCCCGCATGCCGCGGCACTCGGAAGCGGACCGATCGGGAATGCGGGCACGTTGCAGCTTGCATTCGCTTCGGACGAGACGCTGGCCAACGCGATGGCGGGGAGCGGGACGCTGAACAAGACGGGCGCCGGCGTCGCAATGCTGACGGCGGGCGGCACCCAGGGCAACGTGACCGTCGGCGAAGGTACGCTCAGGTTCGGCCAGACCGGCGCCTTCAACGTCACGGGCAATCATGTCACGGCATCTGGCGCCACGACCGCGCTGACGTCCGCCGCCACGCTGAACATCGGCGGCAACGCGGCGATCGACGGCAGGCTCGCCGATGTGGCGGGCCCTGGGCAGCCGGCGATCACCGCCGCCACGATCGCGCTTGGCACGGGTGCTGTCTATCGCCTCGCGGGCTACAGCGCGCCGGCAACCGCCACCGCGTCGGATCTGGCGTTCACCCGCTACAACGTGCTCCACACCACGCAGTCGGGCGGCCTGACAGGCACGTTCGCCCGTATCGACCTCGGCGGTGCGTCGAGTTCCGTGGACTACCTGACAGCGACGAGTGCCTATGGGCCGCAGGACTATGACGTCGGCCTGGCGCTGAGCTGGTACGCGGGCGCGTCGACGACCCCGCAACAAGCGCACGGTACCTTCACGCTTGTCGGGGCCGGCAGCGCGTTCGACATGGACGCGGTGCTGGCCGATCGGCCTCCAGATTCCGCCACCGCATGGGATGGCCGCACCTTGACCAAGGCCGGCGAAGGCACGCTGCAGCTGTCGAAGGCGAACACTTATACCGGCGCGACGCTGATCGACGGCGGCACACTGCGCGCGGGGGTCGTCAACGCGATTGCCGCCAGCGAACGCATGCAGGTGGCCACCGGCGCGACGTTCGACCTCAACGGTTTCGATCAGCGCGTCAACAACCTCTCGGGCGCAGGAACGGTTGCCCTCGGTGCGGCGGTGCTGTCGGCGGCCAATACTTCGGACAGCGAATTCTCGGGCGTTATCGCGGGCGCCGGCAGCCTGCTCAAGACGGGCGGCGCGACGCTGATCCTCTCGGGCGATAACCGCTATGCCGGCGGCACGACGATCGAGCAGGGCGTTCTGCAACTGGGCAATGGCGGCGCAACGGGCAGCGTCACGGGCAATATCGCGAATCAGGGGAGCCTCGTCGTCAATCGCGGCAATACCTACGCCTATGACGGAGTGGTCAGCGGCAATGGCAGTCTCGTGAAAGAGGGCGTGGGAGACCTCATCCTTTCGCAGTCGCAGACGTACACGGGCCCGACGCTGGTCAACGCGGGCGCGCTCACGCTGGTCGGCAATGCACAGCTGGCCAGCACGCAGCCGGTCACGGTGGCGGCGGCGGCCACGCTCGGCGGCTACGGCGGCGTGATGGGCAATGTCGTCAACCAGGGCCTGCTCGCCGTCGCCGACGCCGCGCCGGGCTTTGCGAATGGTCCGGCCGGGCAGTTCATCGTCGGCGGTTCGCTGACCAATGCCGGAGAGATCCGCATGGCCAGTCCCGTGCCCGCCAGTACGCTGACCGTTCGGGGCGACTACGTGGGCAACAACGGCCTGCTGACGCTGAGCACGACGCTTGGCGGGGATCAATCGCCGACCGACAGGATGGTGGTGGAAGGCAGCACATCGGGCAGCACACGCGTGGTCGTCAACAACAGCGGCGGCACCGGTGCGCAGACCGTCAACGGTATCGAAGTCGTGCGCGTGCAAGGGACGTCGGCCGGCCTGTTCGCGCTGCAGGGGCGGGTGGTGGCCGGGCCCTACGAGTATCGGCTCACACAGGGCACGCCCGCCGGCAACAATGGCAACTGGTACCTGACGTCCATCGACACCACGCCCGCGCCCGCGCCGACGCCGCAGATCCGCCCCGAAGCCGGTTCCTACCTCGCCAACCAGAGCGCCGCCAACGCGCTGTTCGTCCACACGCTGCATGACCGGCTTGGGGAACCGAACTTTGCCGAGGACAGCCGGGACGAGCGCGCGCGCGCGGCCAGCGGCTGGGTCCGCCTTGCTGGCACGTCCACGGACGCCACCGCCGCCGGCGGCAGGATCGATCAATCGACACGGGGCGGCTTTGCGCAATTCGGCGGAGATCTCATCCGCTGGCAGGGGACCGGCCAGCCGTCGCGTTTCCACGCAGGGGTGATGGGCGCCGCGGGCCGGATCACCAGTTCTTCATCGGTGCAGGGTCTTGCGGCGACGGCCAACGGGGCGGTCGACGCGTACGGCGTTGGTGTCTATGGGACATGGTTCCGCAACGACGACAGGCGTACCGGGCCCTACCTCGACAGCTGGCTGCAGTACGGCTGGTACGACAACGAGACGCGCGGAAGCATGCTGCCGACCGTGCGGTACGCGAGCCACAACTGGACGGGCTCGCTGGAGGGCGGCTACACGATCCTGCTGGGCGAGCGGCAGCGGAGCCGGGTCTATCTGCAGCCTCAGCTGCAACTGCTCTACAGCAGCTACAGCCAGGGCGACATCGTCGAAGCCAATGGCACACGCGTGCAGACGCGCGATGTCGGCGGCTGGCTCGCCCGGCTGGGCGCCACGGTGTTCGGACAGGGCGATCTCGCTGGCGGGCAGACGGCCCAGCCGTACATGACCCTGAACTGGTGGCACGCCCAGCATCAGGGCTCGGTGGTCATGGCGGGCGTGACGGTGGCGGACGGTACACCGAAAGATCGCTTCGAGACGAAGTTCGGTGCGCGGGTCCGTTTCAGCCGGCAATGGCACGGCTGGGGCGATATCGGGTTTCAGATCGGCTCGCATTCGTATTCGAGCCTGCAGGGACAAATCGGCGTGAAATACCTGTGGTGAGTCCCTACACCATCCCGGCCGCGACCAGTTCGCGCTTCACGTACGCATAGAAGATCGGCCCGGCGATCACGCCCGGAATGCCGTACAGCGTTTCCATGATCAGCATCACGGTCAGCAATTCCCACGCCGCCGCCTGAATGCGCGCGCCGATGATACGCGCGTTCAGGAAGTACTCGAGCTTGTGGATGACCACCAGATAGAGCAGCGAGACCACGGCGATCGGCAGCGATACCGATAGCGACGAGACCACGATCGCCGTGTTCGAGATCAGGTTGCCGAGCACCGGCAGCAGCCCCGCGACGAACGTGACCGCGACCAGTGTCTTGGACA
This sequence comes from Cupriavidus pauculus, assembly GCF_008693385.1. NCBI lineage: Bacteria > Pseudomonadati > Pseudomonadota > Betaproteobacteria > Burkholderiales > Burkholderiaceae > Cupriavidus > Cupriavidus pauculus. The sequence goes on from NZ_CP044067.1 coordinate 1,986,253, forward strand.
GCGGCAGGTGCTGGCCGAACAGCGGCAGCACCACCAGCAGGTAGACGGCGGTCAGCATCGTGTTGATCGACGAGATCTGGATCTGCGCGAAGATGAACTGGGCGAACGCGGTCTGCAGCGTGCGCGCGCGCGTGACGAGCGCCGCCGCGAGCGGGCGGCGATTAGGCCGGGACGTCGCGCGATACAGTGCCACCATCGCGCCGATGACGAAGCCGAGCAGGATATGCAGCAGCGCGCGGACGATCTCCGTGCCGAGCTTCTGCGCCATCTGCGCATGGGTACGCAGCGCGGCGATCAGTGCCGTGGCCAGCTCCTCCACGCCGTTGGGCAGCGAATCGCTGAGCCAGCCCGGCATCTGGTTGCGTGACCGGTCGATGATGTCGGCCACATGATCGAGCAGCCGTTCGAGCGTATTGCCATCGCCGCTGACGAATCGCACCAGCGCCCAGATGCCCACCGTCAGCACCAGCAGTGTCGTGACGGACAGGATGGCCACCGCCAGCGCGTCGTGGCGCGAATGCACGCGCACGAGGCGTGGCGCCAGCACATCGACGAGCGAATAGAGCAGCAGTCCGGACAACAGCGCCGCCACGAGGTTTGCCTGCATGACGAGCAACAACGCCGCCGCGGTCAGCACGAACGACACCGCCGTGACATTGAACCAGCGGGGCGTGCCCGGCTGCGGGGAGGATGGCAGGTGGTCAGGTTCCGGCGCGTGCATGGAGTGTGTGGGGGGTGAAGGTGTCTCTGGCGCACGATTGTCTGCAACATGCGGTGGGTTGGCAAGCGGCCCACGCCCGGGCGCGAAACTTGCGTCAATTTGCCATCATCGTCGCCTATAGTGAGGATTGATCGGCAGGCGGCCCTTCAAGGAGATCGCGTTCATGGCATTCACGCATACGGTCGGCGCGCGGCGGCATAACTTCGCGGATCTTCGCACGCTGCTGGCAAAGGCCAGTCCCGCCCGCTCCGGCGACGCGCTCGCGCGCGTGGCGGCCGGCAGCGAGGAAGAACGCATGGCCGCGCGCATGGCGCTGGCCGAGGTTCCGCTCGCGCGTTTTCTTTCCGAGGCATTGATTCCCTACGAACGGGACGAAGTCACGCGGCTGATCGTCGATGGCCACGACGCCGCGGCGTTCGCCGAGATTGCCAGTCTTACGGTCGGCGATTTCCGTAACTGGCTGCTGTTGCACGAGACCGACGAGGCCGTGCTGGCGCGCGTCGCGCCCGGCATCACGCCGGAGATGGCCGCGGCGGTCAGCAAGCTCATGCGCAATCAGGACCTGATCGCCGTCGCGCGCAAATGCCGCGTGGTGACGCGCTTCCGCAATACGATCGGCCTGCCGGGGCGGTTGTCCATACGCCTGCAACCCAATCATCCGACCGACGATCCGCGCGGTATCGCCGCCTCGATCATCGATGGGCTGCTCTATGGCTGCGGTGACGCGACCATCGGTGTGAATCCGGCAAGCGACAACCTGGGCGCCATCGTCGCGCTGCTGCGGCTGATCGACGAGGTGCGGGTACGCCATGACGTGCCCACGCAGTCGTGCGTGCTGACGCACGTTACCAACACGCTGCGCGCGATCGAGGCCGGGGCGCCCGTCGATCTGGTGTTTCAGTCGGTCGCGGGCAGCGAGCAGGCCAACGCCGCGTTCGGCATCGACCTCGCGTTGCTGGCCGAGGCGCGCGCGGCCGCGCTCTCTCTCGGGCGTGGCACCGTGGGCGATAACGTGATGTATTTCGAAACGGGGCAGGGCAGCGCGCTGTCGGCCAACGCGCATCATGGCGTCGATCAGCAGACCATGGAGGCCCGCGCGCATGGCGTGGCGCGCGCGTTCTCGCCGCTGCTCGTCAATACGGTCGTGGGTTTTATCGGTCCCGAATATCTCTACGATGGCAAGCAGATCGTCCGCGCCGGGCTCGAGGACCATTTCTGCGGCAAGCTCATCGGCGTGCCGATGGGCTGCGACGTCTGCTACACGAATCACGCGGAAGCCGATCAGGACGACATGGACAATCTGCTGACGCTGTTCGGCGTGGCGGGTATCAATTTCATCATGGGCGTGCCGGGCGCCGACGACATCATGCTGAACTACCAGAGCACGGCATTCCACGATGCGCTCTATCTGCGCGAGGTGATGGGCCTGCGCCCGGCGCCGGAGTTCGAGGCATGGCTGCAGCGGAGCGGTATCGTCGATACGGGGGGACGGCTGCTCGCGCCCACGGCGCGGCAGCCGCTGCTGGCCATGGCCCAGGGACTGTGAGCACGCCGATGAACGACAAGCCTTCTCCCATCGTGCAGACGGATCCGTGGACGCGGCTGCGCGCCTTCACGCGCGCGCGCATCGCGCTGGGACGCGCGGGCCACGCGCAGACCACGGAGACGATTCTGGCCTTCGGCCTCGCTCATGCGCAGGCACGCGACGCCGTGCATACGCCGCTCGATGTCGACGCGCTCGATGCTGGCATGCGTGCGGCGGGCCACGACTGCGTGCGCGTGCACAGCGCGGCGACCGATCGCGCGCACTACCTGCGCCGCCCCGACCTCGGACGCGTGCTCGATGACGAGAGCGCCGCGCGGCTCGATGCGCGGGGCAACGCGGGCAAGCCGGACGTGGTGTTTGTCGTCGCCGACGGTCTGTCGGCGCTGGCCGCGCAGCGCCACGCGCTGCCGCTGCTCGAGGCGACGTGCGCGCGCCTGCGCGGTCTGGCGATCGGCCCGGTGGTCGTCGCGCAGCAGTCGCGCGTGGCACTCGGCGACGATATCGGCGCGCGTCTCGGCGCGCGGCAGGTGGTGATGCTGATCGGCGAGCGCCCGGGACTCAGTTCGCCGGACAGCCTCGGCATCTACCTGACCTACGATCCACGGCCGGGCCGCACGGACGCGGAACGAAACTGCATCTCCAACGTGCGCCCCGAAGGGCTGCCGTACGCGCAGGCGGCGGACCGGCTCGTGTTCCTGCTGCGCGGGGCGCTCGCGCTCGGCCGGTCCGGTGTGGACCTCAAGGACGACAGCGGCGATGGCGGCTCAGTCCTTGCGTAGGCGCGGCCAGATTGCCTGCAACTCGGTCTTCAGAAACGTCAGCAGGTAGCGCGTCGCCATCGTCTGGTAGCGGTTCGGCATCGTAAGCAGATACAGCTTGCTGCCGAACACGCTGATGCGGTAATCGGGCAGCAGCGGTACGAGCTGGCCTTTGCAGATCTCGTCGCCGATCGCGTACATCGGGAAAATGCCGATGCCGAGGCCACCGACCACGGCATCCTTGAGAAACGCGAAGTTCTCCGAACTCAGCGTCGGCGTCAGCACTACCTGCTCGCGCGTCGCCGCGCCCTCGCGAATGCCCGATGCCTTCAGTTTCTGGCCGATCGGTGCCGCGCAGCAGATGGCATGCGTGGCCAGGTCGGCCAGTTCCGCGGGCGCGGGGCGGTCCCGCAGGTAGGACGGCGCCGCGCACACGACCCAATCCACCGCGCCGATCTCGGTGGCGACCACCGCGTCCGGCGGGTTCGAGATGATGCGCAGCGCCACCTCCACGTCCTCGGCCACGAGGTTATGGATGCGGTTGTCGAAGACGACATCGAGCGTGATGTCGGGGTAGCGCTGCTTGAACTGTACGAGCAGCGGCGACAACAGGGCATGGCCGAGCCCTGTCGGCACCGACAGCCGCACATGCCCGTGCAGGCTCTTGCCCATGCTGCTGATGAGCGCGTTGGCCGCGGCGACTTCGCCGAGGATATTGCGGCCGTGCTCATAGAGACCGGCGCCGACAGGCGTGGGCTCCACGTGCCGCGTGGTCCGGCGCAACAACTGCACGCCGAGCTCGGATTCGAGCGCCTTCAGGTGATAGCTGACATTGGCGCGCGTCATCCGGAGCTTGCGCGCGGCGGCACTGAGGTTGCCGGCATCGACGATATCGACGAACAGACGCAGGGCGTTGAGATCCATGGCGACGGCAGGTGTGTAAACGCAAAAAGGGGCCCGAAGGCCCCTTAGTGTATGCGCAAGGCACGGATCTCGGCGCGAGGCCGGGATCAATGCTCGTGATGCAGGTACTTTGCCTGCCGCGGCAGGCGCAGCGCGACGAGGAAGGCAATCGCCATCATCACCGTGACGTACCAGTAGAACGCGCTCTCGTGCCCCATCGACTTGAGGCCGAGCGCGACGTACTCGGCGGAGCCGCCAAAGATCGCGTTGGCCACCGCATAGGCGAGGCCGACGCCGAGCGCGCGCACTTCGGGCGGGAACATCTCGGCCTTCACGATGCCGCTCACCGACGTGTAGAAGCTGACGATCGCCAGGGCCGCGCAGATCAGCACGAAGGCGATCTCGGGGCTCGACACCGACCCCAGCGCGGTCAGGATCGGCACCGTGAACAGCGTGCCCAGCGCGCCGAACAGCAGCATGTTGCTGCGGCGACCGATGCGGTCCGACAGCGCGCCGAAAACCGGCTGCATGCACATATAAACGAACAGGCAGCCCGTCATCACGTAGCTGGCGGTCTTGATCGACATGCCGGCCGAGTTGACGAGGTACTTCTGCATGTAGGTCGTGAACGTGTAGAAGATCAGCGAACCACCGGCCGTGTAGCCGAGCACCGTGAAGAACGCGGCCTTGTGATGCCGGAACAGGCCCGCGATGGTGCCCGCTTCCTTCGAGCTGCGCGTGGCCGCGGTGGACGTTTCGTGCAGCGTGCGGCGCAGCAACAGCGCCACGACGGCCGTGATCGCGCCGATGACGAACGGAATACGCCAGCCCCATGCCTTGAGCTCGGCTTCGTCGAGCAGTTGCTGCAGGATCACGACCACGAGCACGGCGAGGAGCTGGCCGCCGATCAGCGTGACGTACTGGAACGACGAGAAGAAGCCCCGGCGGCCCTTCAGCGCCACTTCGCTCATATAGGTCGCCGTGGTGCCGTACTCCCCGCCCACGGACAGGCCCTGGACCAGCCGCGCGAGCAGCAGCAGCGCCGGCGCGAGGTTGCCGATCGTCGCGTACGTCGGCAGCGCCGCGATCAGCAGCGAGCCGCAACACATCATGATCACCGAGATCAGCATCGAGTTCTTGCGACCGCTGCGGTCGGCGATGCGGCCGAACAGCCAGCCGCCGATCGGACGCATCAGGAAGCCGGCCGCGAACACGCCGGCCGTATTCAGCAGCTGCGCGGTGGGGTCCGCTTTCGGAAAGAACGACGGCGCGAAATAGATCGCACAGAACGCGTAGATATAGAAATCGAACCACTCCACGAGGTTGCCTGACGACGCGGCAACGATGGCGAATACGCGCTTGCGTGTTTCCTCGGGCGTGGGTGGCGCGCCGATATCGGGCGGTGCGGAGTTTGTGGAAGAGGAGAGGTCGGTCATGTGTATGTTCTGGTCATGGCGGCAGTCGAGTGCCGTTGATTGTGCTGCCGAGGGTGCGCGGGCGCGGCGCTCGCGCCCGCACAGGCTACACGTGGCGCCTGCCCTTGCCCAGTATGCCCGGTCGGATATTTCTGCGTACCTGAGGACGGTGCGCGGCGGTGCCGGGACTGGCCGCCGATTGTTCGGAAACATGGATAGAGTGTTCCGGGAACCGCGCTGCCGTTCGCGCCGATGCAGGACTTGCACTGTTCACATGGCTTTGCAATGATGCAGACCGAATCCGTCACTGTCCGATATCGCCACCATGCGCGCCGCCTCCCGATTCCTGTTCGGCTTGTCGTACGGCTTGTTGCTCTGCATGCCGGGCACGTCGTTCGCCGAACCCGATATCGCGCACTGCGAGCGTGTGGACGCGGCGCAGTTGCGCATCGCGTCGGAAGAGACCCTGCTGTTCCTCCGTTGCCGCGCGCGGCGGCTTGCCTACGAGGCGCCCGACCTCAAGGGCGTTTCGCAGCGGACACGCGACGATCTCGTGTTCGCGTGCATGGACCAGGCCGAAGCGGTCGAGCACCAGTTGCGCGTCGGGCGTGGTTACACGCGGGAGTCGCTCGCGCGCAAGAAATGCGACGACTGGCAGAACACGGGCAAGGGCGGCTGATGCCCTGGGCCCATGCCGCATTGCGACAATCCAATAAGACTGTCAAATAAAACTTTCATATCTGTCCAAGCGGGAGGGGATTGTCAAATCGGCGGTTGGGCGTAGGATGAACGGCCTGATCCAAAGGAGACACCCCATGGCCCTCGATGCCGAATCCTTCTCGCTGCTGCGCGCCTCGGTGCAGCGCTTTATCGAAGAACGCCTGAAGCCCGCCGAGGACACGCTCGAGGAACTCGACGACGTGCCGGCCGATATCGTGGCCGATATGAAGGAGATGGGGCTGTTCGGTATCTCCATCCCCGAGGAATACGGTGGCATCGGCCTGTCGATGTCGCAGGAATGCGAAGTGGTCTATGACCTCGGCCATACGGCGTTCGCGTTCCGCTCGGTGTTCGGCACCAACGTCGGCATCGGCTCGCAGGGCATCCTGATGGACGGCACCGAGGAACAGAAGCAGGCCTACCTGCCGCGCATTGCCAGCGGCGACCTGATCATCTCGTTCGCGCTGACCGAACCGGAGGCCGGTTCGGATGCCGCGTCGGTGCAGACGCGCGCGGTGCTCGAGGGCGATCACTACGTCATCAACGGCACCAAGCGTTTCATCACCAATGCGCCGCGCGCGGGAGCGTTCACGCTGATGGCGCGTACCGGCGACGCCGGCGCGTCGGGCATCTCGTCGTTTATCGTTCCCGCCGATACCCCGGGCATCACGCTCGGCAAGCCGGACCGCAAGATGGGCCAGCGCGGCACGAAGACCTGCGACGTGGTGCTCGAGAACGTGCGCGTGCCGGCCGCCAACATCATCGGTGGCGTGCCCGGTGTCGGCTTCAAGACCGCGATGAAGGTGCTCGATCGGGGCCGTCTGCATATTTCGGCGCTCGCGTGCGGCATGGCCCATCGCCTGATTACCGACGCGGTGGCCTATGCGCGCGAACGCAAGCAGTTCGGCAAGCCCATCGGCGATTTCCAGCTGATCCAGGCGATGCTGGCGGACAGCCAGGCGGAGCTTTACGCGGGCATGTCGATGGTGCGCGACTGCGCGCAGCGCTACGACGCCAAGGCGCCGGGCAAGGCCGATCCGGAAGTCAGCATGCTGGCCTCCTGCACGAAGATGTTCTGCACGGAGATGGTGGGCCGCGTGGCCGACCGCGCGGTGCAGATCCATGGCGGCGCCGGCTATATCGCCGAGTACAAGGCGGAACGCTTCTATCGCGACGTGCGTCTGCTGCGCCTGTATGAAGGCACGACGCAGATCCAGCAATTGATCATCGCCAAACAACTGCTGCGCGACTGATCGCCGAAGGCGCGTGGAGGAGACAACCATGAACGAGGCCCGGCAAATCAGCGCGCCGTGTGTCCCGCAGCGCGTGGAGGACGGCGTCTGCCGTCTGCGCGCGGTGGTGGCGACATACCGTTCGGCATTGCAGGCATTCACGCTGGCCGTATCGCCCGCGGAACTGATGCGTCTGTGTGGGAAGGCAGAACCGGGGCAACCGGATTCGTGTCTGCATTCGCGCCTGGATCCGCAGCGGGATCCGCAGCTATTGCGCCTGCGAGATTCGGTGATGGCGTGCGGTCTCGCGCTGCCCAGCGCGATTGTGGTGGCGGTGGCGGGCGGGCGCATGCAATGCGAGTCCGATCACCTCTATACGCTCGATTTGCGCCCTGACGCAGGCGATGCGCTGATCGTGCTAGAAGGGCAGGACCGGCTCGAGCAGCTGGCCCGTGGCGAGCGGGGCGATTGCAAGACGCTCGTGACGGCGGTCTTGTGTCACACCGTCATCGACGGCGCGATGTCACCAACGATGGCGTCGCTGGCGTCGCTGACCTCGATAACCTCACCCGCGGCTTACCAGACGTCGTCGACGTCCCGGAGCAAGTGGCCCGCGAGGATGTAGTCGCCCAGGCGCGTCGCCTTGGCTTCGAGTTCCACCAGTTCGTGATCGGCCAGTGTGCCGAGATCGAACTGGCAATATAAATTCCGCTGCCGGAACGTGGTCTTCGGCGTGGCCAGACCTTCGAGCAGCGCCTCGCGCGATCGCACCGCGATGCTTTCCTGCCCGCGGTACTGCACCTTGATGCCGCGTTTCTCGCCCAGCCGGCCCAGTTCGACAGCATCCTGCCAGCCCGTCTCGTAATCGAGTTCGACCGCCCGCACTGCCGCGCCGACCTTCTTTGCGATATCTCCGGACACATTCCCCGAGGCCAGGAATCGCAACGCCTCTGCCTTGCTGCCAGCCCGCATGATTGACATCCACCCCTCTTGATTCAACGACACTGTACAAATATACAGTGATCGACGTGGACCTACAAGCACCACCAATGAGGAGGTGCAGCCAGAATCCCACTTTTCAAGGCCAGACTAACGCGGGAACAGGTCACGGTTATGTGTCACAGCAGACGGCGCTTTCAAAAACGCACGTCTGCCTGATGACCCCTGATGTCAGGGTCTCGTCTCGGGCCGAGCCGGCTCCGGCACCGCCGACGCCGCCTGGACACCGCCCGGCGCTGGCGCAGCCGGTGCCGGCGTCGAGAAATCGCCCGCGTAGGCACGTGTGATCGTGCCCGGCGACAGATAGCGCCGGATGGCATCGTTCACGGCCTCCGGCGTGGCCGCCCGCACGCGCTCGTCGAGCTCGGCGGTGAAGGCCATCGTGCGACCGAGGTACAGCTGCGTCGCGAGCATGCCGGCGAGCGAACCGTCGCGCGATCGACCGACGGTAGCCTGTTGCAGCAGGCCGCTCTGCGCTTCCGCGAGTTCGCTGGCGGTAATGCCGTCGCGCACGAAGCGCGCGAGTTCGTCGTCGAGTGCGCGGCGCAGGCGTTCGAGGTTCTGCGGCGCGTAGACCGCGTACATGCCGAAGCGGCCCGCGCGATCGAGCGACCCCACCTGCAGGTAGCTCGACGCGCCATAGCTGATGCCGTCCTGCTGCCGTAGCCTGTCGGCCATGCGACTGCGCATGCCGGTGCCGCCAAACACGCGGCTCGCGATCATCAGCAACGGATAGTCGGGCGAGTCCGTCAGCAGGTCGAGCGGTTGCGTAGCCATGTACACCGCGTTGGCCTTGCCGGGCGTCTCCAGCGTGAAGCTCGCGCCCGGAATCGCGATGAATGGACGGTCCACGCGCGCGAACGGCACCGACGCGTGCCAGTCCCCAAACAGAAAGACCGCCTGCCGCACGGCTTCGTCGGGATCGAAGTCGCCCACGAGCGCCAGTTGCGCATGGTCCGCCCCGTAGAAGCGGGCATGGAAGTCCCGCGCATCGGCGGGTGTCACCGCGCGCAGTTCCGCGAGGCTTTCGTCGAACGTCGGCGTATAGCGCGGATCGCTGGCAGGGTAGGGATTGCCGTGGCGGCCGATCGCATTGGGCGCCAGCGCGTTCGGCTGGCTGCGCTGGCTCTCGATGCCGGCAATCGAACTTGCGCGCAGCGTCTCGAACTCGCTGGCCGGGAAGGTCGGCATGCGCAGCACGGTGCGCAGCAACGCCAGCAGGTCGGGCAGGTACTGGCGGCGCGTCTCGAACGAGACGGTCACGCTTTCCGCGCCGCCGGAGACCGACACATTGGCCTTGAGCGCCTCGAGCCGGTCCGCGATCTGCTGCCGGTCGAACGCGCCGGCACCGCGCCGCAGCATGCCCGCGGTCAGCGTGCCCACCGCGCGCTTGCCCTGCAGCGCTTCCGCATTGCCGAAGCGCAGCACCAGCGTGCCGTTGACGCCTTCACCGCGCGTCGGCTTCGGCAGCAACGCCAGTTGCAGGCCGTTGGGCAGCGTCTGCCGCGTCGTATGCGCATCGATATTCGCGGGGCTCGGATCGAACGTGGCCACGGCCGCCGCGGCGGGTTTGCCCCGATAGTCGCGCGTCATCGCGGCCACGTCGGGCGTGGCGGGCATCGCGGCCAGTTGCGGCTTGTCGCCGGGCAGGAACTGGCCCACCGTGCGATTGGACGGCCGCAGATAGTTTTCCGCGACGCGCTGGACGTCCTCCAGCGTGGCCGTTTCCACGCGATCGCGGGCGATGAAGAACAGCCGCCAGTCGCCCTTGGCGATCGCTTCGGACAGCGCCACGCCGTAGCGCGCCGGGTCGTTGAGGATATGTTCGTAGGCATTGCGCATGCGTACGCGGGCACGCTCGAGCTCCTCGGCCGTGACCGGCCTTGCCGCCACGCCTTCCACCTCGGCGAGCAGCGCCGCGCGCAGCGGCTCGATCGGGCGATCCTTGCTCGTGCCGGCGGCGAACATCATCACGCCGGGGTCGTACCGCGCCTCCAGCGACGAGCTCTGCCACGCCGCCTTGCGCGTCTGCACCAGCGATTGCTCGAGCCTTCCGCCCGGAGTGTCCGCGAGGACCACCGAAAGCAGCCCCAGCGCCGTGCTGTCGGGGTGCGCGCCCGGCGCGACGTGATATTGCACCGCGACAATGCTGCTGTCGCCGGGGCGCGTCAGCGTGAGCTCGCGCGCGCCTTCCTGCGGCGGCTCCACCGTGTGCTCGGGCGGCAGCACGCGCGCCGGTCGCGGAATCGTGCCGAATGCCTGCTCGATCCGCGCGAGCGTACGCGCCGGGTCGAACTGTCCCGTCACCACGAGTACCGCGTTGTCCGGCTGGTAGTAGCGGCGATAGAACGCGCGCAGGTTCTCGATGCCCACATGCTCCACGTCGCTGCGCGCGCCGATCGGCGCCTTGCCATAGTTGTGCCAGCGATAGGCTGCCGCGCTCATCTGCTGCATCAGCATGCGCATCGGATTGTTCTCGCCGATCTCCATCTCGTTGCGCACGACCGTCATCTCGCTGTCGAGGTCCGCGCGCGCGATCACGCTGTTGACCATCCGGTCCGCTTCCATGCGCAGCGCCCAGTCGAGGTTGTCCTCGCTGTAGGCGAACGTCTCGAAGTAGTTGGTGCGGTCCTGCGCGGTCGTGCCGTTGGAGGTCATGCCCCGCCGCGCGAACTCGGTCGGGATCGTGCGGCCCGGCAGGGATGGCGTGCCCTTGAAGAGCAGATGCTCGAGCAGGTGAGCCATGCCGGTCTCGCCGTAGTTCTCGTGCCGGCTGCCGACGAGGTAGGTCACGTTGACGGTGGTCGTGGGCTGCGCGGCGTCGGGCGCCAGCAGAATGCGCAGGCCATTGGCGAGCCGGTACTCGGTGATGCCTTCCACCTCCGTGACGCGCGTGGCCGCGACGACCGGCGCGGCGCTCACGGGCGCCACGGTCGCGGCGATCCGCGGCTGCGCGAACGCAAGCGTGGAGGCGGCCGTCAGCGCGGCGGCCAGCATCAGGGTGAAACGAGGCAGCATGAAGTCTCCCGCAGCGGGCACGATGTGAGCCCGATTCTAGCCGCCGGCGGGGCTGGCGGGGGCGACAACAAGGCGCGGGGCCGTACATTTCGCCGAATGGAGGAGAATGTCCGATTCCAGCGCATTTCATCGCACTCCGCGCGCTACGATCGCCGCATGAAACTTGATCCCGATACCTGTTACCGCGCCGTTGCGTCGCATGACCGGCGCTTCGACGGGCGTTTCTTCGTCGGCGTGTCGTCCACCGGCGTCTATTGCCGGCCGGTCTGCGCCGTCCGCACGCCCCGGCGCGAGTCTGCTCGTTCTACGAGACCGCGGCGGCGGCCGAGAAACATGGCTATCGCCCGTGCCTGCGCTGCCGGCCGGAGCTCGCGCCCGGCCACGGGCTGGCCGATATCTCGGGCCGCCTCGCGCAGGCCGCCGCCACGCTGATCGACGACGGCTTCATGGCCGACGGCGGCGTGGCCCAGCTGGCCGCGCGCATCGGCGTGACCGAGCGCCATCTGCGGCGCCTGTTCGATGCCGAGTTCGGCGTCTCGGTGCTCGAATACGCGCAGACCCAGCGGTTGCTGCTGGCCAAGCGGCTCCTCACCGATACCGCCATGCCCGTGACCGAAGTCGCCCATGCGGCCGGATTCGGCAGCGTGCGCCGCTTCAACGATGTCCTGAAGACGCGCTACGGCCTCACCCCGCTTGCCATGCGCAAGCGCGCGGCCGACGGCATGGCGGATCGCCTCGTATTCGAGCTCGGCTATCGGCCCCCCTATGCATGGCACGTGCTCATGGGCTTTCTGGGCACGCGCGCGGTCGAGGGTATCGAGCAACTGCATGCCGATGCCTACCAGCGCACCATGGCGATCGAGAGCGGCGGGCGCCTGCACCTCGGCTGGGTGCGCATCGAGCACGTGCCGCGCCGGCTGGTGCTGCGCGTCACGCTGTCCGCCTCGCTGGCGCACGCGATTCCACAGGCGCTGGGCAAGGTCCGGCGGCTGTGCGACCTCGGCTGCCGCCCCGATGTGGTGGACCGCCATCTCGGAGAACTCGCCGACGCGCAGCGTGGCGGGGTGCCCGGTATCCGCCTGCCCGGCACGTTCGACGGGCTGGAGATCGCGGTGCGCGCGATCGTGGGCCAGCTGATCTCCGTCGTGCATGCGCGGCGGATTCTCGCGCGGCTCGTGGCCATCGCCGGCACGCCGTTGTCCGCGGAGGCCGCGCTGCCGACCCTGACCCACGTGTTCCCCACGGCGGCCGCGCTGGCCGCGTTGTCCGACGACGCCTATCGGGAAGCCGGGGTGCCGACCGGAAAGATGCGCGCCATCCGCGCGCTGGCCGGGCAGATCGACGCCCGGGCGCTGCGCCTGGACCCGCAGGCCCCGCCCGGGGAAACCGTCGCCGCGCTGCGCGCGCTGCCAGGCATCGGCGACTGGACGGCGCAGTACATCGCCATGCGGGCGCTGGGCTGGCCCGATGCCTTTCCTGCCACCGATTACGCGCTGCGCAAGGCGCTGGGTGTGGAGACCACGCGCGAGGTCAACGCGCGCACCGCCCAGTGGGCACCATGGCGCGCCTATGCCGCCGTTCATCTGTGGTTCCGGTACGAGCAGCGCAAGCTGCAGCCGGTAACCGACAACGACACCGCCGGGGAACCAGCATGACGACCGCTTCCATGACCGCCTACCGCATCGTCGAGAGCCCGCTCGGCGATATCGTGCTGCGCGCCGCCGACGGCGCGCTCACCGGGCTGTTCTTTGCGGGGCAGAAGTATTTCCCGCCTGATATCGACGCCGCCGCGGTCCGGGCCGGTGGCGCCCCGGCAGCCGACGCCCGCGTCCTTGCCCAGACCGCCGAGGAGCTGGACGGATACTTTGCCGGCGCGCTGCACGCCTTCTCGGTCCCCGTGCGGTTCGCCGGCAGCGCGTTCCAGCGCCAGGTCTGGCAGGCGTTGCGCGATATCGCGTTCGGGGGCACGGTCTCGTACGGGGAGCTGGCCGCGTCGCTCGGCCTGCCCGCGTCGCACGCGCGCGCCGTGGGCGGCGCGGTCGGCCGCAATCCGCTGTCCGTCGTCGTGCCGTGCCATCGCGTGCTGGGCGTCAGCGGCGCGCTGACCGGCTATGCCGGCGGCGTGGACCGCAAGCGGGCGCTGCTCGGGCTGGAGGGCGTGCCCGGGATTCCGGGCGTTTGAGGGCGGGGCGTACACTGCGCTTGTCACCCGGCGTTGTGCGCGAGTCGCTACCCCACGTTAGTCTGTGCCTCAAGTTATGCAACATTTTGCCGAAGGCCAAGGCAAGCGCTTGCGCCGCGCCGTCCGCCACGCGTACCATGCCGCGTTGGTCGCCACCCTGCTCTTTCGCGGCGCAATTCCCACACAGACGTAGCGTATTTCCCGTAGCGTAATGCCATGAGCCTCCGAGATTCCCGCGGGTCCGACCCGGCACAACCCCTTTCCCAGATGTCGCAGGGGGAAGACGAAGACCAAGAACAAGAGACGTCGCGCTCGGACGAACGCTACCGCCTGACACATGTCTCGCAGATCGGCACGGTGCTGCGCGATCTGGCGTGGCAGAAATGCCTGCTCAGCGTGCGTTCGCGCAGCGGCTCGGAGATCGTGACGTCGATTCTTCACGTCGATCCGGCCCAGCGCACCTTTATCTTCGACTGGTGCCGCGCCGATGGCGAGCGCCAGGCACTGATGGCGTCGGACCAGAACGCGTTTTCGGGCCTGCTGCGCGGCGTGCCCGTGAACTTCCTCGTCGGCACACCGGGCGCGACCCGCTTCGAGGGCGGCCCGGCCTTTATCGCCGACTTCCCGGAAAAGCTCTACCACTTCCAGCGCCGCCGCCATTTCCGCGCGCGTACGCTGCTGACCAAGGGGTATCGCTGCGAGATCCGCATCGAGGACGGCGCGGAGACGCGCGTGCTGCAGATGGATATCGCCGATCTCTCGCTGTCCGGCGTGGGCCTGCGGTCGCGCGCGGTGGGCGCCGAGCAGCTGCCCGTGGGTACCACGGCCAAGCGCTGCCTGCTCGACTTCGGCGAACTCGGCCGGCTGGAACTGGACATGCAGGTCGTCGGCCACTGGATGGTGGGTTACGATGACAACACCGTCCACCACTACGGCTGCGCGTTCCTGAATCCGGACGGCCGCATGGAAAACTTCCTCCAGCGCCTGGTATTCGCGCTCGAACTGGCCGCCCGCGGCTGACCCGGGGCGCGGCCGTCAGCTGGCGATCAGCTTGCCGATGGCCGCCGCCGCTTCGCGCATCGGCGTCAGCAGGCGCGCGATCATTTCCGCTTCCGATACACGCGTCGCCTTGACGCTCACACTGACGGCAGCCACCACGGTGCCGGACAGCGCGCGCACCGGCACCGCGATCGCGCGCAGGCCCGGTTCCAGTTCCTCGTCGATCAGCACGTAGTCCACCTCGCGCGCGCGCGTGAAGGCGGCCTCGAGCTCGGTCCGGGACACCTTGGTCTGCAGCGTGCGCGGCCGCAGTTCCGCGTGCTCGAAGAACGCCTCGAGCACGGCCTCCGGCTGATAGGCCAGCAGCAGCCGGCCAATCGACGTGCAGTAGGCCGGGAGGCGGCTCCCCATCCCCAGCGAATGCGTGAGCACGCGCTGCACCTCGGACCGCACCAGATACAGGATGTCGGTGCCATCGAGGATCGCCAGCGCCGACGTTTCGTGGATGCGCGTGCTCAGCGTGTCCAGAATCGGCTGGGCGGCGGAGACCAGGGACGTCGAGGAGAAGTAGGCATGGCCAAGGTGGAGCACCCGCGGGCGCAGCGCGAAATGGCCGTCCTGCTGACTCACGTAGCCGAGTTGCTCGAGCGTATAGAGACACCGGCGCACCGAGGCGCGGGATAGCTGGGTCCGCTGGGCGACCTGCGAGATCGTCAGCGGCCGCTTGCGTTCGGAGAACGCCTCCAGCACCGTCAGGCCGCGCGCAAGCGACAGCATGAAGTTCGGATCGCCGGCAAAGCCGGTCAGCAGGTCCGAAGGGGGACGGGCGGCGCGCACGGTGTCGGCATGCGCGGTCTGGAGGCGAATCGGATTGGGGGCGTCCATGGGAAATGCGTGGCCTGGAGCGTTCGATAATCGCGCATCTTAACGTCTCGCGAAACGCCTTCGCCCCTTCGGAGCAAAAAAAAATGTCGCCGCTGGTGCGCATGGATGACCATGCAGGCGGCGACCTTGGGAAGGACGTCGTTCAAGACGGGGGTCTCGGCGACAGGTCCAAGTATAGAGAGCCTCACAGAGACATTACATACAACTTCGGTGGGGGTCGTCTGTTCGCCACTACGGCTTGCCCAGGAACAGGTAGTAGGCATACTGCCCGCCACTTGCGCGCCCATAGCCGAGATAAAGCGGCCCGACCGGGCTGTCGAGCCCCAGAAACATCGCCGCCGATTTCAGCAACCCGGTCGGACTGCCCGGTACGAGCGGCGAGCCGACCCGCCCGGCCTCGAGCGACACGCCCGCGTAGACGCCTTCGAGCAACGTCTGCCGGAACAGCTTGTTGTAGTAGACGAGCCGCCCGAACTGGATATTGCCCCCCAGCAGCTGCCCCGTGCTGAACCCAGACTGCTGAAGAAAACCGCCCCACTGGAACAGGTCGTAGCGCGGCAGCGGCGGTCCGACGTTGCCGCCGAACCGGAACCCGAGATTGAACGTATGCGGACCGAACGATTCGACGTACGTGCCCGTCAGCTCGGCCTTGGTATAGGTCGCGGTGGCGCCCAGGCCCGCCTGCGATCCATAGATGTTGAGCGTGGCCCCGTAGCCGTCGCGCGGAAAGTTGATGCTGTCGAGCTGGTCCACGAGCACCCGGCCCGTGACCGCGCGCCGGTCGATGCCACCCGACCCGGGATCGAGCGTGCCCGGCCCCGTGCTCAGCGATGCATTCTCGTGGCCGATCAGCATGCCCAGCCGTGCCTCGCCGTATTTCGTGAACTGGCTGCCCACGTCGAGCGCGGCGTCGATGCGGCGCACATCGTAGGCGGCAATCCGCGTGTCGCCGCTGAAGATATTGATCGTGCGCCGCTGGAGCTCGATGCGCGGCGCAACGAAGAACAGCTGCCGGGTGTCGAGCGGCTGGTAGAACTCGCTGGTAAGGCTCGATGTCTGCCCCAGCTGCACGTCCGTGCGCCACTCGGCGCCGAGCTGGTTCAGCCATGTGCGCCGGTAGCTGGCCAGCACGTTGAAGTACGCGTCGCCGCGAAAGTCGGAGCTCAAGCCCAGCCCGAAGCGCAGATAGTTGGGCCCGTACGATTTCTCGATCGCATCGACCGAGAGAATGCGCTTGCCGGGTTCCTCGAGAAACCGGTAGTTGATGTGCTCGAAGTCGCCCGTCCCGAACAGCCGCCGCACATCGCGATCGAGCGCGTCCTGGCTGATCGGCGCCTGCGGCTTCGTCTCCATTGTCGCGTACACGAAGTCCGGGCTCACGCGCTCCAGCGGCGCCAGGCGGATCTCGTCGACGGGACGCAGGTCCGGCGGTGGCAAGGCCTGCTGCGACGCGCGCAGCTGCGCGTACGCATCGGGCGGGAGCGAGAGCGCGGCCAGCCGGTCGGCCACCTTCTGCGCGGCCGCTTCGCCGATCGGAATGGTCTTGGTCAGATGATCGAAGTCCCCCGCCGAGAAGCCGCCGAGCTCGGGCGCGATCAGGATGTCCGTGGGCCGCAGCGACGCCAGCGACGCGCGCACGTTCTGCTCCGTCAGGATATTCAGCATCTGGCTCGTGACGCCCAGCAGCGACGTCAGGCTCTCGCGCTTCATCAGCGGCGTGCCAAGGTTGACCGCGATGACGATGTCGGCGCCCATGGCGCGCGCCACATCCACGGGAAGGTTGTCGGTCAGGCCGCCATCGACGAGCAGCTTGCCCTGGTACTCGGTCGGCGCCACGGCGCCCGGCACCGACATGCTCGCGCGCATGACGTTGGCGAGTTCGCCCTCGCGGAACACCACCGCGCTCCCCGTGACGAGATCGGTGGCCACCGCGCGGTAGGGAATCGGCAACTGGTCGAAATCGCGATAGCCGGGCACGTTGGAGAGCTTGCGCAGCACCGTTTCCAGCTGCACGCCCGACACCGCGCCCTTGGGCAGCAGCAGGCCATCGGCGCGCACGCCGATCTCGGGCGTGAACAGGTTGGTCTGGTCGTCGAGCTTGCGGCGCACCGCGAGGTCCTGGCGCGGCGGCCGCTCCTTGAACAGCGCCTCGGTGGAGATGCTGGCCACGAGCGTTTCCATGGCGGGTACGCTCATCCCCGCCGCATAGGCGCCGCCCACGAGCGAACCCATGCTCGTCCCCGCGATGCAGTCCACCGGCACACGCATGGCCTCGAGCACCCTGAGCACGCCGATATGCGCCGCACCTCTGGCGCCACCGCCGGACAGGACGAGGCACACGCGCGGGCGGTCAAGCGCGCGCCGCGCTTCCTGCGGGGTGCCGTCCGCGGCAGCGGCGCCCGTCGCGGCGACCCAGGGTAGCCACAATGTCGCCAGCAGTGTCCAGACGGTGGATGCGCGCATAAAGGGCTCGCCCGGTAACGGAAAAGTCCCGGACAAGGCTAGCAGCGCGGCGCGCGGTTGGACGCGGCGGAGCGGCCCCGTCGAAACAATTCAGCATGGACGCCGGAAGCGTGCATATCGGCGCAGGAATATACTGACGCGGTGTCTGCAAACGAAGATTTTTCCGTGTCACAGAATTCCGAAGAAGATCCGCGCCCGATGCCGCCCGAGCGTCCGGGCGACAACGAGTGCTGCGGGAGCGGCTGCGACCCGTGCGTATTCGATTTCTACGCCGACGAGATGGACCGCTACCGGCAGGAACTGAAGGCGTGGGAGGCCCGCCAGGCCACCCGCGAGCACAAGGCCGGCGCGTGAGCGATCTGCTCGACTTCGTGCTGCGGCATCCGCGGCTGTTCGTGCTGACCGGCGCGGGCATCAGCACGGACTCCGGCATTCCCGGTTACCGCGACGAACGGGGCCAGTGGCAGCGCTCGCCCCCCACGACGCTGCAGGCGTTTGTCGGCTCCCATGCGGCGCGCCAGCGGTACTGGGCCCGCAGCATGCTCGGCTGGCCCATCGCGGCCAATGCCACGCCCAACGTCAGCCATCACGTGGTGGCCGCTCTCGGCGCGCGGGAGCGGGTATCGGCGCTCGTGACCCAGAACGTGGACGGCCTGCACCAGCGTGCGGGCAGTCCCGACGTCGTGGAGTTGCACGGCAGCCTGCGCGGCGTGGTGTGCCTGTCCTGTGGCACGTGGTACGAGCGCGCGGGCGTGCAGCAATGGCTATGGGACCAGAACGCCGCCCTCCGCGACGTCATCGCGAGTCCGCTGGCCGATGGCGACGTCGAACTCGAAACCCCGCTGTTCGCCGAATTTCGCGTGCCCACCTGCGAGCGTTGCGAAGGCATGCTGAAGCCGGACGTCGTGTTCTTCGGCGAGTCGGTGCCGCTCGACCGCGTCGATCGCGCGCGGGACGGGCTCGATCGCGCCGATGCGATGCTCGTCATCGGGTCATCGCTGACCGTGCGCTCGGGCTATCGGTTCGCGCTGTGGGCGCACGAGGCCGGCAAGCCCATCGCGGCGCTGAACCTCGGCGTCACGCGCGCGGATCCGTTGCTGTCGCTCAAGGTGGAAGCGCCGATCGGCCTTGCGCTCGCGACGCTCGCCGCGCAGTTGCATATCGACATCCCCGCGCGTTGACGGGCGGCGGCGGCGGGCGTAGTATCGGCGCGTCGCACTTCAACCAATGATTGCGTCACCAGTTATCGCGTCCCCAGTTATCGCGTCCCCAGTAATCGCGTCCCCAGTAATCGCGTCCCCAGTAATCGGGTCCCCACATGTCGCCGTCCCTCGCCTCCGCTCGCGTCGTTGTCCGTCCGGTCTCCGGTCGGGCGCAGCCGCGGGCGCGCACGCGTGACGCACGTCGTGGTGTCGTTCGTCCTGTCGTGGGCGTAGTGGGCGTAGTGGCCGTGGTGGCCGTGGTGGCTGGCGTAAGCCCGTCGCTGTCGCCGCCTCTCTCGCCGCCCCTCTCGCCCCCGCTGTCCCCGCCGCTTTCGCCGCCGCTTTCGCCGCCGACAGCACCGCCGCGCGGCTGACCGCCGCCGCAGCCTACTCCTCCGGCTTTCCGCATCGAATGCCTGACGCGTGCGAGTGATCGCACCGCGTGCCGGAGGCTATTCGGTTCTCGACAGGACACAATATGACTTTCGACAGAAATGTCGCCGCGGGCTCGAGCACGAGCACTTCGGCGACCGATGTACACGCGACCCACTTGCACGACGCGGCCGATTCTCGTTCGGCCACGATGGCCGCCTTCGCCTCGCATGGCGCCACCGCGCTATTCGTACTGCTCTGGAGTGCGGGCGCGATCTTCAGCCGCCTTGGCCTCGCGCATGCTTCCCCTTTCGCGTTTCTCACGTTCCGCTTCGCGCTGGCCTTGAGCGTGCTGGTCGTCATCGGCCTCGTGCGCCGGCGCCTGCTGCCCGCGCGCGGCACGCGTGTGCGCGTGGCCACGACGGGGTTGCTGCTGATCGGCGGCTACACCATCACGTACCTGCTCGCGCTCGAGCACGGCATTACGCCGGGCGTGCTGGCCACGCTGCTCGGCGTGCAGCCGATTCTCACGCTGCTCTGGGTGGAGCGACGCGTATCGCCGAGCCGGCTGGCCGGTCTGGCGCTCGCGCTAGGTGGGCTGGTCCTGATCGTCGCGCACAGCATCGCGCTCGCGCGCTTCTCGTGGATCGGGCTGCTGTGCGCCGGCGCCGCGCTGCTGTGCATGACGTCCGGCGCGATCCTGCAGAAGCGCATCGCGCAGGCGCCCGCCGACGTGCTGCCGCTGCAGTACGCGGTCGGCTTTGCCGCATGCCTGGTATGCGTGCCGTTTCAGCCGTTCACGTTCGAGGTCACCACGGGTTTTCTCGTGCCGCTCGTCTATATGGGCCTCGTGATCTCGGTGATTGCCACGCTGCTGTTCTACCGCCTGATCGCGGCCGGCAATCTCGTCAATGTGACGAGCCTGTTCTATCTGGTGCCGCCGGGCACGGCGCTGCTCGATTACCTCTGGCTCGGTAACCGGCTGTCGCTGGCGTCGCTGGCTGGCATGGCCGGCGTGCTCGCGGGGCTCATGCTCGTGTTCCGCACGGGCGCGGCCGGCCGTACTACTTCTGCTTGACCTGCACGCGAATGCCGTCGGGCGCCACGGTGATGGCGCCCGGTTCGATCTCGGTGCCGTTCACCTTGAGCTCGTCGGGTTTGAACGTGTAGAGCGGATAGTCCTTGAGCAGTTGCTGCGCGACCACCGCACCGATCGCCTTCAACTGCTCGTTGTACTGCGGCATGCCCTGGACCTGCACCTGCTCGACGGTCGGATTGTCGAGCAGTACCGCGCGCTGCGTGGCGTCATAGCGGATGCCGCTGTTGACCGCGAGCGAGCCGTTGACGGGCGGCGAGGGCAATATCGTATTGGTGAGCGCGGCATCGACGAGCGTGGTCACGCGATTGGTCTCGCCGTCGAGCGTCAGGCGCGGATGGGACAGCTTGACGCTGACCAGTTCGCCATAGCGCAGCGAGGCCGGAAAGCGCTTGTCGACCGCGGTCTGCAGTTCGGCCTTGGAGAACGTGTATTCGCCGGTCCAGATGTTGTATCCGGCTTGTGCCGCGCCACAGAGCGTTGCGACGCCTGCGGCCAGCAGCGATGCGCGAAGCATGCGAAGCATAGGTGCCCTCGGTGTTACCGTCTCAGGGATGCGGTCTCGATGATGCAGTCTCAATAATGCGGCGGAATCTCGTGCTGCGGGTTGGACTCCGCGGCCGTGCCGGCGCCCGCGTTGGCGCGCATCTGGTGATACAGCGCGCGAAACTGCTCCTGCAGCAGATCCAGCTGCTGCTGCTGGCGCGCCACGGTCAGGTTCAGGGTCTCGATCAGGTCTTCCTGAAAGGCGACCTTGATTTCGAGGTCGATCAGGCGGGATTCCATGGCATCTCTCCGGTTGGCCGCGCATTGTAAGCCACGGCCAGCGCGGAGCGATCGCACGTGTCGCCTCAGGGCATCTTCGGCACGACGAGGATCATCCACGTGACGCCGAACCGGTCGGTCACCATCGCGAACAATTCGCTGAAGAACGTCTTGGCCGGGGCCATCACGACCTGACCGCCCGCGGATAGCGCCTGGAACGCCTTTTCGCAGCTCTCCTTGTCATAGACCGAATACGACAGGGAAATTCCCTTGAATTCGGCCTTGCCCGCATTATTGCCGTCGGACGCCATGATCAGCGAGTCGCCGACCCAGAACGCGGCATGCATGACCTTGTCCTCGCTGCCGGGCTTCTGCACGCAGCCGCCCTCGCCGGACGGCGGTTCCGGGTTGTCGCGGAACCGCATCATCATTTCCACGCGCGCGCCAAGCGCGTCCTTGTAGAACTCGATCGCCTCCTCGGTGCGACCCTCGAAGAACAGGTAGGGCTGGATCTGCGCCATCGTCATCTCCTTGTCGGTGCGGCATGCCATAATTGTGTACGCCGTCCACAAGAGCCTAGCAAAGAAAATCGGGAACGTCCACATCGTCACGGCGGCAGATGTTTGGCGTGGGCGCGCGGGCATGTCACAATTCACGGTTTGCAAGACGTCGAGCGACGCCCGCGCCCCGTGTGAACCCGGCGGCGCATCAGCGCGGCGCTCCACGACGGCGCCGCCTTGATGGCGCTCCTTTTTTATCTGGATTCTGGCGATGACTACCATCCTGCAGCACATTCCCTCCGGCCAGCGCGTCGGTATCGCTTTCTCGGGCGGCCTCGACACCAGCGCGGCCCTCCTTTGGATGCGCCAGAAGGGCGCGATTCCCTACGCCTACACCGCCAACCTCGGCCAGCCCGACGAGCCGGACTACGACGACATTCCCCGCCGCGCCAAGGCATACGGCGCCGAGGAAGCGCGCCTCGTGGACTGCCGCTCGCAACTGGTGGCCGAGGGCATCGCCGCGCTGCAATGCGGCGCGTTCCATATCTCGACGGCCGGCATCACGTATTTCAACACCACCCCCATCGGCCGCGCGGTCACCGGCACGATGCTCGTGGCGGCGATGAAGGACGACGGCGTCAACATCTGGGGTGACGGCAGCACGTTCAAGGGCAACGACATCGAGCGTTTCTACCGCTACGGCCTGCTGACCAACCCGGGCCTGCAGATCTACAAGCCGTGGCTCGACCAGCAGTTCATCGACGAACTGGGCGGCCGCGCCGAGATGTCCGAGTTCATGCGCCAGAACGGCCATGACTACAAGATGTCGGCGGAAAAGGCGTACTCGACCGATTCGAACATGCTGGGTGCCACGCACGAGGCGAAGGACCTCGAGCATCTGGACTCCGGCATCCGCATCGTGCAGCCGATCATGGGCGTGCAGTTCTGGCGCGACGATGTGGAAGTGAAGCGCGAGGAAGTGACGGTGCGCTTCGAGCAAGGCCAGCCCGTGGCCCTGAACGGCAAGACGTTCGCCAACAGCGTCGATCTGTTCATGGAAGCCAACCGCATCGGCGGCCGCCATGGCCTGGGCATGAGCGACCAGATCGAGAACCGGATCATCGAGGCCAAGAGCCGCGGCATCTACGAAGCCCCGGGCCTCGCGCTGCTGTTCATCGCCTACGAGCGCCTGATCACGGGCATCCACAACGAAGACACCATCGAGCAGTACCGCGACAACGGCCGCCGTCTGGGCCGCCTGCTGTATCAGGGCCGCTGGTTCGACCCGCAGGCCATCATGCTGCGCGAAACCGCCCAGCGCTGGGTGGCGGGTGCCGTGACCGGCGAAGTGACCATCGAACTGCGCCGCGGCAACGATTACTCGATCCTGAACACCACGTCGCCGAATCTGACCTACAAGCCGGAACGCCTGACGATGGAGAAGGGCGAGTCGATGTTCACGCCGCTGGACCGTATCGGTCAGCTGACGATGCGCACGCTCGACATCGTGGACACGCGCGAAAAGCTGCAGACCTACGCCAAGACGGGCCTGCTGTCCTCGAGCGTGAGCCCGGCACTGCCGAAGCTGGAAGACTGACGCTTCCCGCCGCCCCGAAAGACGCCGCCGCGACATCCGTCGCCGCGGCGTTTTTCTTTTGGCACAATGACGCGTTGCCTACCAACGCGAGACTCCACGCCATGCCAGACTTCACGATGCAGTATCGCCGCCTCGGCGCCAGCAATCTCAAGGTATCCACGCTGTGCCTGGGCACCATGATGTTCGGGGACCAGACCGACGAGGCCGAAGCGGGCCGGATCGTCGCGAGCGCGCGCGATCATGGCGTCAATTTCATCGATACCGCCGACGTCTACACCAAGGGTGCCTCCGAAGAAATGGTCGGGCGTCTGCTCGCCGGTAACCGGACCGACTGGATTCTCGCGACGAAGCTCGGTAACCAGATGGGCAGCGCGCCGAACCAGTCGCACTACTCGCGTACGTGGATCATGAACGAGATCGACGCGAGCCTGCGCCGGCTCGCGACCGACTATGTGGATATCCTGTACCTGCATCGCGATTTCATCGGCGAGAACCTCGAGGAGCCGGTGCGCGCGATGGGCGACCTGATCCGCGCGGGCAAGATCCGCTACTGGGCCGTGTCGAACTTTCGTGGCTGGCGCATCGCCGAGGTCGCGGGCCTGTGCGACAAGCTTGGCGTGCCCCGGCCGGTTGCGTGTCAGCCGTATTACAACCTGCTGAACCGCATGCCCGAAGTGGAAATCCTGCCGGCGTGCAACCACTTCGGATTGGGCGTGGTGCCGTACAGCCCCATCGCGCGCGGGGTGCTGACGGGCAAGTACCTGCCGGGCCAGCAGCCAGACGCCAACTCGCGCGCGGGCCGCGCCGACAAGCGCATGATGGAAACCGAGTTCCGCGAGGAATCGCTGGTGATCGCGCAAACGCTGAAGGCTCACGCGGAAGCACGCGGGCTGAACGCGGGACAGTTCGCCACCGCGTGGGTGCTCGCGAACGCGTTCGTGAGCTCGGTCATCGCCGGCCCGCGCACGCTCGCGCAGTTCGAGGACTATTTTGGTGCAGTGGGTGCGGCGATCTCGGCGGAGGAAGAGGCGATGGTCGATGCGCTCGTGCCGAGGGGCCACGCCTCGACACACGGCTACAACGATCCCAGCTATCCGTTCGTCGGCCGATAGGTTCGTCGGCCGATAAGCGGCGCAACACGTCGTCACGCGCACCCTTGTGTAGTTCGGCGGCCGATAAGCGGCGCAATACGTCGTCACGCGCACCCTTGTGTACTATTCGTACACGGCGGGCGCGCGTTCCTAGTCTTGCTTGCTTCTCGGCCCCCGAACGCTCGGCCGGAAAAAAAGCGACCGAGTGACGCGCTCGCTGCCCTGTGCGTTCTCGGTGTTGCGCTTCCGCAGCCATCTGTTTGAATTCGTGCCTCAGGGCACATCCCCGCTACGTTTCCGCGCCGATCCGAGTAATATCAGAAACAGACAGCGCGCTTCGGATGAAGCGCGTTCTGCCTGGGGATATGAGCCGGTATGCCGGCCGAAACGGCTGGCATCGGCGCAACCGGATGCCGAAACGTGTCACGACGTGGCTGGATTCTCGCGGGCGTGGCGGTGGCCTTGTGTGGCGGTGCCTACATCGTCGTAAGCATCGTCGCGAACGAGGTTCGCACGTCGCAATGGCAGGCGCGCTACCTTGGCCGCCTCGGCAAGTCGTTGACATTTGAAGTCCAGCCCGGCCGCAGCGACAGCATACGGTTTCCCCATTCCGGACCCTACGACGAACGTCTCGGCTACGAGCGGCTGCCCGAGTTCGGCGAGCGCCTCGAAGCGCGCGGCTATGTGCCGATTGCGCAGGCCCGCATGTCGCCCGACATGGTGCGGCTCATGGACGAAGGCATCTTCCCCGCGTATCGGGAGAAGAACCAGGCCGGCCTCGTCATCCGCGACTGCAATGCACTGACGCTCGCCCTGGAGCGCTATCCGCAACGGCAATACGACGACTTCGAAGCGATCCCGCGCGTCCTTGTCGATGCGCTGCTGTACGTCGAAAACCAGAACCTGCTGCATCCCGAGTATCCGATGATGAACCCCGCCGTGGACTGGCGCCGGTTATCGCGCGCGGTGCTCGATCGCGGCATCCGTCTTGCGAACAGCTCGCATCAATCGCCGGGCGGCAGCACGCTCGCCACGCAGATCGAGAAGTACCGCCACTCGCCCGAAGGCAAGACGCAATCGGTGCCCGATAAATTCCGGCAGATGGCATCGGCCTCGCTGCGGGCCTATCTGGACGGCCCCGATACGCAGCGCGCGCGCGAGCGCATCGTTACCGATTACCTGAACACCGTGCCCTTGTCCGCGCGCGCGGGCCATGGCGAAGTCAGCGGCATGGGCGACGGCCTGTGGGTCTGGTACGGCGAGGATTTCAACACCGTCAATGCGCTGCTGCGTCAGATGAATCCGCGCGACCCCACGCCGCGGCAGGCGCAGGCCTACAAACGCGCGCTGTCGCTGATCATCTCGCAGCGCCGCCCGTCGTTCCATCTGCGCCGCGACGATACCAACCTCGACGCGCTCACCGCCAGCTACCTGCGCCTGCTGGCCGCGGCGGGCATCATCACGCCCGCGTTGCGGGACGCGGCGATCGCCGCGTCGCTGGACAAGGCCGCGCCGCCGGAACGCCCCGACCCGGCACCATGGATCACGCGCAAGGCCGTCAACCAGGTGCGCAACGATATCTCGCATCTGACGGGCATTGCCAGCCGCTACGACCTCGACCGGCTGGATCTGACCGTCGATAGCAGCATCAATCGCGAAGCGCAGCGCATCGTCACGGATACGCTGGTGCGCATGCGCAATCCGTCCGATGCACGCGCGATGGGCCTGTATGGCAAGAACATGCTGCGCGACAACGACGACCCATCGCGGCTCGTGGCGAGTTTCACCCTGTTCGAGCGCGTGGGTAACACGAGCCTCGTGCGTGTGCAGGCCGACAACGTAGACCAGCCGTTCGACATCAACAGCGGCGCGCGGCTCAACCTCGGTTCCACGGCCAAGCTGCGCACGCTCGTGACGTACCTGGAGGTCATCGGAGATCTGCATGCGCGCTACGCCGACGCCAGCCGCGAAACCCTGACCGCGCTGCAGGTGCCGCGGCAGGATGCGCTCACGCGCTGGGCCGTCGATTACCTGATCAAGGCCCGCACGCCACAGGAGCGCTCGCTCGACGCCATGCTCGAGGCGGCCATGGATCGCAAGTACTCCGGTAACGCGGGAGAGTCGTTCTACACCGGCGGCGGCATGCAGACATTCACGAACTTCGAGCGCTGGGAAGGCGAGCGCCAGATGACCGTGCGCGTGGGCTTCCAGTTCTCGGTCAACCTCGTGTTCATTCGCATGATGCGCGACATCGTGCGCTACGAGCTCTACCAGACCCACCCCGACGCCGGCACGCTGCTCGAAGACCGAAGCTCGCCGGGGCGGCGCGTATGGCTCGAGCGTTTTGCCGATCAGGAAGGCAGCGCGTACATGACCGCGTTCTACCAGCGCTACCGCGGCAAGACATCCGACGAACGGCTCAAGGTATTGCTCGACCGCGTGAAGATGCCCACGCCGCGCCTCACGGCGGTGCGGCTCTCGGTCACGCTGCTGAGCGCGCGGCCGAACACCGACTACGACACGTTCGCGCGGACCGTGCAGGCGCGCATGCCCAAGGCGCACAAGCTCACCGACGAGGAACTGGAGGCGCTGTTCGCCAAGTACGGCAAGGACAAGTTCAACCTCAACGATCGCGGCTATCTGTCGCGCATCCATCCGCTCGAACTCTGGATGGTCGAGTATCTCGGCAATCATCCCGACGCGACGATTGCGGAGATCCTGGAGGCCAGCGCCTCGCAGCGGCAGGAAGTGTACGCATGGCTGTTCAAGACGCGCAGCAAGCTCGGGCAGGACGCCCGTATCCGCACGCTGCTCGAGCGCGACGCGTTCCATCGCATCGCCAGGCGCTGGCAGCGGCTCGGTTATCCGTTCGATACGCTCACGCCGTCCTATGCGACGTCGATCGGTGCGTCGGGCGATCGCCCGGCCGCGCTGGCGGAGCTCGCGGGCATCATCCTCAACGGCGGCATCGACGCGCAGCCGGCCGCGGTGCAGCGCCTCGACTTCGCCGCGGAGACGCCGTACGCGACCTACTATTCGCTGCAGCCGGGACAGGGCAAGCCGCTGATCGCGCCGGAGATTGCCACCATCGTGCGCCGGTCGATGCTCGATGTGGTCGAGAACGGTACCGCGCGTTCCATCCGCGGGGCGTTCGTGCCGTCGGCCAAGGTGGGACAGCCGCCCGCCATGCCGCTCCCCATCGCAGGCAAGACGGGGACGGGCGACCAGCGCTTTCAGACCTACGGTCCGGGCGGACGCGTGATTTCCTCGCGCATCGTCAATCGTTCGGCGACGTTCGTATTCCTGCTGGGAGATCGGTATTTTGGGACGGTGACCATTCACGTACGGGAACCGTACGCGGTGCGCTATGCGTTCACGAGCGCGCTGGCGGTCCGGGTGTTGCGCACGCTCGCGCCGCAGGTCACCGCGATGGCGACGCCCGGCAGCGACGCGACCCTCCTGCGCTGCCGGAACTGAAACGTTGCGTCAGCGTTTGCGCCGGACGAGGTCGTAGAGAAACAGCAGCACGATCGCGCCCACCACCGACGCAATCCATCCGGCCGGCTCGCCGGGCAGATACCAGCCAGCGGCGCGTCCGACATAACCCGCCACGATCGAACCGAGCACGCCGAGCAGGATCGTCATGATCCAGCCCATCTTGTCATCCCCAGGCTTGATCGCGCGCGCGATCAAGCCGACGACCAGTCCCACGAACACCGTACCGAGAAATGCCATCATGATGCGACTCCTGTAACGGATGACGCCTCTCTCCCTCGGGGAGAGGGAGAGAAGCAGGGGGGCCTACACCTCAGGTCTTTCGCGAATTGATCACCGCCTCGGCAACGTTCGCCGGGGCCTCGGCATAGTGCTTGAACTCCATCGTGAACGTCGCACGGCCCTGCGTGAGCGAGCGCAGCGAGGTCGAGTAGCCGAACATCGTCGCGAGCGGCACCTCCGCGCGCACGATCTTGCCGCCACCGCCGGCAATGTCCTCCATGCCGTGCACGATACCGCGCCGCGAAGACAGATCGCCCATCACGTTACCCGTGAACTCTTCCGGCGTCTCCACTTCGACCGCCATCATCGGCTCCAGCAGCACGGGCTTGGCGCGGCGCATGCCTTCCTTGAACGCCATCGACCCGGCCATGCGGAACGCGTTCTCGTTCGAGTCCACGTCGTGGTACGAACCGAACACCAGCGTCGCCTTGACGTCGACGACCGGATAGCCGGCCAGCACACCGGTGTTCAGCGTCTCCCGAATGCCCTTGTCCACGGCCGGGATGAACTCGCGCGGCACCACGCCGCCCTTGATCGCATCGACGAACTCGTACCCGCCGCCCTGCTGCAGCGGCTCGAGGTTCAGCACGACGTGGCCGTACTGGCCACGACCGCCGGACTGCTTGACGAACTTGCCCTCGACGTCCTTGGCCGCGTTGCGGATCGTTTCGCGATACGCCACCTGCGGCTTGCCGACCGTGGCCTCGACATTGAACTCGCGCCGCATGCGATCCACGAGGATTTCGAGGTGCAGCTCGCCCATGCCCGAGATGATGGTCTGGCCCGATTCCTCGTCCGTCGCCACGCGGAACGACGGATCTTCCTGCGCCAGGCGGTTGAGCGCGATGCCCATCTTCTCCTGGTCGGCCTTGGTCTTCGGCTCCACGGCCTGCGAGATCACGGGCTCGGGGAAGCTCATGCGCTCGAGGATGATGACGTGGTTCGGGTCGCAGAGGGTGTCGCCCGTGGTCGCTTCCTTGAGGCCCACGGCCGCGGCGATATCGCCCGCGCGCACTTCCTTGATCTCGTTGCGCACGTTCGCATGCATCTGCAGGATACGCCCGAGCCGTTCGCGCTTCTCCTTCACCGCGTTGTAGACGGTATCGCCGGATTCCACCACGCCCGAATAGACGCGGAAGAAGATCAGCTGGCCCACGAACGGGTCCGTCATGATCTTGAACGCCAGCGCCGAGAACGGTTCGTCGTCGCTCGGATGGCGCTCGGCTTCCTTGTCGTCCTCGGTGTGACCGAGAATGGCAGGCACGTCGGCAGGCGACGGCAGGTAGTCGATCACGGCGTCGAGCATCGTCTGCACGCCCTTGTTCTTGAAGGCGCTGCCGCATAGCATCGGCACGATCTCGCCCGCGATCGTACGCTGGCGCAGACCGGCCTTGATCTGGTCTTCGGTCAGCGTTTCGCCGCCCAGGTAGGCGTTGAGCAGATCCTCGTTGGCTTCCGCCGCCGCCTCGATCATCTTCTCGCGCCATTCCCCGGCCGTCGCCACGAGCTCGGCCGGAATGTCGCGGTATTCAAAGCGCACGCCCTGTGAAGCGTCGTCCCAGACCACCGCCTTCATCTTGACGAGGTCGACCACGCCCTGGAAGCCGTCCTCGGCGCCCACGGGAATCTGGATCGGCACGGCATTGCCTTTGAGCCGATCGACGATCTGCGTCTGCACGCGGAAGAAGTCGGCGCCCACGCGGTCCATCTTGTTCACGAACGCGATGCGCGGCACCTTGTACTTGTTGGCCTGGCGCCAGACGGTTTCCGACTGCGGCTGTACGCCGCCCACGGCGTCGTACACCATGCAGGCGCCATCGAGCACGCGCATCGAGCGTTCCACCTCGATCGTGAAGTCGACGTGTCCCGGCGTATCGATGATGTTGATGCGGTGCTCGGGGTAGTTGCCGGCCATGCCCTTCCAGAAGGCGGTGGTCGCGGCGGACGTGATCGTGATGCCGCGTTCCTGCTCCTGCTCCATCCAGTCCATGGTCGCCGCACCGTCATGAACCTCGCCCAGCTTGTGGTTGACGCCGGTGTAGAACAGGATACGCTCGGTCGTCGTCGTCTTGCCGGCGTCGATGTGCGCACTGATACCGATGTTGCGGTAGCGTTCGATGGGGGTCTTGCGGGGCACGGTGAATTCTCCTGGATAGGGCACCACGGGCCGTTAGCGTAGCACCAACGCGCGACTTTCGCGCGCGGCGGGCCGGCCGCCTCGGACGGCCTTGTCGGACGCCGCCCTACGGCGGTTGCGGTGCCGGGTCCCTACAATGTCGTGGTGATTTCATTGAAGACAAGATGAAAGGCGGATGCCATGGGTAGTCGCAGGGATTTTCTTGTTTCGACGATGGCCGCCGGCGCCGGCCTGGCGGGATTCTGGGCGGCCGGTGGCGCCTGGGCGCAGGCAGCCGCAGCGCCGGGCGTCATGTTTTCGGCCGCGCAACCCGGCGGCGCGTTGCCGGCCGGCTGGCAGAACATGCCGGTCGTACGCGGCAAGACGCTGACCCAGTACAGCCTGGTGGCCGACCAGGGCAAGACGGTGCTCCAGGCGGACGCGAAGGCGGCGGCCTCGGGGCTGCTGCACGAGGGGGACATCGATCTGTCCCGGACGCCGGTGGTGACCTGGCGCTGGAAGGCGTCGCCGATCCCGAACGCGGACAACAGCGTCAGCGACCGCGAGGATGCCCCGGCCCGGCTAGTGTTCTTCTTCGACGGCCAGGCGGACAAGCTGTCCATCGGCGAGCGCGCCGAGCAGCTCGCCGCCAGCATCGGCGGCGAAAAGCTGCCCTATGCCACGCTGATGTATATCTGGACCGCGAGCGCCCCGCCGGGGACCGTCATTCCGAACCCGCACACCGGCCGCGTGCAGATGATCGCCGTCTCGGGCGCGCCGGGCGATGCCGGGAAATGGCTCAAGCTGCGTCGCAACGTCGTCAGCGACTTCGAAAAGGTCTTCCACGAGAAGCCCGGCAAGCTGACGGGCTACGGCATCCTGACGGATACCGACAATACCGGCGCCACCACGCGAGCGTGGTACGGCGATATCGCCTTCAAGGCAAACTAGGGGTTCAGTGCCCGGGCGGCGTGCTGCGCGCGATGCTGTCGCGCAGGGCGTCCGCCACGCGCGCGACCAGCGTGCGGTCGTCGAGGCCGTCCGCGGCGGCGCCGAGGGCCTCGCGCACACTGACCACCTTGGCCGGATCGTAGTGCCGGCCGCTGCCAATCGCGTCCTCGAACGCATTGGCCCGCGCATTGATCTCGACGGGATCGGCGGTCACGAGCAGCACCGCATGGGCAAGCACCAGATGCCGCTGGCCGTCCGCCGACTGGATCGCCGCGGGCGCGCGCCGCCAGTACTGCGCGGTCCCGGCAATCTTGCGGGCTGCGTCCATCGGCCCCCAGGCCAGGTTGTAGCGGCCGTCACAAAACGAACCCTCGACGGCCTGCCAGTGCGTGTCCACACCCACCGCGCGCAGGCCGTCGCCCAGCACCTCGCATAGCTGGATGTACACGGGCTCCATCCAGCTGGCGGCGCCGCGCGGCAACATGTAGGCCAGGCTGATATTGAGGATGCCCGGGCCCTGCGGCACCAGTCCGCCGCCAGACATGCGCAGCCAGACCGGACATCCCTGACCGGCGAAGGCCTCGCGGGCCGCCTCGACGCCAGGGGCGCGCAGATAGCTGCGCGGAATCACGAGCGCGAGCGGTGCTTCCCAGAGCTGCGCCACCGGACCGCGCGCGGCCGCGTCGAGCAACGCGAGTTCGCCCTGCAGCGGGTCGGCTTCCAGCGGATCGGGTATCGCGAAGGTAAAGGGCATGCCTTGCATTCTCGCTCAGAAGCCGACCCGCGGACGCGCTCAGTCGAGGCTGGGGCGCGATGGCGATTGCAGCGACCGCGCAATGTCGGCCGCCATCTCGAACGACTTCAACCGCGCGGCATGGTCGTAGATCATGCCGGTCAGCATGAGTTCGTCGGGCTGCAGATCATCGACAAAGCGCTGCATGGCCTGCCGCACAGTGTCGGCACTGCCCACGGCCGAGCACGCGAGCGACCGGCGGATATGGTCGGCCTCGCTCGCATCCCACAGTCGCGTGATGTCGTCGACGGGCGGCTTCAGCTGCCCCGGCGTGCCCCGGATCAGTGCAAGGAACTGCTGCTGCAGCGAACTGAACAGCCGCTGGCCTTCCTCGTCGGTGTCGGCCGCGAACACATTCAACCCCAGCATCACGTGCGGGCGGTCGAGCTGCTCCGAAGGCCGGAACGTACGGCGATACAGATCCACGGCCTGCCGCATGAAGCCCGGCGCGAAGTGGGAGGCGAACGCGAACGGCAAGCCCATCGCGGCGGACAGCTGCGCGCTGAACAGACTGGAGCCGAGCAGCCACAGCGGCACCTTGAGCCCGGCGCCAGGCACCGCGCGCACCCGCTGGCCGGGGCGCACGTCGTCGAAGAAGGCCTGCAGTTCCTCGACGTCCTGCGGGAACGTATCGGCGCTGTCGTGACTCAACTGCCGGCGCAGCGCGCGGGCCGTGGCCTGGTCGCTGCCCGGCGCGCGTCCCAGGCCGAGGTCGATGCGGCCCGGATACAGCGAGGCGAGCGTGCCGAACTGCTCGGCGATCACCAGCGGCGAATGGTTGGGCAGCATGATGCCGCCCGAGCCCACGCGGATCGTCGATGTGCCATTGGCTACGTAGCCGATAAGCACCGACGTGGCCGCGCTCGCGATACCGGGCATGTTGTGATGTTCGGCTAGCCAGAAGCGGCGATAACCAAGGCGTTCCGCGTGTTGGGCGAGGTCCAGCGAGTTGCGCATGGCCTGGCCCGCATCGCTGCCTTCCACGATCGGTGAAAGGTCGAGCAGGGAGTAGGGGGTCATTTTGGGGGGGGCGCGCGATGCGTGTCGCGGGAATCGGTGACTACAGACGGGCTATGGTAATCACCGATGCGCGATCGTGCTGGCGACCCGAGAGACCCTGTAGGCCGTATGGTGACCGCGTTACTGCTGGGCCGCGGGTTGTGGCTGCTTGTCGTCCTTGGCCTGGCGCTGCGCGGCGATCGCCTCCTGCAGACGCTTCCATTCGTCGAAGCCCCCGGCCAGCGCCCAGGTGTTCTTGTAGCCAGCCACGCGCAGCCGTTCGGCCAGCACCGCGGCGGAATATTCATGCGGACAGGCACAGTAGATGACGATGTCGTCCGATACCGGGTAGTCGCCGAGGATATCCAGCGAAGCCTTGAGATCCATGACCAGCGCGCCTGGAATGCGCTCGATCGGCGAGGCGCCATAGGCGCGCACATCGACCACGAGCGGCAGCGTGCCGCTCGCGCGGCGGGTTTCCAGATCCATCACCGTCATGCGGGGCACGCGGCCCGCGCGGCGCAGCAGGCGAAAACGCTGCCAGAATCGCCAGGCGATAAACAGGCCGAACGCCCCGACTACCATGGCCAGCGCGATAGGACCGTAGGTGCTGAACGCCTCGAGGATCGTATCGACGAAATCGCTGAAGACCACGCCAGCCAGCAGGGCGCCACCGGCCCATACCAGCGCGCCGAGCGCGTCGTAGAACAAAAAGGTGTGAAGCGGCGTGTTGGTCATGCCCGCCATTGCCGTGGACAGCGCGCCGGCGCCGGGCAGCAGCTTCGCGAACACGAGGGAACGCGGTCCCACGCGCAGATACAGCGACTGTGTCTGACGGATGCAGCTATCCGGAGAGATCGACACGCGGCAGATCGTGCGCAGCATCGGCTGGCCGAGGCGGCGGCCCGCGAAATACCAGGCGGTATCGGCAATCAGGCAGGCGGCCACGACGGCGAGCAGCACCACGCCGATGGATGGTCCATCGACCTGCATCGATAGCGCGCCGGCGACGAACAGCATCGGATACGCGGGCACCGGCAGTCCCGCCTGTTCGGCGAGCACGCTCAGGAAAACCAGCGTCACCCCATGTCCGTCGAGCAGGCCTTGCAAATCGCCCACGGCAATCACCCCTCGGTAACCAGTACAGACCGACAGTGTGCCAGTCCGATCTGTCTCTTGCACGCATGCCCTGTGAATAATGCGTTCAGATTCGTTAAACGGGCTGTTAAAAGATGCTGGATTTCGATGCCGCGTCGCCCGCGTCCGTCCCGATGGCCAGCCTGCGCAGTTCGGCGTCGAGTGCGCCAGCGGCTTCGAGGAACCGCGGCATGCGGCGGCGGATGGCGACGGGTCTGGCGCGCCCGAGCGCCTGCTCGAGATCCTCCGCCGCGGCCACCATGGCCGGATACCGCGTCAGGCCGCCGCTGCCCTTGATGCGATGGACGTGCGAGGCAGCGGCCCGCCAGTCCCCGGCGTTCACGGCGCGCGAAAGCCCCGCCAGGTCCTCGGCCATGGCCTGGAGCAGCCGATCGACCAGTTCGCGGAAGAGCGCCCCGTCGCCGCGCGTGATGCCCCCCAGCGCCGGCCCGATATCGTTCGCGCCAATCCTGCCCGTCATCGCGTGCCGCTCACACCAGGCCGCGCTCTCGCGCGAAGTCCACGAGGTCCACGAGCGACTCCACGTGGAGCTTGGCCATGATGCGCGTCTTGTAGCTGCTGACGGTCTTGTTGCTGATGAACAGGGACGTGGCGATCGTCTTGTTCGACATGCCGCGCGCGAGCATCTGCAGCACCGTGACCTCCTTGTCGGACAGCCGGCTCAGTGCGGGATCCTCCTCGACGGGCAGCAGGTCGCCATGCAGCGGTACCGGATGCCGGCCGCCCGACGGAAACACGGTGTAGCCGGTCAGCACCGTCTCCACGCAGCGCATGAAGCCCGTCATGTCCTCGGTCTTGCTGCAGAATCCCTGTGCGCCCGCATACCAGGCCCGCGCGGCGAACAGCCTCGGGTCCTGCGCCGATATGACCAGGATGCGAACGTCGGGCTGCGTCGTGCGCAGGCGCATGGCCACGTCGAGGCCGCCGATGCGGGGCAGGTCCAGATCGAGCACGACCAGATCGGGTTTGTGCGCACGCACGGTCTCCAGCGCCGTCTGGCCGTTGTCCGCTTCCAGTACGTTCTCCAGCCCGACCAATGCCGACAGCTGCACGCGCAGTGCAAGCCGTACCGGTGGATGGTCATCGACGATGAGTATCGTTGTCATGCTTCGCTGCCTCGTTTCGAGCATCGTGCCACGACTGCATCCCGACGGCTGTCACGCCGAAGATGTTGACAAGTCGCGCTGTCACGCATGGTCACGAAGTATAGGGAAGGGGTGCAGCGAGCGGACCAGTGGGGATTCTGCATTGGTACCGCGAATTTTCCGCAAGACGCGGAAAAAAATCGCGGCCCACCGCGCACAACGGAGGGCCGCCAATCGGGAATGCGAGGAGGTCAGATTCCTCAAGAAGAGTTATCGTCACGCGAGCCCTTCCTTTCTCCCCACTTAGGTGGGGATTGCCGCACATTTTGGCGAAGAAGGTCAGGCGATCAGGCGTTTGGGCTGGATATTGGCCGCCGCGGCTTCGCGCAGGCGCCGCACACCCGCCTCCATTTCCGCATGCGCGGCATCGAGCCAGGCGATGCGATGCCGCACCGGATCGTTCGGCGACAGATCGCGCTCGGCAATTTCGCGCAGGAAGTAGCGCACCATGCTTCCCGCCTTGGCCGGCACCGGCATCATCCCGAGCAGTTGATCGCGATGCAGCACGCCATTGCTGGCGGCATGCCGCAGTGCGGCCCAGGCCGTGCGGCCGAGCGCGACGTACAGGGCGCGCGGCCCGATGTCGCCGGCGCGCGCAAGAAACTGCTCCTCGAACGTGGCGCGCAACATCGGCACGTCGAGCAACTCGTCGAACGGCCCGTCGAACACGAGGCCGCGCCGCGTGGTGACGAACGGCAGCAGGGCCATCGGCTGGATGCGCTCGAAGCCTTCGTTCCACAGCGCGGCCGCATGGGGCAAGCCGATGAGTTCGGGTACCCGGAAATGGTCGAGCATGCGAATCAGGTTCGGGCGCACGAGGCGCCCACCCAGTTCCACCCGTCGCT
>NZ_CP044067.1:2927500-3096601 GCF_008693385.1 Cupriavidus pauculus
GCTCCCGTGGGCGCTGAACACCGGTTGGGTGCTCTGCGATCCGTACTTCCACGACGGCCGTGCCGTGCCGTTCGCCACGCGCCGCCAGTTGCGCAATGCCGAGCAACAGCTGGAGGCCGAAGGCTATCGGCTGGTCACTGGGCTGGAGGTGGAGTTTCACGTCTTCAAGCTGCTCGGCGAGCATATGGCCCCCGACGACGCGGGTCAGCCCGGCGAGCCGCCCGACGTCGGTCTGCTGTCGCATGGCTACCAGTTCCTGACCGAGTCGCGCTACGACGCCACCGAGACCGTTATCGAATTGATCCGCAAGAACGTGCAGCAACTGGGCCTGCCCGTGCGTTCGCTGGAGATCGAGTTCGGGCCGAGCCAGTTCGAATTCACGTTCGCGCCAGCCAGCCCGTGCGAGACGGCCGACGCCATGGTGCTGTTCCGCAGCGCGGTGAAGCAGGTCTGCAAACGTCACGGCTACCATGCCACGTTCATGTGCCGCCCCAAGATCCGCAACGTGGTCTCGAGCGGATGGCACCTGCACCAGTCGCTGCAGCGCGTGCAGGACGGCACCAATGCGATGATGCCGGAGCGTGCTGGCGACGACCTGTCCGCGGTCGGACGTCATTACATGGGCGGACTGCTCCAGCACGCCTGCGCCGCCACCGCGTTTTCCACGCCGACCATCAACGGCTACAAGCGCTTTCGTGCCTTCTCGCTGGCGCCGGACCGCGCGATCTGGGCGCGCGACAACCGTGGCGCGATGCTGCGAGTCCTGGGCGGCGCCGGAGATACGGCCACACGCATCGAGAATCGCGTGGGGGAACCGGCAGCCAATCCGTATCTTTATCTCGCCTCGCAGATTGTCTCCGGGCTCGATGGCATTCGCCGTGAGCTGGACCCGGGTCCGTCCGCGGACTCGCCTTACGAGACCCCGGCACCTTATCTGCCCAAGACGCTCGACGAGGCGCTGGACTGCCTGCGGCAGGACGATGTGCTGCGCGAAGGCATGGGCCATGGTTTCGTCGATTACTTCTGCCATATCAAGCAGGCCGAGATCGATCGCTTCAACCTCGAAGTGAGCGACTGGGAGCAGCGCGAATACTTCGACACGTTCTAAAGATCAAGCAGTGAGGATGTCATGCCGACAATTACCTACGTCCTGAAGGACGGCAACACGAAGACGGTGGCGGCGGCCAACGGAAAGACCCTGATGGAGCTGGCCATTGCCAGCAA
Organism: Cupriavidus pauculus; assembly: GCF_008693385.1. Classification (NCBI taxonomy): domain Bacteria; kingdom Pseudomonadati; phylum Pseudomonadota; class Betaproteobacteria; order Burkholderiales; family Burkholderiaceae; genus Cupriavidus; species Cupriavidus pauculus. Next base: position 2,928,725 of record NZ_CP044067.1, read on the forward strand.
CGTGCGCGGTATCGACGCCGAGTGCGGCGGCTGCTGCTCGTGTGCCACGTGCCACGTGTACATCGATCCGGCCTGGCTGGACAAGCTGCCCGCTCCCGACGAGATGGAGAACGAACTGCTCGAAGGCGTGGCCGCCGAGCGCACGGACGCCAGCCGGCTCAGCTGTCAGATCGTCCTGAGCGATGCGCTGGACGGCATGATCGTGCGCGTGCCGGCAACGCAGGGGTAGAGCATGGCAGACCTCGTCATCCTCGGCGCCTCGTATGCGGGCACCCAGCTCGCGCTGGCCGCGCGCGCCAACGGCTTCGCGGGCGCGATCACCATGATCGGTGACGAGCCGCATCTGCCGTATCAACGGCCGCCATTGTCCAAAGGGTTCCTGCGCGACGAGGTGGATGCGTCGAGCCTGCCCTTGCAGTCGCCCGAGCGCTTCGCGGAAGAGCGCATCGTGCTGCGTACCGGTGTCCGGGCGCTCCGTATCGACCGCACTGCGCGCACGGTCGCGTTGTCCGATGGCAGCACGCTCGGGTATGACCGTCTGGCGCTGACGACGGGGGCGCGCTGCCGTACGTTGTCCTGCGAAGGAGCGGGGCTTGCCAACGTGCATTACCTGCGCGATCTGGCCGATGCCGGCGCGATTCGGGATAGCGCCGGCCGCGTGCGCCATGCCGTGGTGATCGGCGGCGGGTTCATCGGGCTGGAGGTAGCCGCCGCGCTGCGCGTGCTCGGCCTCGACGTTACCGTGGTCGAAATGCAGGAGCGGCTGCTGCAGCGCGCGGTACCGCCACTGATCTCGTCGTTCCTGATGCAGGCGCATGAACAGCAGGGCGTGCACTTCCGCATGGCATCGCGTGTGCGCCGTCTGGTCGGGCAGGGGGCGGTCGAGGCAGTGGAGCTCGAATCGGGCGAGGTGCTTCCGGCGGGCATGGTCGTCGCTGGCCTGGGCGTCGTTCCCAACGTGGAGCTGGCGGAAGCTTGCGGGCTGACCGTCGACAACGGGATCGTGGTCGATGCCTTCGCGCGTACCAGCGATCCCCTGATCGTGGCAGCCGGCGACTGCGCGTCATACCCGAACCCCTGGCTCAATGCTTCGGCTCGCGGCGGCGCGGCCGATCGGCGCGTGCGCGTCGAGTCCATCCAGAGCGCAAACGACCTGGCCCGGGTCGCTGCCGCCGCGCTGGCGGATTGCGCCACGCCGTACGAGGCCGTGCCGTGGTTCTGGTCGGATCAGTACGGCTACAAGCTGCAAATGGTGGGGACTTCGGAGGGACGCGAAGAGATCGTGCTGCGCGGCGAGGTGGCGAGCGGCAAGTTCACCGCCCTGTACTTGCGTGACGGCATCCTCATCGGCGCGGATTCGGTGAATCGGCCCATTGACCATATGGCCGCGCGGCGCCTTGTTGCCGCTCGCGTGCGGTCCGATGCGGCGCTATTGCGGGACGAGTCGGTTGCTCTGAAATCGCTCGTGCCAGCCTGAGCGGCCGCGCTGGTGTACCATACCGCCATTGCATGCAGTGTCTACAAGTTCGTATGCAGCGCTGCCGGAAATCAAAACAATGAGAGGCGTCATGGAATCCCACCAGACCCGGGTATTGGTACAACTGCGCGACCTGATCCTCAAGGGCGAGTTCGAGCCGGGCGCGCGTCTCGCGGAGATCCCGCTGGCCGAGAAGCTCGGCGTCTCGCGCACGCCGGTCAGGCTGGCTCTCGCATCGCTCGAGCAGGAGGGCCTGATCGAGCCATCGCCCAGCAGTGGCTACATGATGCGGCGCTTCACGCCGCGCGAAATCCAGGACGCGATTGCCGTGCGCGGGCATCTCGAAGGCATGGCCGCGCGGCTGGTGGCCGAACATGGGCTCTCGCGGCAATTGACGCTCGATCTGCAGGATTGCCTCCGCGAGGGCGATCGCGCGTTGATGAAGCCGCAACTCGACTACGACGACTACGTCGCGTACAGCAATATGAATGATCGCTTCCACGCGCTGATCGTCGAGGGCAGCGGCAACAGCGCGCTGGTACGCGCGATCGAACTCAACAATCGCCTGCCGTTCGCCGCGGCCAGCGCCATGCTGCCGATGCAGTCCGCCGTGGAAGAGGGCCAGCAATGGCTGGTCTACGCGCATCGCCAGCATCACAGCCTGTTCGATGCCATGCAGCGTGGCGAAGGGACCCGCGCCCAGGCGCTGGCGACCGAACACGTCAATGTGGCCCGCCTCAATCTCGAGACCGCGCTGGATCGTCCGGAGCAGGCATCGCAGGTCATGCCCGCGATGCGCTTGTTCGTCACGGCGGCCTGAACGCCAATCGGCATTTGCCCAGGCCGCGCGCCGATCAGTTCGACGCCTGGTACACCACCTTGTCGTTGACGATGGTCTGCACGGGCTTGATATCCTTGATCTGGTCTTCCGGCACGGTGGTGTAGTCCGCGGACAGCACCACCATATCGGCAAACTTGCCCGGCTCGATCGATCCCTTGCGCGTCTCCTCGAACGTGTAATACGGCCCGGCGTTGGTGTACAGCCGCAGCGCCTCTTCGCGCGAAATGGCCTGGTTGGCGCCATACACCTTGCCGCGCGGGTCCTTGCGCGTGACCATGATGTAGAGGCCAACGAACGGATTGAGGATGTTCACCTGGTTGTCGGTGCCGGCGGCGGTGCCCTCGATGCCGAGCGTGTCGACGAGCCAGCGCGTCGGTACGGCCCGGCCGGCCAGTTCGGTGCCCATGTATTTCTCCACGGTGGCAGCCTTGTCCCACATGAAGATGTTCTGCGCGTCCACGCGAACGCCGAGCGCTTTGGCCCGCTGCATCTGCTCGCGCGTCATGAGGCTGCCGTGGATCACGACGAAGCGACGATCCTTGAGCGAGCGGTCCTTGTCTGCTCCGGCATAGGCGTCCAGCACGAGGTCCACGGCGGCGTCGCCCACGGCATGCGTGCCCACGCGCCAGCCGTGCCGGTTGGCCAGTATCACGCTCTGCTTGTAGGCGACGGGGTCCAGCGCCAGCGTGCCGTGGTTGTGAGGGTCGTCCGCGTAGGCCTGGTGGATATAGGCGGACTTCAGCGTCATGCCACCATCCGACACGATCTTGATGCCGGCCGTGCGGACCCAGTCGTTTCCGGTGTCGTCCTTGAACCTGGCCGCGTTCAGTTGCTTCTCGAAATCCGCCGCGGTGAGCGCAACCGGTTTCCACATCACGCCAGTGCGTACCGTGGATTGCTTGCGCTCGGCTACGGCGAAATAGGCATCGATCTCGTCTTCGGTCAGCGCGGCATCGATGGCGCTGGTTATGCCCGACGCGTTGTAGACGTGCTGCGCGGCCACCAGCTGGGTAATCAGCTGCTCGCGCGTGGGTCGCGGGATCTTGTGCTCGACCAGATCGATCGCGGTTTCCTCGAGCAGGCCGGTGGCGTCACCGTTGGCATCGCGGTAGATCTTGCCTCCCACGGGATCCTTGGTGGCCCGTGTAATACCTGCCAGTTCCAGCGCCTTGGTGTTGGCCATGGCGAAGTGTCCCACCGTCTGCACGAACAGCGGGTTAGCCGGCGCGGCGACATCGAGCTCCTGACGCGTCAGGTAGCGGTGCTCGGCCAGTTGCGACGGCGGGTGCCAGCGGCCCGACAGCACCCATGCGCCAGGCGCGATGGCTTTACGGCGAATGAATTCGGCAATGATGCGCTGGGTATCGGCCACAGACGTTGCGCTGATGACCTGCGCCGTGGTTTCCGCCGTGCCTGCGCCGATCATGTGGCTATGGCTGTCCATCATGCCGGGGATGACGGTGCGACCCTGAAGGTCGACGACGCGAGTGGCTGGCGCCACGTGCTGGCGGATCGCTTCGGTGGAACCCACGTCGATGAACTTGCCGTCCTTGACCGCAACGGCTTGCGCGATCGAGAAGCGCCGATCCACCGTCACGATCTTGCCGTTGAGGTAAACCGTGTCAGCCGGCGAGGCCGCCGAGAACGCTGGTGAAGACGTGGTGGCGGAGGGCGCGCAGGCACTCGTCATCAGCGCGGCAGTGGCGGTGGCCAACACGGAAAGCCAGGGGTGTGCGCGGTGGGCAGGGGGGCGTGTGCGAATCATCAAAGTCTCCTCTGGTGTGAAATGGGTTGTTGCGATGGGATGGCCCGAGGACGCAAAAAAAAATGGTTTCGCAAGAAGGCTCCGCTTCAGCGCGGCTGCAGGGGAGCCCCTTGCGGTGGGATGACGTCAGAAGATCTGCTTGATGCCCAGCATGGCGCCAAACTGGTTCGCACCTGCCACCGGCGCAGAGCCGCCCGCCGCGTTGCTGACCGAAAGGGCGAGCGAGCCCCGGTTATCGATATAGCCAACCGTGGCGTACGCGAGCGTGCGCTTCGAGAACGAGTACGACCCTCGCATCGCTCCGAGCCATGCCTTGTTCGGGCTGTTGTTGAACTTGACGTAGAACACTTCGCTGGCGACGTTGAAAGCCGGCGTCACGTCGTAGGACGCGCCGGCGTAGTACAGCTGGCTATGGCCGGGCGAATTGGCGGAACCTTCGTTGTTGCGGTTGATGACGCCGAGCCCGACCTTCACGTTGGAGAACAGCGCATAGCCGCCCACCGACAATCGGTCGTCCTTCAGGCTGCTGCTGATCAGGCCGCCAAAGGCATCGGCGCCGCCGCGCTGCGAGTCGTAGGCGACGTGTGTCCCCCATTGCGGCGTCTCGTACATCAGCAGGGCCGACCAGGCGCGGCAGGCCTGCACGTCGGCAGGATTCTCGCCGGCGCAGTTCGTGCCCGAGATGCTGTTTGCCCGCACCGTATCGCGCCCCAGACTGTAGGTCGCGCCGACGGTGAATCCTCCGAACTTGCCCTTGTAGGTCACCGCGTTGTCGTGCCGCGCGTTGGGCAGATAGCTATCGATCGAGCCGCTGCCGAACGCGTTCGGCCCAAGCGTGTCCGTGTCGAGGGTGGCCCAGAACAGCATCGAGTACTGACGTCCGAATGCGATCTGGCCCCATTGGCCATTCAGGCCGACAAAGGCTTGCCGGCCGAACAGGCGCCCACCCTGGTTGGAGTTGCCGCTGTCGGGCGCAAAACCCGACTCGAGCACGAACACGCTCTTGATGCCACCGCCCAGGTCCTCGGACCCGCGCATGCCCCAGCGGGATGGCACCGTGCCCGTCAGGTTCGGCATGCGCACGAGGCCGTTTCCGTTCGTCCCCACGTGATTGACGAACTCGACACCGGTGTCCACCACGCCGTAGAGCGTGACGGATTGCGCGTAGGCACCCAGTGGTAAGGCGAGGAAACAAGCGGACACGGCAATACGGCTCAACTTCATACATCTCTCCTTGGTCATGTGGCGCTAGGCCATGTGGATTGTTTTGAGAAATCGAAGGGCGAGTGCTACCCGCACCGGTCGCGGGGAGCGGTGCACAAGGTTGTGGACATGGTCTGAGGCGACGGCGCCGGACGTGTGGCGCCGTCAGGGAGCTTGCCTAGGGCGTTTGAATTCTCATCCGCTGGAACGCGTCTCCGGAGAGGGTGGGGATGCGTCGCGGGCGCCTACGCCCAACATCCTTTCAAGCAGGCCGGCGTCACTGGACAGTGCCGCGCTGGCGCCGGAATGAACGATGCTTCCACGCTCCAGCACGATGACGTGGTCGGTCATCTCGAGCGCCAGGCTGGGATGCTGCTCCACCACGATCGACGGAAGATCCGCCTCGCTCTGCATGCGACGGATGCTGAGCGCGAGCTCTTCCACGATGATCGGCGCGAGCCCTTCCATGGGCTCGTCGAGCAGCAGGATGCGGGGGTTGGTCATCAGCGCGCGTCCAATCGCAAGCATCTGCTGTTCTCCACCGGACAACTGGTTGCCGTAGTTTCCCCGGCGCTCCGCGAGCCGGGGAAACAAGTCGTACACGCGTTGAAGATGCCAGTAGCCGCGGGTGGCCACCACCGTGAGGTTTTCCTCCACCGTCAGCGAAGGAAAAACTTCGCGCTCCTGCGGCACCCAGCCGAGGCCGGCCCTTGCCCTGGCATGGGACGGACGATGCGTGATGTCGTCGCCTAGCCAGTAGATGGACCCGGCTCGCACGCGCGTGTTGCCCATCAGGGTTTCCAGCACGGTCGTCTTGCCCACGCCATTGCGCCCCAGGATCGCGAGGCTATCGCCATCTGGAATGGAGAAGGTCATGTCCTCGAGCACGATGGCCTCACCGTAGCCGGCCGTTATCTTGTCAAAAATCAGCGAGCTAGCCATGCACTGCGACTCCGTGGCCAACCGAAGCGGCGCCATTGCCGGAGAGGGCGGCGATGCTGCCCTTGCGTCCGAGATAGACCTCCTTCACGCCAGGGTCGTTGGCAATCGTCCCCGGTGAGCCTTCGGTAAACACTTTTCCGGCCACGAGCACGGAAATGCGCTGCGCAAATCGAAAGACCAGATTCATATCGTGTTCGATAAACAAAATACTGATGTCCTCCGGCAGCTTCGCGATGACTTCGAAGAGCTCCGTGCTTTCGCCTGCCGGGACCCCGGCCGCCGGCTCGTCGAGCAGAAGGATGCGAGGCTGGGTGGCCAGCGCCAGGGCGATCTCGAGCAGGCGCTGCTTGCCGTACGCCATTTCCACGACGGGTACGTTGGCAAGGTCTGCCAGCCGAAGGCTGCCGAGGATCTCCATCGCTTCGTCGTGGATCTTGCGCATGGACCCGACGGGCTTCCACCAGCATGCGCCCAGGCCTTCGCGCTCGCAGACGGCCAGCACGACGGAACTCAGCGGCGTCAGCCGGGGAAACAGCGTGTTGATCTGAAACGTTCGCGACAGCCCCGCCCGCACGCGCTGATCCGCGCGCAGGTGCGTGATGTCCTGACCGCCAAGTTCGACGCGGCCCGAGGTGGGACGAATCACGCCAGTCAACAGATTGATCAGCGTGGTCTTGCCGGCGCCGTTCGGACCGATGAGGGCATGTCTGGCACCTGGCTCGATACACAGATTCACGCCGCCTACGGCATCGAAGGAGCCGAAGCGCACGCCGAGATCCGTGGTGCGCAACATCAGCGTCTCGCTCATCGCGACCTCCCCACCGGCGCCAGCCGGGCAAGCAGGCCCATGATGCCGCCGCGGCCGGCGAGGGCCGCCGCGATCAGGAAGATCCCGAGCCAGAACATCCAGAACTGCGGGTCCAGATCGGCGAACACGTCATGCAGCGTCATATAGACAAAGGCACCCACCATGCCGCCGTACAGTCGTCCCGCACCGCCGACGACGAGGATGATGAGAATTTCGGCGGACTTGGCGAATCCAAGCGATTCGATACCGACGAACTGGGTGGTCTGTGCCAGCAGCGCACCCGCGACACCGGCGAAGGCGGCGGACAGGCAGTAGGCGAGGCGCAGCCGCGCGTCGACTGGGGAGCCCAGCGCGAGCATGCGCTTGCGGTTGTCATGAATGCCGCGCAGCACGAGGCCGAACGGCGATCGCAGCATCAGCCGGACGACCAGGAAGGCGATTGCCACGACCGCGAAGGCGTACCAGAACGCGGTATGACCCCACAGATCGAATTCGTAGCGCCCGAACAGCGGCGCCATGACGATGCCCTGGAGCCCGTCCGTGCCTCCGGTGAGCGAACTTGCACGATTGGCGATTTCAGCGAGCAGTACCCCCACGCCGATCGTGATCATGAGCCGGGCCAGATCGCCACCGCGTACGATCAGATAACTGAGCAGGTATCCGGCGATGGCGCATACGACCAGCGCCGCGCCAATGCCAAGGAGCGGATCGTTCCAGGCGTGCCGGGCCAGCAGACCGGCGCAGTATGCGCCCATGCCAAAGAAGGTTGCGTGGCCGACGGTCAGAATGCCGGCGTACCCCAGCGCGATGTCCAGAGACAGCGCGAACAGGCCCATGATGAGGATCTGGCTGACCAGTGGTAGCTTGTCGGGCAGGAACAGATAGCTGCTTGCCACGGCCAGCCAGAACGCGAACTCGGCAAGTCCGGCGTGGCGCGGCGTCAGAGGGATCGTTTTCACGCAAGAGCCTTTCGCGAAAGAATACCGTTGGGTCGAATCAGCAGGGCCGCGACCATGAAGACGTAGATGAAGAAGGCGCCGATTTCCGGCAGGTAGTACTTGCCGGCAACGTCGATCAATCCCACCATGAGCGCCGCGACGAACGGGCCGACGATGGACCCGGCGCCGCCGACGCACACCACGATCAGGAAGTACACGAGATACTTGAGCGGGAAAGTGGGCTCCAGGCCGAGCATCCCGAGACTCAGCGCACCGCCCAGGCCCGCCAGTCCGCACCCCAGCGAGAAGGTCAGCATAAAGAGCCGCTGCACGCGGATGCCGGTACCCTCTGCCACGCGCTGATTGTCGACTGCCGCCCGCACCATGGCGCCGTACCGGGTGCGCGTCATCGCGAGTCGCAGCGCCGCAAAGACGACGATGCCGCAGGCGATCAGAAACAACCGGTAGTGGCCGGCTTCGACGCCGAGAATCGTCATGCGCCCCTGCAGGCTGGCGGGCAGCGCGAATGGCTGCACCGACGGGCCGCAGAAGTAGGTCGCTCCCGCGATCGACACGAAGACGACGCCGATCGACATGAGCAACTGGTCGAGGGGGCTCGATCGATACAACCGCCTGAAGATCAGGCCTTCGCAGATGGCGCCGATCGCCGCGGCCGCGACAAAGCCCGCAACAAGGCTTGCATAGAAATTCAAGGCCATGTGCTGCATCGCCAGCGACGCGGCGTAGCCTCCCGCCATGGCGAAGGTGCCATGCGCGAGATTGACGTAATGCATCAGACCCATCGTGATGGAAAGGCCTACCGCGATCAGAAACAGGAGCATGCCGTAGGCCACTCCGTCGAAAATAACGGTTCCCATCTTTTACTTCGCTTCCTTGCCGGGATCCGCCACGCGTTCGAAGGAATCGAACTCGACGTTGACGAGCTCGCCGTTGACCTTCTCGGTCCGGCGGATGTACACGGTCTGCACGATGTCTCGCGTCTTCGGATCGATCTCGATCGGCCCGCGCGGGCTCTCGAACTGGAGGCCGCTCATGGCTGCCATGACCTTCGCGCCATCCGGGTCGCCCCCCGTCTTCTTCAGTGCAAGATCGAATGCCGCCATGCCGTCGTATGCCGCCACCGCGAAATAGCTGGGGCGCATCTTCTTGCCATAGGCCGCATAGAAATCGGAAATGAACTTCTGATTCAGTGGCGACTTGTGGGCGTAGGAGTAGTGGTGACTGGTCGTCAGTCCCAGCGCGACGTCGCCGGTTGCGGCGAGGTAGCTGTCATCAGTGGCTTCGCCCGTGGCAATGAGCTTGATCCCGGCATCGTCCATGCCCCGTTCTTTCCACGTCTTCAGGAAGGCGGGAGGCATCACGCCGGAGGGGAAGAAGATAAACACCGCTTGCGGTTTGGCATCCTTGATGCGCTGCACGTAAGCCGAGAAATCCGGATTGCTCATGGGGGTGCGGACACTTCCCACAATCTTTCCGCCCTCGGCCGTGAATGCCTTGGTGAATGCCGACTCGGCATCTGCGCCGGACGCGTAGTCGGCGGTCACCGTGTAGACCTCCTTGATCTTGTTCCTCGCCGCCCACCTGGCCATCGGGGCGGACACCTGCTCGACCGTGAACGACACGCGCGACACATACGGCGACGACGCAGTGATGCCGGACGAGCTGGCATTCATGACTACGGTCGGAATCTTCGCCTGGGTCGCCACGGACGCCACCGCGTACGCGTTCGGGCTGAAGTCGAGCCCGGCCAGCAATTGCACCTTGTTCCGGACGATCAGTTCCTGTGCAAGCCGCTTCGCTGTCTCGGGGGCGGGGCCGCCGGTGTCCTTCTTGACCAGTTCGACGGGCCGGCCCCCCAGCTTTCCGCCGTGCTGCTTGAGGTAAAGGTCCATCCCGGCATCGAATTGCCGCCCATAGTCTGCGTAAGGCCCCGAGTAGGTGGCGATCACACCGATGCGCAGGGGCTCGTCGGCGGCCGAAGCAGCGCTTGCACACGACAAGGCAAGGGCAGGGAGGAGAAGTCGGGACAGTTTTTTCATGCGTATCTCTTGTGAGTTCGTATGGACACAGCCGGCGGCGTTATGTATGCAGCCACATTCTTCAGTGGCGCCTCATACCGATGGGATCACTTTTATTGTCGGCAGTTGGCGCATTGTTGCATGCATTAACGGCGTGACACCAAGGAAAATCGCGTCATTCGCGTCTTTTAAGTTGCTCAAAAAGCATTTTTTAGGGAAAGTCCTAACCTCTTTTCGATGGTATTGGATGCAATGAAATGCAATCGCTGTGCCAGATCGTATCGGCTGTATGCAGTGCTGGAAGAGGTTGACGTTATGTCTTTTAAATCAGCGAGATACGACGTTGCTGGTCCGTATCTGGGGACGCGGCTCGCGCTCATGCGCGCGAACCGGAACGGTGCATTGGCACCACGAGTGGGCGTCAGGCGGATCGGGACAATGGGCTGCCGATCGTGTAGTGGGCAGCCCGGCCTTGGCGGCGGACGAAAAGAAGCTTCCGGGAGGTCAGGCCGGTGGGAAGCCGAGCATCCGGGCAAAGTCCGGCACGGACTGCCGCGGCGTTCTGGTCTGATTGACCGGCGAGTAGCGCGCACCAAAGTCCATCACCCTTGCCCGATACGTGTCGGGCAACGGGTCGGGCAACGGGTCGGGAAAATGGGCGGGCGCCGGCATGTCGCCGGCGCGGAAGGCCTTGACCAGCCTGTCCGTCAACGCATCCTTGAACGCGCCTGTCACCACGTACACGCGCCACGGCTGGGTATTGCCACCGCTCGGTGCGGTCGAGGCATCTTCCAGAATCTGCTCCACGACCTCCCTGGGTAGCGGCACGGGTTTGAAGGCGCGGACCGAGCGGCGGCCGCTTGCCACCGAGGCAACGCATCGTGCGATGGCGTCCTGGGGCATGGTGTCCTGGAGCATGGACTACTCCTGCGGCGCCGGATGGTACGAGATCCGGCCCGATGGCAGGAAGAACAGTGCGATCACCGCGCCGCCTTTCGCTTCCGGATAGTGATGGCTGCCCGGCGCGGGAGCTGTCCAGCCTTCCGCGCGCCAGCCATCGGGGCCGTTGAGGAAGGCGCCCTGGTTCAACGGCACAACCATATTGAATTCTCCATAGGGGTGGCCATGGTATTGCCCGCGGAAACGGTGATCCGGATGCCCCTGCTGGTTGTCCGTGCTGTCCATGTAGACCGCCGTGATGCTGAAATGCAGCGTGCGCGCGGTGGGTTCGGCGATGCGGCTGCGGCGATATTTTGGGCCGTCGATCTCGACGTTGGCGGCCCAGCCGTCTTCCACGCCCTTCCGGATCAACCGCGACAAGGTCTGGTAGAGCTCGCTGCCGGGCCCGTACTTCTCGTTGAGCCAGCGCTCGATATCGCTGTTGGTCGTGATGTCCTTGACTTCCTCGAGGAAGGGAATGCAACGCTCGATCAGCGCTTCGCGATCGTTGTTGAGAATGTCGGCTGTCATGGTGCGGGGAAACGGTTGTGAATGGATGCACCCAATATTGCGCCGAGACCGGATTGAGTGGAATTGATGTATGTGCAAGCGCATAATGCATGCGATTCAACTCACCAAGCCGCGATCATGAGCATCGGCCGCACGGACTTGAACCTGCTGAAGGTATTCGAGGCTGTCTACGAAGAACGCAACCTGATTCTGGCGGGCAAGCGCCTGCATCTCACGCAATCGGCGGTAAGCCATGCGCTTCGCAGGCTGCGTGAGTTGGTGGGCGATGAGCTGTTCATTCGAACGGGGAAGGGCATGGAGCCTACCGGCCGCGCGATGGCGATGGCGCCAAGCCTGCTGGACTCCCTGCGTCGCATTCAGGATGCATTTGGCATGGCGCCCTTTGCCCCGGAGCAATCCCAGCGACGATTTGTGGTCGCGGCCAACGATCTTGTGACGGAAGTCATCATCGCCCCGCTGTCGCGCGAACTGCTGACGGTGGCGCCCGCGGTCGACCTCGTGATTCGGCCTTCGACACGGCTGGACCTCGCGGAACAGATCGATCTCGGGCGCATCGATCTCGCCATCGGCATCTTCTCGCAGGTACCCTCGCGCTTCAGTTCGCGCGAGCTGATGTCGCAGGGAGAGTCCATCCTGATGCGAAGGGGGCATCCTGCCTCACGCCGGAAACTCAAGGTTGCGGATTTGGGGAAGTATCCGCTGGTCACGCTATCGGTGGGCGGGCACGAGGAAGGCGCGGTGGGAGGGTTTATCGTGGAGCGCGGCCTGGCGCGACAGTCGGAGATGTTCGACCGGCGGGCGTTGGAGCACGCTTTCAACGAAGCGCAGGCGATACCGCGCGTGCGAGTGACGGTTCCCCACTCGCTCGCCATTCCGGCGTTACTGCGCGATACCGATATGCTGGCGGTGGTGCCATCTCTGCTTGCGAAGGCGCTCGCCAGCAACAGCGATTTGATTTGCCGCGCGTCGCCCTATGCAGGCGGGCACGAGACGATGTGCGCGGTATGGCATGGGCGCGACGATTACGACGTGGGTCACACGTGGCTGCGCGAACTGGTTGCGCGCGTGGCGCGAACCGCGGAGCAGGCGCTCCAATAGCGGAAGCCGTGTCGGCCCGGCAACCCGGCAACCCGCCTGCGGAACCAGGCCGCGCGACTGGCGAGGCGGCATGTCATCAGGGTGTCTTGCCGATGTCCCCCGTGGCGAGCGCCAGCGTCGCCGCCGCGGCCAATGCCGCGCTATAGGCATCGGCCGACGCATTGCGCGCAAGCAGCAACTGGTTCTGTGCGAGGTTGGCCTCGGTGACGGTGCCGACGCCCTTGCGATAGGCGTTATAGGCCGCGTCATAAGTGGTCTGGGCGGCGGCGGCCAGGGTCTTGGCGGCGTCATAGGCGGCCAGGCTCGATTCCAGTGCGCTCTGGCTGACGACCACCTGGCGTACCGATTCCTCCTTTGCACGGGTCAACCTTGCCGACGCACTGTCCGCGTCATTGCGCGCCTGCGCCAGCACGGCGGAGCGCGTGCCGCCGTCGTAGATCGGCAGCGTCACGCCCAGGAACACGCTGTTGCCGTAGCGATAGCCATTGAGGTTGACCGTCGGCGGCTGCTGTCCCACGGGTGGAATCGCTGTAATGGTCGAACCCCCCGACGCATACGAGGCGAACGCGGACATGAACACCTTTGGCATGAACGCGGCTTCGGCGGACTTCACGCGGGCCTCGTTGGCGCGCTCGAGCGCGTAGGCGGCCAGCACATCGGGCCGTTGGGAAATGGCCTGCTCCACGATCTGTTCGATCGAGCTGCGCAGCGCCGGGGACAGGGGCCGCACGGGCATCTCGGCGATGCGCGGCTTCGACAGCGGAGAAATACCGACGGCATTGATCAGTCCCAGATAGGCATCGGTCGCCGCGCCTTGTGCCTGTACCTTCGCCAGGTTGGTCTGCGCCTGGTTCTGCGTGGCCTGTGCCACCTCCACTACCGTGCCGATGCCCCGCTGGTAGCGCGATCTGGCGGCCGTCAGCACGGCATCGGCATTCGCCATGGCCTGGTCCACGGTGGCCACTCTCGAGCGGGCAGCCTGGTAGCGGTAATACGCCACGCTGACCTCGTGGATGATGCGCTGGTGCATGGAGGTGAACGCGATGTTCGCAGCCACCGTCATCTGCTCCGCGGCTTCCACCACGCCGGCCCGCTCCCCGAAATCGAACAGCAGCCATTGCAGCGATAGCACCGATACCGCTCCCTGGTGAGAAATGTCCGCGCCTGCCTGCCCCAGCGCGGTGGGACTGGACAGATGGCCGTTCTGCCAGCCGCCCATCGCCGATACCGATAGCCGTGGAAGATAGGTGCTGCGAGCAATGCCGGTCGCCAGTGCGGCATTGCGGGCATCGTTCCATGCCACCCGCGTCAGTGGGTTGGACGATTCCGCCAGGTCGATCAGCTCGGGCAGCGTGTAGTCGTGAGCGGGATCGAGCGGCGCCGGCGGGGCAATCGTTCCAAGCGCGGTATTTGCCGGCAGCACATGGTTCGATGGTCTGTCCTGCGGCGCGGGCTTGCTTGCCGCACCGGCGACGATCTCCCCCGTGGCCGTGGTGGCCGGCTGCCATGGCAGGTCGGGCCGCGGCGGCGCAAGGTCCAGCGCCGACGTGGCACAGCCGGTCAGGGTCAGCAGCGCGCAAAGTGGCAGCAGCGCGAAGGAATCAGGGTTGCGCATGGGAAGGGGAGGAAGTGGCCGCGCCCGGACGCGATGCAGACAGTTGTTCATCGACCAGCGCAAGCAGGGCGTCGCGCGTACGGTCGCTCTGGTCGCTTTGGTCGCTTTGGTCGCTTTGGTCGCGCTGGCCGCCCTGGTCGTCCCCGGGACGGATGTCCTGGACGGCGGGCGGCGCCTCGTCGCTATTCACCGCATGAAGCCGCGCGGCGACCGCGGGGTCGCCCGGATACCGCTCCGCGAGCATGAACAGCATGCCTGCCACCGCGTCGAGTACGCGCAGCCGGTGCCGGCGGGTTTCCACCCACGCGGACGAGGGACCGACGGAGGCAGGTTCGTAGCCTGTCAGCAGCAAGTCCTGCGCGATATTGCCGTGCAAGGCCTGGGCACTGGCGGCATGCCGGCGGCGCACGGCGGCCCGCGGGGCGTCGATCAGTTGCTGCCACTCGCTGACCAGCGCAGACAGTGTCGCTTCGATACGCCCGGCGATGCTGACCGGCCAGACGCGCGTGAACACTCCATACACGACCAGATTGCCGATGATGATGCCGATCACGCGGTCACGCGCAATGGTCAGGTCGAACCCCGGCCCCGGCCCCTGGATGACGCAGAGATAGAACGCAAACGCGATCTGCAGGCCCGCGTACGCGATACGCGGCGAGCCTGTGGCCACCCAGGCGGACAGCCAGGTGCCCACGAACACCAGCGCCAGCAGCCCGCCGACGGAATCGAGTGCCGGCACGATATAGACGAGGGTCGCGGTGCCCACTGCCGCGCCAGCCACGCAGCCTGCCAGCCGCAGGGCAAGCTTCTCGACGGATTCCGCCGCGGTACCCAGCGACACGAGGTAGCACGTAATGAAGCAGGTATGGATGCCGGGCCAGTTCAACTGCTGGTAAAGCAGGTAGCAGAACATTGCCGCGCCGGTGGTCTTCAGCGCGTAGTGGACATGGGCACGGTTGCTGAAGGCGTCGGCATCCAGGAATCCGCCGGATTTCCCGGCCGGCTCGCGCTGCGGGGCGCTGGATGCGGCCGGCGCGTCGGGCTCGGCATAGTGTTCGATGGCATCGCGCAGCGCCTGCGCCACGGATTGCTGCACCGGTGACAACACCGTGGCATCGGGCCACGGCAGTGTGATGTCGACGGGATAGCCACCTGTTGCGAGCATGCGCGCCATGGCTTCGAGCGTGTCGGCCGCCGGCATCGCGAAGACGGCCGGCAGTCTCGCCCCGGCCTGCCGGCAGCCGACATCGGCGGCCATCAGGATTGCCGTGGTCGAGGTCGTCGCCTGGCGCAGCGCCAGTACGTCCGCCGTGTTCGCGCTGCCTTCGAACTTTGCCAGCTTGAGCCACCCGTCCACGGGCTGGACGCCATCGCGCAACACCTTCTCCAGGGCGGCGCAGTGCGATGGCGGATCGCGCAGGCTTTGCGCCGCGACAGTCAGGCAATGCGCCAGCCGCGCACCTGCCAGCCGCCGCGGCGAGGGTCCGATGAGCAGGTTGACCACCACGTTCGCGCCGATGGGAATCGCCACCATCAGCAGCGTGTACAGCAGCGCCCGTGTGGCGACCTCACCGCCAGGCACCAGGCCGAGCTCGTCCAGGCCGAAGCCGACGATCATCGCCACGATGGCCCCGACGGGGCGCAGCTTGCTCGCGGAGGTCAGGAAGAGCAGGCCGACGGACAACACCGTCATGCATGCGACGCGCAGCATGGGATTGTCGAGCGTGAAATTGGCCAGCACGATCACCAGCCCGACGATGAGGCTGACCAGGATCAGCATGGCGATGCTCATCACGATACTGCTGGTGCGGTCCGCGCGATTGACGAAAAAGATCACGTACGCCGAGATGGCGGCTTCCGGCGTGCCGTACGTGGCGGCAATCAGCACGGTCAGCGTGCTGGCCAGGGCGATGCGCGTGGTGGCGGCCGCGCGCCCTGGAAACGGCGCGAGCAGCGCGCCGAGGTCGGCAATGCCGATGCGGCGCCGTTCAGCGGCAGGATGCGCCACGCCCGACCTCGACCGTCGCACTCGCCCCGACCCGCGCCAGCGCTTCCGGTGGCTCGTCCAGCTTGATGCGCACCGGGAACCGGTGCGCCACGCGCACCCAGTTCACGGAAGGCTGCACATAGGGAAGGGAGCGCGGCAGGTTGAGGCGGTCGGTGTCGGTGATACCCACTCCGATGCCCTGCACGGTGCCACGAATCGCCTGGCGCCGGTCGATCATCGAGTAGACCGTGGCGCAGTCGCCGACACGGATATGGCCAAGTTGCGTTTCGCGGAAGTTCGCGACCGCGAACCACTCTCCGGTATGAACGAGCACGAACAGCGACTGGTTGGGAATCACGACTTCGCCGGCCAGCACCGTAAGGCCGATGACGCGGCCATCATGCGGGGCGCGGACCACGGTATCGTCCAACGCGCGCTGGGCGATGGCCAATGCTGCTTCCCGCGCGTGCACGGTGGCGATGGCGTCGTCCTCGTTGCCAACGGCCTGCGCCGTCGTGGCTCGCTGTACCTGCGCCTGCTTGAGGGTCACCGCCGCATCGTTCCTGGCCACCTCGGCCTGGTCGAGCTGTTGCTTCGGCACGTAGCCGTCGGCGGCGAGCGGCCGCAACCGTTCCACGGTACGTTGGGCCAGCGCGTAGTTCTGCTCGGCGCGGGCGATCTGATCGGAGGCGACCGACGCCGTGCCGCGCTCGGTCCCGACGGCGCGGCGCCGCGTGCCGAGCATCGCCTTTGCCAGCTCGAGGTCTGCCTGCGCCTGGGCCAGGGCGAGCCGGTAGGGGACGGGGTCGATTTCGAACAGGACGTCGCCCCTGGACACGTGCTGGTTTTCGGTGACCAGGATGCGCGCAATCCGGCCGCCAACCGGAGATGCCACGTGGACCAGATCCGCGTCGAGCGTGGCATCGTCGGTCGATGGATATCCGGACGTACGCGCGTATGCATAGATGGAAAGCGCGACGGCCAGCAGGACGATGACCAGCGCAATCAGTTTCCCGCCCAACGGGCTGCGGCGGACGCCGGCCATTTTCATAGATGCCCCGCACCGAGTAGCCAGACGATTTCGGCAATCATGACGCCGATCGCCGTATTGACGAGTAGCTGGAAGCGGACGGTTTCCGCCCAGCCGGTTGCGACGAACACACGCCAGGCAATCACGGCGCCCAGAATACCGATCAATGCGCTGAGCAGCCAGAGCGGAAAATACGCTCCGAACAGGACAAAGGAAGGGGCGCCCGCACAGCCATGAAGCAGGGCAGCCAACACTGCGAGCGGGAGCAAGCGAGCCATGGGTCAGGATGGCCAGAGGGACACATGAAAGTTCCACGCAATATAGCAGTGCTCAATCCCGATTGTCCAAGGGATCGAGCGATGCAGGCGGCCGGCAACTCGCCTTGCGGATCAGCGCTGCGGCATTCCCTGACAGAGCGCGAGGTTGTGCCGGATCGCCTTGCCCGTGGGATCGTAGTTGTCCTTGTCGCAGGGCGGCAAGCTGATCGAATCGTCCCGGGTCATGCGCACGGCCACCGTGTCCGACAGGGCCGCAAGGCACTGCGCCCGATCGCCCCGATGGAATTCGGTGATGGCGAGATCGCTGCGCGCCTTGTCGATCTCGATCCAGTGCATGAATGGCTTGCATTCGCCGATCAACGCCGTCAGCGTGCCGCGCGCGGCGTCGTAGTTTTTCGCCGCGTATTGCCGGTGCGACAGCGAGACTCGCGCGGTGCGCTGACGATCGGTACATGCCGGGGGCGGCAGGCGATATTCGCCGTCGAAGCTTGCCCGCATGCCGCAGGAATCGCGACAGGCTTCGACGGTCGCCTCCACGTCGAGGTTGAGCGTATCGCCGCTGCGCGAGAACGCGATGCGGCATTGGCTGTCCTTGACCAACCCGGTCTTGCCCTTGATCACGCCTTCGGCCGTGCAAGTGTGGCAATTGACACCGATAGTGTCGATGGTGAACGCGGACCCCTTCACCGTCAGCGTGCCGTGCGCGCTGCCGCCGTCGGTGTAGGCGTACTGGCCTGGCGGTACGTCGGCCGCGAACGCGGATGCGGTCATGGCCATCGCGGCGCATGTCGCGGCTTGGCGGAGCCAGTGGGAGAGGGGCATGGATGGCCTGTTGTTGTTGGGGGAATCGGCAAGTGTTTCAGGGCGCCCACATCTGGGCTCACCACAGCGGTGCTCACCACCGCGTGGCTCACCACCGCGCCAGCTTCTCCAGGATCGACGCGCGGATATTGTCGATATGTTCGGCCGTCTGGCGCGCGGCCTCCGCGCCGTCGCCGCGTTCGAGGGCGGCGATCATGGCCAGGTGTTCATGGCACACGGGGCCGAGTCGGCGCTCGAGTCGCTTGAGCGAGAACATGCGCGTCTTGCGTCGGACTTCCGCGATGATGCCGGCCAGCATCTCGTTGTCGCAGTATTTGCAGATGACGCCATGCAGATCGGCGTCCAGCACCTGATGCTCGGGATTGCCGGGCTCGTTGCGCGCAAGCAGTTCCTCCACGCGCCGGCGTAGCCGTTCCAGTTCGGACTGCGGGATCTGCCCCGCGGCGCGGGAGGCCGCGTCGGGTTCCAGCAGGCGCCGGACGTGCAGGGCCTCGAGGATCTCCTGCACCGTCACTTGCCTCACGAACAGACGGCTGTTCGCGCCCCGTTCCAGCAGGCGCTCGCCTTCGAGCCGGTGGAGGGCTTCGCGCAGCGGCGTGCGCGAGAAGCCAAGCTGGGCGGCGAGGGCCCGTTCCTGGATGGGATCGCCGGGATGCAGCCCGCCGGAGACGAGCAGATCCAGCACGGCCTCGTAGGCGAGGTTGCCCAGCGCGCGTTCCTTCGGGGTTTCGTCAGCCGTTGCAGCCGGAAGAAGGCTGGCATCCGTCTCCGTCTCCACGGCGGATGCTGGAAAAGCGAGTGCGGTCGTTTTTGTCATGTTGCGAAGTATGGCACGCAGTTTGCTTGAATGCCAGTGGTATACCAATGGCATTCGATGTGAATGCCGATCCTTACGCTACGCGAATTTCATGCCGACTTCCTCCGCCGCCCATCGACTCTCCCAGCGCCTGGCCATGGCGCGTCCGTCCGCCACCGGCGCCATGTCCGAGGCCGCCCGGCGCCTTGCCGAAGACGGCAAGCCCGTCATCAGCCTGTCCGAAGGCGAACTGGATTTCGATACGCCCGCGCATATCCAGCTGGCGGCCATCCAGGCCATGACGGCAGGGGAGACGCGCTACACGAACGTGGACGGCACGCACCAACTCAAGGCGGCGATTGCACGGAAACTGGCCCGCGACAACGATCTGCACTATGTCGAAGCAGAAATCATCGCGGGCACGGGCGCCAAGCAGATGTTGTTCAACGCGTTGCTCGCCACCGTCGATGCCGGGGACGAAGTGATCGTCACCGCCCCGTACTGGGTGTCGTATAGCGACATGGTCCATATCGCCGGTGGTACGCCGGTGCTGGTCACGGCAACGCCCGCGGACGACTTCAAGCTCACACCGGCCGCGCTGCGCGCCGCACTGACGCCGCGTACGCGCTGGCTCATGCTCAACTCGCCGTGCAACCCGTCGGGCGCTCTCTACTCGGCCGGCGAACTGCGCGCGCTGGCCGACGTCCTCGACGACTATCCCGATGTGCTCGTGCTGTCGGACGAGATCTACGAAGAGATCCTGTTCGACGGCACGTTCACGTCGTTCGCACAGGCCGCGCCGGCCATGCGCGACCGTACGCTGACCGTCAACGGCGTATCCAAGGCGTATGCGATGACGGGCTGGCGCCTCGGCTACGCGGCCGGTCCCGCGTGGCTGATCAAGGCCATGGCGCTGCTGCAGTCCCAGAGCACCAGCAACCCCAGTGCGATCAGCCAGGCGGGAGCGGTAGCCGCGCTGAACGGTCCGCAGGACTTTCTCGATGGCTGGCGTACCCGCCTGCGCGCGCGCCGCGACCTCGCGCTCTCCGTGCTGGCCGACGCCGCGCCCGTGCTCGCCATGCGCCGTCCCCCCGCGGCGTTCTATCTGTATGCGGATTGCGCCGCCGCGCTCGGCATGCGCACGCCGGATGGCAAGCGCATCGAGACCGATACCGACTTTGCGATGTACCTGCTGCACGCGGCCCATGTTGCCGTGGTGCCCGGTTCCGCTTTCGGGCTGGCGCCCTACGTACGGCTGGCCTACGCGCTGGCCGATGACCGGCTGCGCGAGGCGTGCGAGCGCATCGTGACGGCTTGTGCCGCGCTGGAGCGCATGTCATGGTGATGGCGCAAACGGCCCTCGCACAAGCAGCCACCGTGCAAACGGACGATGGGCTTCTTGCGCTGACGGATTGTCGCATCGAGCCCGTCGGCGACCGCTGCCTGCAGATTCGTCTCGGCGATCAGGTCGGCGTGGCGGTCAGCCAGCGCGTGCATGCGGTGACCGAGTACCTGCTGCGGCAGCGCTGGCCCGGCGTGCGCGATGTCGTGCCCG
Source organism: Cupriavidus pauculus (assembly GCF_008693385.1). Taxonomy (NCBI): domain Bacteria; kingdom Pseudomonadati; phylum Pseudomonadota; class Betaproteobacteria; order Burkholderiales; family Burkholderiaceae; genus Cupriavidus; species Cupriavidus pauculus. Next base: position 2,949,389 of record NZ_CP044067.1, read on the forward strand.
CGTTCACCACGGTGGCCGTCCACTTTCGTCCCGAGATGTTTGCGCGTGACAAGGGCGCGCCGTTCGTCCAGCTCTCCGCATGGATACGCGACGCGCTGGTCGATGGCGTGCCCGCCGTGGTCCACGCCGGCCGCGAAGTGGAAGTGCCCGCCTGCTATGGCGGCGAGTACGGTCCCGACCTCGAAGACGTGGCACGTGCCTGCGAGATCGATACGGCCGAAGTCATCCGGCTCCATTGCGCCACACCGCTCACGCTCTACACCTTCTTCTTCTCTCCGGGCAATCCGTTTGCGGGACCGTTGCATCCGCGCCTTGCCGTACCGCGCCGTGCCACGCCACGCACGCTGGTGCCGGCCGGATCGGTCGCGATCGCGAACGGCATCTCGTCGATCTATCAGGACGCATCGCCGGGCGGCTGGAACCTGATCGCGCGCACGCCGTGGAACCTGTTCCACGTGGGCCAGAATCCGCCGACCCGCCTCCAACTCGGGGACCGGCTGCGCTTCGTGCCCATTACGCCGGCCGAGTTCGACGCCATGCTGGAGCCGCGGCCATGAACGCGATGCGTGTGGACAAGCCCGGCATGCTGTCGGTGCTGCAGGACGGCGGCCGCTACGGTTACCAGCGCTTTGGCGTGCCCGTCAACGGCGCGATGGACGAATGGTCGTATCCGCTGGCCAATGTGCTGGTGGGCAATGCCGCCGATACGGCCGCGCTCGAAATCACGCTCAATGGTCCCACCGTGCGCTTTGCGCAGGACACGCTGATCGCGGTGACCGGTGCCGATATCGCCGTGACGGCCGGTGGCGTGCCGCTGCCCACCCATTGCGCGGCGATGGTGCGCCACGACGTGCCGATCGCGCTCGGTCACTGCCGCCGCGGTGCCCGCGCCTATCTGGCCGTGCGCGGCGGCTTCGCGCCCGACGCGGTGCTGGGCAGCCGCAGCACGAACCTCCGTGCCCGCTTCGGCGGCATGGAGGGCCGCGCGCTGCGGGCCGGAGATCGCATCGCCATCGCATCCCCGCGCAGGGAGATGCTGCCGCTGGCCCGGATGATGGTGCAGAGCGCCATGCCATGGGTCGCGGCGGAGGCGCCCGCCGATTGCGCCGCGCCGGACGCGGGCGATGCCATCCGCTTTCTGCCGGGCCCGCAATGGGAGTGCTTTACGCCGGCCGCGCGCAAGGCCTTCGGGGGCGAGGCCTATACGGTATCGAACCAGTCGGACCGCATGGGCTATCGGCTCGAAGGGCCCGCGCTCGCGCTGGCCGCACCGCTGGAAATGGTGTCGGAGGCGGTGAGCTTCGGCACCGTGCAGGTGCCCCCGGGCGGCGCGCCGATCGTGCTGATGGCCGACCGGCAGAGCGTCGGCGGCTATCCAAAGATCGCCTATGTCATCAGCGCCGACCTGCCGCGGCTGGCGCAGGCCGTGCCCGGTACCGCGCTGCGCTTCCGCGCCGTGACGCCCGAGACCGCGCATCGCGCGCTGCTGGCGATGACGGACCGGCTCGATGCCATTGCCGCCGAGGCGGCACGGCTGATCGGCCTCCCGACATAACCCCCCAAATCACGAGAACGAACGAGGAAATCACCGATGCCAACTCTCGATATCAACTGTGACATGGGCGAAAGCTTCGGCGCCTGGCGCATGGGCGACGATGCCGCGATCCTGCGCCATGTCACGTCCGCGAACATCGCGTGCGGCTTCCACGCCGGAGATCCCGACGTGATGCTGGCCACCGTGCGCGCCGCCGCCGAGGCCGGCGTGGCCGTGGGCGCCCATCCCGGCCTGCCCGACCTCCAGGGCTTTGGCCGCCGCGCCATGGCCATGACGGCCGCCGAGGTCTACGCGCTCACGGTCTATCAGGTCGGCGCGATGCTGGGCGTGACGCGCGCGGTCGGCGTGCCGCTGCACCACGTGAAGACGCACGGCGCGCTCTACAACATGACCGCGCGCGATCCCGCGCTCGCCGCCGCGGTGGCCGATGCCGTGCGCGCGGTATCGCCCGAGGTGCTCATCTACGTGGCCAACGCCAATATGGCCGCCGCCGCGGAGGCCGCGGGCCTGCGCGTGGCCAACGAGGTGTATGCCGACCGTTCCTACCAGGACGACGCCACGCTCACGCCCCGCTCGATGCCGCACGCGATGATCGAAGACGTCGACGCGTCCATCGCGCAGGTACGCCGCATGGTGCTTGACGGCAGCGTGCAGGCGCTCTCCGGCAAGTCGGTACCCATCACGGCCGACACGCTGTGCATCCACGGCGACCAGCCCGGCGCGGTCCTGTTCGCCGAACGTATTCGCAGTGCCCTGATCGCCGACGGCATTGCCATCCAGCCGCTTTGAATCCCATCCCTTGCTTCCACGACTATCAGGTATATCCATGACCACCAAGCTGAACCTGCCCGCCGCCCGCCTGCTCAAGATCGCAACCTGCTCGATTGCCCTGACCGTCGGTATCGCCGCGGGTGCCCATGCCCAGACCCGCGGCGGCACGCTGCGCGCCATCGCCCAGCCCGAGCCGCCCACGCTGATGCTGGGCCTGAACCAGCAGACGCCCACGCAGTACGTGGCCGGCAAGATCTATGAGAGCCTGCTGACCTGGTCTCCCGACATGAAGCCCCTGCCGGGCCTCGCCAGGTCGTGGACCGTGTCGCCCGACGGCAAGGTCTACACGTTCGAGCTGCAGTCCAACGTCAAGTGGCACGACGGCAAGCCGTTCTCGTCCGACGACGTCGTGTTCTCGATCGACAAGTTCCTGCGCGCCGTGCATCCGCGCGCCCGTGTGGTCATCGAGCAGTTCGTGCAGTCGGTCAAGGCGCAGGGCGCGAACAAGGTGGTCATCACGCTCAAGGAACCGTTCGCGCCGTTCCTCAAGTCGTTTGTCAGCGACAACATGCCGATGGTGCCGAAGCATATCTACGACGGCACGGACTATGCGAAGAACCCCGCCAACCAGACCCCGGTGGGTACCGGCCCCTTCATGTTCAAGGAGTGGAAGAAGGGCGCCTATATCGTGCTGACGCGTAACCCGAACTACTGGCAGAAGGGCAAGCCCTATCTGGACGAGATCGTCTTCAACGTGATTCCGGATGCCGCATCGCGCGCGGTCGCCTTCGAACGCGGCGACGTGCAGGTGGTGAGCGCCGGCGACGTGGACAACGTCGAGATCAAGCGCCTGCGCGCGCTGCCCAACGTGGAATACACGACCAAGGGCTGGGAAATGTTCTCCAAGCTCGCGTATATCCAGATGAATCAGCGCAAGGCGCCGTTCGACAACGTGAAGGTGCGGCAGGCCATCATGGAAGCGATCAATCGCAAGTTCGTGGTGAACAATATCTTCTTCGGTCTCGGCAAGGTGGCGACCGGACCCATCTCCTCGACGACGCCGTTCTACGACGCCAATGTGCCCGCGTATGGGTTCGACCTGAAGAAGGCGCGCGCGCTGATCAAGGAGTCTGGCATCGATCCGTCCAAGACCCCGATTCACATCCTGTCCTACCCGTACGGCGCCACGTGGGACCGCCTGGGCGAATACACGCGCCAGTGCCTGGAGCAACTGGGCTTCAAGGTGGAGATCGAGTCCGCCGACGCGGGCACGTGGGCCAAGCGCGTGTCGGACTTCGACTTCGACCTGACCTTCAGCTTCACGTCGCAGTACGGCGACCCCGCGCTGGGCGTCTCGCGCCTCTATCTGGCACGCAACCAGGTCAAGGGTTCGGCGTTCGTGAACAACCAGGGCTATGTGAATGCGGGCGTGGACGCGATGTGGGACAAGGCCGCCGCCGCGACGTCCGATGCGGAGCGCCAGCAGCTCTACTCGAACATCCAGAAGACGCTGGTCCAGGAAGTGGCCAACGGCTACCTGTTCGAGATGGAGCTGCCGACGCTCTATAGCAACAAGGTCCACAACCTGATCCAGACGGCCATCGGCCTGAACGACACGTTCGCCGACGTCTACATCAGCAAGTAAGCGCGCTGCGCCCGTCTCAAGAAGGATTCGATCGCGTGGATAAGTCACTCTCCATTCTGGTCGCCAGGCTCGGCAAGGCGTTGTTCGTCGTGCTTGGCGTGGTCATCATCAACTTCATGCTGGTGCGCATGGCGCCGGGAGATCCGGCATCGGTGCTGGCCGGCGAGTCCGGCTCGTCCGACCCGGCGTACGTGCAGGAACTGCGCAAGGAGTTCGGCCTCGACCAGCCGCTGCCCGTGCAGCTGGGCCGCTACCTGTGGGGCGTGGCGCATCTCGATCTCGGCTACTCCTATCGCGAGCGTCTGCCCGTGCTGGACCTGATTCTCGACCGGTTGCCGGCCACGCTGCTGCTGATGTCGTGCGCGTTCGTGTTCGCGCTCGCATTCGGGGTCATGTTCGGCGTGATCGCGTCGCGGGCGCGCTATGCGGGCCGGCGCACGTGGCTCGATAGCGTGCTGATGACGGGCTCGCTGCTGATCTACGCGACGCCGCAGTTCTGGCTCGCGCTGCTGGCCATCCTGTTCTTCTCGCTGCATCTGGGCTGGGTGCCGCCCTATGGCATGGAACAGGTGGGCGGCAATCTGCATGGCTGGGCGCGCGTCGCCGACATCGCCCACCATCTGGTACTGCCCACCGTGTCGCTCGGCTGCTTCTTCATGGCCGTGTATGCGCGCCTGACGCGCGCCTCGATGCTCGAAGTGCTGGGCATGGACTACACCAAGACCGCCTGCGCCAAGGGCGTGCCGCTCGGCGAGACGATTCGCCGGCATGCGCTGCGTAACGCGATGCTGCCCGTGGTGACGTTCGCGGGCATCCAGCTGGGCCAGATGGCGGGCGGCGCCGTGCTGACGGAGACCGTGTTCGGCTGGCCCGGCATCGGGCGCCTGATGTTCGATGCGCTGATCCAGCGCGACTACCAGCTGCTGCTGGGGGTGTTCCTCGTGACATCGACGATGGTCGTTGTGTTCAACCTGCTGACGGATCTGGTGTATCGCCTGATCGATCCGCGCATCGGCAGGCAATAAGCCGGATTCGAGGAGCCTGGACATGTCTTTCCTGAAACGCTTTGGCGCCAATCGTGGCGCCGCCGTGGGCCTCGTGCTGCTGCTGATCGTGATTGTCGCGGCGGCGCTGGCGTCCACGTTGTATGAAGATCCGCCCTGGATGATGGTCGCCGACCCGTTGCTGGCGCCGTTCCACGACAGCGCCTATCCGCTGGGTACCGACATGCTCGGCCGCGATATCGCCGCGGGCATCGCCTACGGCGCGCGCGTCTCGCTGACCATCGGCGTGATCTCCACGCTGGTCGCGGTGCTGATCGGCATTGTGGTCGGCGCGCTGGCGGGCTACTACGGCGGCCGCGTCGACGACGCGCTGATGCGCGGCACCGAGTTCTTCCAGACCATTCCGCAGCTGGCCATGGCGCTGGTGCTCGTGGCCATCTTCAAGCCGTCGCTCTATTCGATCGTGGGCGCCATCGCGATCGTGTCGTGGCCCCCGGTGGCGCGGCTCGTGCGCTCCGAATTCATGACGCTCAAGGAGCGCGAGTTCGTGCAGGCGGCCATCGTGATCGGCCAGTCGCCGGCGCGCATCATCTTCACGCAGATCCTGCCCAATGCGGCGTCGCCCGTCATCGTCACAGCCTCGCTGATGACCGCTACCGCGATCCTCACGGAATCGGCGCTGTCGTTCCTGGGGCTGGGCGACCGCAATCTCATGAGCTGGGGCTTCATGATCGGCGCGGCGCGCACGATGCTGCGCGAAGCCCCGTGGATGAGCCTGTGGCCCGGCGTGGCCATCATGCTGACGGTGCTCGCGATCAACCTGATCGGCGAAGGGCTCAACGATGCCCTGAATCCGCAACTGCGCAAACGGGGGAACTGACCGATGCAAGCATCCCGCAATCGAGCGTCCGAGGCGCCGTTGCTGTCCATCCGCAACCTGAGCATCGCGCTGCCGAAGGGCGGCGACCGTCCCTATGCCGTGCGCGACATCGACTTCGAGATCGGTGCCGGCGAACTGGTCTGCATCGTCGGCGAGTCTGGCTCGGGCAAGTCGATGAGCGCCAATGCGATCATGGGTCTGCTGCCGGCGTACCTGAAGCCGGAGTCGGGCCAGATCCTGTTTCGTGGCCGCGACCTGCTGACGCAGGACGAAGCCACGCTGCGCGGCATGCGCGGGAAGGACATGGCGATGATCTTCCAGGAGCCGCTCTCCGCGCTCAACCCGCTGCATCGCGTGGGCGACCAGATTGCAGAAGTGATGCGCGTGCATGGCGCGCTCGACCCGGCATCGCGCCGCGCGCGGGTGCTGGAGCTGCTCGCCTTCGTCGGCCTGCCCGACCCGCCCACGCTGTGCAATGCCTATCCGTTCGCGCTGTCCGGCGGCCAGCGCCAGCGCGTGATGATCGCCATGGCCCTGGCGCTGGAGCCGGCCTTTCTGATCGCCGACGAGCCCACCACGGCGCTCGACGTCACCACGCAGGCGCAGATTCTCGCGCTGATTGCCCGCATCCAGAAAGAGAAGGGCATGGGCGTGATGTTCGTCACGCACGATTTCGGCGTCGTGGCGGAGATTGCCGACCGCGTCATCGTGATGGAGAAGGGGCGCATCGTCGAGCAGGGCACGGCCGAACAGGTGCTGAACCGTCCCGCGCATCCGTACACGCGCCGGCTGATCGGCAGCGTGCCGTCGCATCGCGCGCGCGCCGGCGCACCCGCAACCGAACCGGAAGGCTATCCGGTGCTTCGCGTGGAGGGGCTGCGCAAGACCTACACGACGCCGGGCGGCCTGTTCCAGCGCAAGCGCGTGGTCGAGGCCGTCAAGGGCGTGAGCTTCGAAGTCCGCGCGGGCGAAACGCTGGGTATCGTCGGCGAGTCCGGTTCGGGCAAGTCGACGATCGGCAAATGCCTGCTCAAGCTGACCGAGAACGACGGCGGCGTGATGGCATTCGAAGGTCGCGATATCGCGCCCATCAGCGAGCGGGCGTTCCGGCCGATGCGCCGCCATATCCAGATGATCTTCCAGGACCCGTTCGCCTCGCTCAATCCGCGCAATACGGTGGGCCGGATCCTGTGCGACGGCCCCATGGCCAACGGCGTGCCACGCGCGGAGGCCGAAGCGCGCGCGCGGGAACTGCTCAAGCTCGTGGAACTGGAACCCAGCGCGTTCGATCGCTATCCCAGCCAGTTCTCCGGCGGCCAGCGCCAGCGCGTCGGCATCGCCCGTGCGCTCGCCATGGAGCCGCGCCTGATCGTGGCCGATGAATCGGTGTCCGCGCTCGATGTCTCGGTGCAGGCGCAGGTGCTGAAGCTGCTGGCCGAAGTGCAGAAGCGCCTGGGCATCGCATTGATCTTCATCACGCACGATCTGCGCGTGGCCGCGCAGATCTGCGACAAGGTGCTTGTGATGCATCGCGGCAGTGTGGTCGAGCAGGGCAGCCCCGCCGAGATCTTCGAGACCCCGCGCGATGCCTATACGCGCCGGCTCATCGACTCGATGCCCGGCAAGTCGTGGGACCCCCAAGCCGTGCAAGATTCGCTCGCCCCGAAGACGGAAGCGATGGAGACCGTATGAATCTGGCTGTCGAACCCGACCATGCGCTCGCGGCCTCGCTGTTCGCGCAGCTGGTCGCCCAGAGCCACGACGGTGTCGGCATCACGCGCGACACCTATGGCGATGGCGAGAATGCCGCGCATGCGCTGTTGCGCGCGACGGCCGAGCAGTACGGACTGGAGACGCGCCGCGATGCGGCGAGCAATCTGTATCTGACGCTGCCCGGCGCCGACCGTGGCGCGCCGGCCGTGATGACGGGCTCGCACCTCGATTCCGTGCCGCGCGGCGGCAATTTCGATGGCGCGGCCGGTGTGGTGGCCGGGCTGGCCATTCTGGCGGCATGGCGCCGCGCGGGCGTCGTACCGGCGCGCGACGTGACCGTCATGGCCATTCGCGCCGAGGAGAGTGCGTGGTTTCCGCTGTCGTATATTGGCAGCAAGGCCGCATTCGGCCTGCTCGACGGCACGGCCACGGCATTGCGCCGTGCCGATACGGGCCGCACGCTGGCCGACCATATGCGTGCCGCGGGCGGCGACCCCGAGGCCGTCGCCGCGGGCATCCCGGCCCTGCGGGCAGCGCAGATCGACTGCTTTGTCGAACTCCATATCGAACAGGGCCCCGTGCTCGACGAGAGCGACGATGTGCTGGGCGTGGTGACGGGCATCTGCGGCAGCCGGCGCTACCGTCATGCCACGATTCGCGGGCAGTACGCGCATTCCGGCGCGACGCCGCGCACGCATCGCCGCGATGCCGTGGTAGCGGCCGCGGCACTGGTCACCGCGTTGCAGCGTGCGTGGGTCGCGATGGAAGCCGCGGGGCACGAGCTCACCGTCACGGTCGGCCAATGCACGACCGATGCCGCGCAGGCGGACTTCAGCAAGGTCTCGGGCCGCGTCGATTTCAGCATCGACGTGCGTTCGCGCAGTGTGGCCACGCTGGAGGCGATGGATGCCGCAATCCAGACCATCCGGGCCGAGATCGCGCAGACCTGCCGCGTCGAGATCGACCTCGGCCCGATGACCGCCAGCGCGGCGGGGGTCATGGATCCGGCCTTGCGGGCGATATTGACCGCGGCGGCCGAAGCGGCCGGTGTGCCCGCGCGGTCCATGCCCAGCGGGGCCGGGCACGATGCGGCGCTGTTCGCGGCGCAGGGCGTGCCCGCCGCGATGCTGTTCGTCCGCAATGCGCACGGCAGCCATAACCCCGACGAGTCGATGCGGCTCGACGAGTTCGCGCAGGCTACGCGCGTACTGGCCAGTGCGCTGGGCGCGCGGGCCGGTGTTTCCCTTTCCACAGCGATGTTGAACTCATGCCAGTCTGTCTGATTACCCAACCGATTCATCCCATCGGTGCCGAACGCATGCGTGCGGCCGGCATCGAGGTGCGCCACGGCACCGCCACGAACGAGGCCGAGCGGATTGCCGAAGTGCGCGATGTCGACGCGGTGATCGTGCGCGAAGGTCTGTCCGCCGCCGCCATCGATGCCGCCCCGCGCCTGGCCGTCATCAGCAATCACGGCACGGGCACCGACAAGATCGCGGTGGCGCATGCCCATGCCCGCGGCATCCCCGTGGTGTCCACGCCCGCCGCGAACGTGCGCGCGGTGGCCGAACACGCGATGATGCTGATGCTCGCCGTGGCGCGCGGCACGGTGGTGGCCGACGCCGCCACGCGCCGCTCGGACTGGCAGCACCGCTATCAGGTACCGATGCATTCGCTGTCCGGCAAGACGCTGGGCATCGTGGGCTTTGGCCGCACGGGCCAGATCGTGGCCCGGATGGCGAGCGCGGGCTTCGGCATGCAGGTGGTCGTATGGTCGCCGCGCGTCGATGACGCCGAGGTCGAGGCGCTGGGTGCGCGGCGCGTGGACACGCTGCACACGCTGCTCGCGATTTCCGACGTCGTATCGCTGCATCGCCCATTGCGCGCCGATACGCGTCACACCATCGATGCCGCCGCGCTGGCGGCGATGCAACCCGGTGCGATTCTCGTCAACACGTCGCGCGGCGGACTGATCGACGAGCCGGCGCTCGTCGATGCGCTGCGCGCGGGCAAGCTGTTCGGTGCGGGGCTCGATGTGTTCGAGCGCGAGCCATTGCCCGTCGCATCGCCGCTGGCCGCGCTGGCCAATGTCGTGCTGAGCCCGCATCAAGCGGGTTCCACGCAGGAGGCGCTGGCCGACACCGCGCGCCAGTGCGCGGACCAGATCATCGACGTGCTGGCCGGGCGGCAACCAGACCATATGCTCGACCCATCGGTATGGGTGAGCCGTCGGCACACCGGCGCGCACCGGGCCACCAACGAACAGGCAGAGGCACAGGCATGACATCCCCGATTTGCACCGTTACCCAGGGCAGCTTGCCGCTGGTCATCTCGATTCCGCATGGCGGCGAACTGTTGCCCGACTGGCTCGCGCCACGGCTGACGCCGCTCGCGCGCGAGCGCGCCGATACGGACTGGCACCTGCGCAGGCTGTACGCGTTCGCGGCGGAGCAGGGCGCGTCCGTGGTGCAAGCCAACTACTCGCGCTACGTCATCGACGTGAACCGGCCGGCCGATGGCAGCGCGCTATATCCCGGCCAGACCACGACGACGCTGTGCCCGGTGGAGTCGTTCCGGGGCGTACCGCTTTATCTGGACGGTAGCGGGCCGTCGCCCGACGAAATCGACGTGCGCAAGCGCGAATACTGGCAGCCGTATCACGATGCGCTCGCCGCCGAGATCGCGCGGCTGCGCGGCGAGCACGCCAACGTCCTGGTCTGGGAGGCGCATTCCATCGCCGGTGTCTTGCCGCATCTGTTCGAGGGCAAGCTGCCCGACCTGAACATCGGTACCAACAGCGGTGCCAGCTGCGCGCCGGCCATGCGCGACGCCGTCGTCGCGGCGGCCGCGGGCAGTCCGTACACATGGGTGGCGGACGGACGGTTCAAGGGCGGCCATATCACCCGCCACTACGGCCAGCCCGCGCACGGCGTGCACACGATTCAGCTGGAAATGGTGCAGGCCGTCTATATGAGCGAGGATGCGCCATTCCCGTATCTGCCGGAGGCGTCGGCGCGCGTGCAGCCGGTGTTGCGCGCGATGCTGGACGGCGCAATGTCCGCGATGGCAAGGCTCCAGGTTTTGTCCTGAAGCGCCGCGTTACCGCGCGGGCGAAGCGGACCCATCGAGAAACTTGACGATCGCCGCGTCGAACGTCTTCGGGTCCTGCATGAACGCAAAGTGGCTCGCGTTCGGCAGGATCAGCATGCGCGCGTGCGGAATCGTGCGCGCGATGTAGGCCGTGTGCGAACGCTTGATGCCTTCGTCGTGGTCGCCGTCCATGACGAGCACCGGCGACTTGATCGTCTTCAGTTGCGCATCGGACCAGTTGGGTTCGGTTTCCCACATCTTGCCGATTTGCGAGAGGAAGGCTTCGTAGTCGTTCGGCGTGGGCGACAGCTTCGTGTACTCCTTGCCCGCGCGCTCGATATAGGCCGCGAAGACGGGGTTCTTGTCGAATGCGGGGATCAGCCCGTCCGTCTTCGTGTTCACGCCGAACGCGACGATCTTGCCGACGCGTTCCGGATGGCGGATGGCGATGTCGAGCGCCTGGATGGCGCCGTCGCTCCAGCCGACGATATCGGCGCGCGGAATCTTCAGTTCGTCCATCAGCGCGATGACGTCGTCGGCCATGAGGTCGTAGCCATACGGCGTGGCGTCGCGCGTGCTGCGGCCGTGGCCGCGCGAGTCGACGACGATCACGCGATGCTTCGCGCTCAGCGTGCGGACCTGGTTGGCGAGATAGTCGGAATTGGCCAGGCCGCCGTGCAGCACGATGACGGGCGAGCCCTTGCCGACCTCGGCGTTATACAGCCTGATGCCGCGCAGCTCGCTATGGCGCTCCTGCGCCCATTTGACGGGGGTCGGGGTAGGCGGCAGGGTCTGCCAGCGTTCCAGTGCGTTGGCGCCGTGCGCGGTAGCCATCATGACGACGGCGGCGAACAGGGGCTTGATGTGCTGACGGATACAAAGCTGCGGCATGAACGTTCTCCTCTGGTTTGTGTCGTGGGGCTCTTTAAGAGCCGGACTGTAGGAGATGCCGCAAGCCCGTGCTTTAGGACGGGCCGGGATTGCGCGCGTTTGCACGCTTGATACGTTTCGGCGCGCCCCTCTCCACACGGAAGAGGGGCACCCGCAGAAGCGGTCGGGCGTCAGTTGGCGGCGCGCGCCACCACGCGCTGGCCCTGCGTGAGCGCGGAGACCACGAACGACACGACGATGTTCGCCGCAAGCGCGATCAGGCCGATATACGTCGGATACGCGCTGCCGCCGATATGCAGCGTATACACGGGCTTGAGACCCATCACCGAGGCAAGGCCGGTGCCGAGCACGATGCCGACGATCCAGCCCGCGAACAGGCCGGTGGTGGTCAGGCGGCGCGTGTAGAGCGAGAACACCACGGCGGGGAAGATCTGGAGGATCCAGACGCCGCCGAGCAGCTGCAGGTCGATCGCGTACTGCGTGGGCAGCACGATGATGAACAGCAGCGCGCCGAACTTGACCACCAGCGAGAACAGCTTGGCGCTCTTCGCTTCCTTCTCGGGCGTGACGGTCGGGTTGATCAGCGGCCTGTACAGGTTGCGCGTGAACAGGTTGGCCGCACCGATCGACATGATGGCCGCGGGCACCAGCGCGCTGATCGCGATGGCCGCGGCGGCAAAGCCGACGAACCACGACGGGAACAGCGTGAGGAACAGCGTGGGCACCACGTCGGAGGCCGACGTCACATGCACGTTCGCCGCAATCGCCATGTAGCCGAGTACCGCGATCAGGCCGAGCAGCAGCGTGTACGCGGGCAGCACGATCGCATTCTTGCGCACGGTCTTTGCCGACGACGAGGACAGCACCGCCGTCATCGTATGCGGGTACATGAATGCCGCGAGCGCGGAGCCCAGCGCAAGCGTGGCGTACGCCATGAACTGCGACGGCTGCAGGATGATGCCCGTGGTGCCGCCCTTGGCCTGGAAGAACTTGTCCGCGGCCTCGAACAGCGTGCCGTACCCGCCGAGCTTGCTCGGGATGATCGACACCGCGACGATCACGACGATATAGATCATGATGTCCTTGACGAACGCGATCATCGCCGGCGCGCGCAGGCCGCTCGAGTACGTGTAGACGGCCAGGATCGCGAACGCCACGACCAGCGGCAGTTCACCGGTGACGCCGAGGCTCTTGATCACGACCTGCATGCCCACGAGCTGCAACGCGATATACGGCAGCGTCGCGACGATGCCGGTCAGCGCCACGGCCGCGGGCAGCCATTTGCCGCCGAACTCGCCATGCACATAGTCCGCCGCGGTGATGTGGTTGTTGCGATGGCAGACTTCCCACAGCTTTGGCATGACCGCGAACACGAACGGATAGACGATGATCGTGTACGGCAGCGCGAAGAAGCCGTACGCCCCCACCGAGTACACGAGCGCGGGCACCGCGATCACGGTATAGGCCGTGTAGAAGTCGCCGCCGACGAGGAACCACGAGATCAGCGTGCCGAACTGGCGCCCGCCGAGGCCCCACTCATGCAGCTGGTTGAGGTCGCCGCGCTTCCAGCGCGCTGCCACGAAGCCGAGCACCGTGACGAGCACGAAGAAGAAGATGAACACCGCCATCGCGGTGCTGTTGATCGTGGTCGGCTCGCTCATTTCATGCTCCGATACACGATGTACAGCAACAGCGAGGTAATCGGCACCCAGAGGAACTGGTACCAGTAGAAGAAGGGAAAGCCGAACAGCGCGGGCTGCGTATCGTTGTAGAACGGCAGCCATAGCAGCGCGATATAGGGGGCGAGCAGCAGCAGGCGCACCCAGCCGCCTCCCTCCGCGCGTTCTTGGGAAGTCTCCATCGTGTTCTCCAGGGAATGTACAAAGCCGTGACATGCGGGAACGCCCGCATGTCCGGCCCCAGACACGATTTTGAGGGGGCGCGTTGTCCGGTTTGTGTCGTGTTCTTCCGGATTTGTATCGTTAACCGTACAAAGCGTGGGAAACCGGAAACGACGGGGGAATCTGAAAAGACTTCAGCGCACGGCGACGGCTGGCGCGCCCTCGCCCGACTTGCCGCGCATCTCGCCAATCACGGCCGCATCGGCGAATCCTTCCCGACGGAACAACGCCAGCACGTCATCGACGGCCTCGGGCGCGCACGCGACGAGCAGCCCGCCGCTGGTCTGCGGATCGGTCAGCAAGGCCTGCTGGACGGCCGAGATCTCCGGTGCGAGCGATACCTCGTGCCCATAGCTGGCCCAGTTGCGTCTGGACGCGCCGGTAATGGCCCCGCCTTCGGCCAGGGCGGTCACGCCGCGCAGCAGCGGCACGCGCGACATATCGAGCGTGGCCGACAACGCGCTGCCGCGGCACAGTTCCAGCAGATGGCCAAGCAGGCCGAAGCCCGTGACATCGGTCATCGCATGCACGCCGGGCAGATCGCCGAGCGTCTTGCCCGGTGTATTGAGCTTGGTCGTATTGGCGATCATCTCGCGATAACCGTCCGCGTCGAGCCGATCTTTCTTGATCGCCGCCGAATACACGCCAACGCCCAGCGGCTTGCCGAGCACCAGCACGTCGCCCGCGCGCGCGTCGCGGTTGCGCTTGATGCGGTCCGGATGCACGAGCCCCAACACGACGAGGCCGTAGATGGGCTCCACCGCGTCGATGGTATGGCCGCCGCCGATCGCGATACCGGCCTGTGCGCAGACCGATTCGCCGCCTTCGAGGATCTTGCCGATGACTTCCGGCGAGAGCTTGTCGACGGGCATGCCGACCAGCGCCAGCGCGAGGATCGGCGTGCCGCCCATCGCATAGACGTCGGAAATGGCATTGGTTGCGGCAATGCGGCCGAAGTCGAAGGGGTCATCGACCACGGGCATGAAGAAGTCCGTGGTCGCGACGAGCGCCTGCGTATCGTTGAGCTTGTAGACCGCCGCGTCGTCACTGGTCTCGATACCGACCAGCAGCGCGGGCGGGGCGGGGAAATGCCGCGCGTTGCGCAGGATTTCGGACAACACGGCGGGCGCGATCTTGCAGCCGCAGCCTCCGCCGTGTGCCAGCGACGTCAGCCGGGGCTGACCGTCGCGCATCGATGCCTCCGCCATTTACACGATCCTCGTCGACGTGATGCGATAGCCGAATTTGTCCGGATCGAGGCTGTCCAGCGTGCCCGCGACGGTCTGCCCGTTCGGATACATCAGGAACGGCACGGGCGCCGCGCCGCTGCCGGGCAGCGCCACGTCGTGGCCATGGTTGTACACGACCCAGTTGCCCTCCCACGCGCCGAGCAGCATCGCGCGCGCGGCACGTACCTTGCTGTCCGTCATCGGCAGGCCGCCGGGGACCTCTTCGAGGGCGACCTTGCGCACATCGGCCGGATCCGCGGGAATCCAGCCGTAGCCGGCCGCATAGAACTCGGAGCGGCAGTGCTGCGCCTTGGAGATGTCGCCAGCCTTGCCGAGCGCCTTGAAGCCCAGCGCCGAGGTATCGACGCGCACGCCGTAGGCATCGCGCGCGGGAATGCCTGCCGCGCGCGAGAGCGCGACGAACAGGCCGTTGATGTCGGCACACTTGCCGTTCATGATGCCGCCGGTCTTGAGCATCGCCACGACGTCGCCGGTGCCGCAGCCGCGCACGCTCGCCTCGCGGCACGTGTTGTCGACGACCCATTGATAGATGGCGCGCGCGCGCGTCATGTCGTCGTCGAGGCCGGCCGTGATCTTCAGCGCGGTGTCGCGCACGATGCCATCGGTCGGCATCAGCTGCGTCGGACGCAGATACTCGCGCAACGTCGCGGCGGATTCTCGCGGTGCGCGGGCCGAGGGGGCGGCGCCCAGATCGACGTCGCGATCGCGAATGGCGACCTTGTTGGTCAGCGTGGCCTTGAGCGGCTCGCCGGCCGGCGCCGACGGCCATTCGACGGCGACCATGCGCACGTCGTAGCCGCCCGTGGTGGCCGCGCGGGTGCGCGCGCCGGGAGCATTCCACGCCGTGGCCAGCGTGCGCTGGTAGTCGCCGACCTGCTGCGCGGTAACGGGCAGCCAGACGCGCGCGGGCGCGGCGGCGGGCGGCAGCGTGACTTCGGTGGTCATTTCGTAGACGCGCCAGCCGCTCGCGTTTTCGATATCGCTTGCGCGGGCGCCGGGCAGGGTGCCGGAGGATGTCGGGTTGGCCGCGTGGGCGGGAAGGATGCCGGCAGCGCCGACGGAGACAGGTAGCGCGGCGCCAAGCCGCAGAAAATCGCGTCGATCCATGATGATCCCCTTGTTCGAGACTCGAAACGTGCCCAACCGCTGCCCATGCATGGTAGGTCGTGCGGGCAATGTCTGGGCGGGAAAACCGCGGGGCAGAGGATGCTGCGGCGCGGCATGCGGGTGCTGAGGTGCTACGAAAATACTGGCGGAAAGCAGCAGGAGTCGAACCTACCTGGGAACGTCTGACGCCCCCAACCGGATTTGAAGTCCGGCCGCATCACCGGATGCGCGTGCCTTCCGTACGACGATGATCGATGCCGCTCAATGCTGTTGCGGATCCGTTTCGCGGCTCCATTCGGTGTTCGGGCGCAGCATTCGCCCGTTGCCAACGCGCCGAGTGTATCCCGCGCGATCGAAGAATTCCAGAATCTGGATCGCCCGTTTTCTGCCGAGTCCCACTGCATCGCGAAAATGCACGGCTTCGACGCGCGTATGCGTTTGCGCGAGCGATGCCAGTTGCGCGGCGAGCGTGTCGATGGTGGCATCGGCGTAGAACAGGTCGCGCACGACCTGATGGATCGCGCCTTGCCGCGCGAGCTTGCGCAGCAGCGCGCGCACGGCGTCCTCGGGAGCGTTCAGCGCGGCGGCGTGATCGCGGACCCAGGGCGGATCGTTGCCGCCCGCCAGCACGCGCGGGAGGAGTTCGTCCGCGAGCGCGCGCTCGGCGTCGGTCATGGCGATCTCGTGCGTGGGCAGGCGCAGCCAGCCGCCATGACGGTCGAGCTCGCCGTCGGCGAGCAGGGCGTCGAGCAGCGCGGTCCAGAGCGCGTCGGGTACCGCGGCACCCGCGAAGGCGAGGCGCCGCAGGGAGCCGGCATTGAGCCCGGGCTCGTCGGGCAGGCGCGCGTGGAACGCGGTCAGCGTGTCGAGGATGCGTTGGCGTAACGCTTGCAGATACGGAGCGAGGATCAGGCAACGGTCTTCGCCCGCGGCGTGCCGGCTGCCGGCGTGGCTAGGCGCCGCATGGCCGTCGGGGCTTGCGCCGCGGCCTGTGCCGCCGAACGATAGCGCGTCGGGTGGGACGTCCCATGCCTCGGGCGGCAGGCCCGTGAGCCGCACGAGGCGGCCATGGGCGATGCCGTGCGGGGCCTGCGCGAGCAGCGGCGCGAGGCCCGCGCCGTCGAGCATCGCGGCGATGGCCCGCAGCCAGTCGAGCCGCGCGGGAGTGCGGCGGTGGCGTTCCGGGGCGACGTTGTCGAGCACGGTGCCGCCGCCGATGGTTTGCGTGGCTTGCGCGTTGCGGAGGATCAGCCGGTCGCCGGCCTGCGCGCAGACGGGGCTGGTAAAGACCAATTGCGCCAGCGCCATGCCGCCGCGCTGCGCGCCATCGCCGTCCGAGCCGGCGGACGGCAAGCCGGCGGACGACGGGCCAGCGGGCAGCGCGCCGGTCGCGGCATCCATCCGGCCGGCAGTCAGTACCTCGCGGTCGAGCAGGACGACGTTCGCCGTACGGTGCGTCGCGCCAAGGTGCACATGCACGGGCGTCCAGTGACCGACACGAACATCGATGCCGGGCGTCAACGCGAGCGACACATCGAGCCGCGTGACAGGCGAGGGCGGCAGCAGTGCCGGGTCCATGATCCAGTCGCCGCGCCGGATCGCATCCTTGTCGATGCCCGCCAGATTGAGCGCGCACCGCTGTCCCGCCACGCCGACCTCGGCCGCCCGCTGCTGCGCATGGATACTGCGAATGCGCACCGGCAGGCCAGCCGGTGCGAGCTGCATCGCATCGCCCACGCGCACATGTCCGTTGAACACGGTGCCCGTCACCACGGTGCCATGCCCGGCCAGCGTGAACACGCGATCGACCGCCAGCCGGAACAGGCCCGCCTCCCGCCGCGCGGGCATCCGCATCGCGGCATCATGGAGATACGCGCGCAGGGCGAGCACGCCCGCATGACCGGCATCGGTCCCGTCGAGCGGAAAACGCGGCGCATCGGCGTAAGGCGTATCGGCCAGCAACGCCGCCACGTCCGCCTCCACGGCGCCAAGCCGCGCCGCATCGACGCGGTCCGCCTTGGTCAGCGCCACGGCCGCGCGCGGCACGCCAAGCCGCTGCACGATCGCGAGATGCTCGCGCGTCTGCGGCATGACGCCATCGTCGGCGGCGATCACGAGCAACGCCAGGTCGATCCCGCTCGCGCCGGCGGCCATCGTATGGATCAGCTTCTCGTGGCCCGGCACATCGATATAGCCCAGCACGTCGCCATTGGGCAGCGGCGTATAGGCATAGCCGAGCTCGATCGAAATGCCGCGCGCCTTCTCTTCCTTGAGGCGATCGGTGTCGACCCCGGTCAGCGTGCGGACCAGCGTGGTCTTGCCATGGTCGATATGTCCGGCCGTGCCGACGATCATGAGCGCGGTGCTTCAGCCAGTAAGCCCAAGCTGGGACCATTGCGCGACGAATTCCGCTTCGTCGGCTTCCTCGAGGCACCGCAGGTCGAGCCAGAGCGCCTGCTCGCCCACGCGGCCGATCACGGGGCGCGGCAATCCGCGCAGCGCCGCTTCCAGCCGCTGCAACTGACGCCCGGTCCCACGTTTCGCGCCGCCCGCATTCCCCGCCACGGGCGCGATGACGAGCCCATGGCTCGGCAACTGGCCCCCGGGCAGCGCACCGCTGCCGATCTGGCTGACCGTGGGCACGGCATCGACACGCCAGGCCTCGCCGAGCGCGGCCTGCAGCGGCGGCAGCAGGCGTTCGGCCATTGCCGCCATCGACGCGGCGGGTCGCGTGAGCAGCCGCAACGTCGGCAGCGTCTGCGCCAGCGTGTCAGGGTCGCGATAGAGCCGCAGCACCGGTTCCAGTGCGGCGAGCGTGATCTTGCCCACGCGCAGCGCGCGCTTGAGCGGGTTCTTCTTGATCCTGGCGATCAGGTCCTTGCGCCCGACGATCAGTCCGGCCTGCGGACCGCCCAGCAGCTTGTCGCCGCTGAACGTCACGAGGTCCGCGCCGGCCGCGATGGTCTCGCGCACCGTCGTCTCGCGCGGCAGTCCCCAGCGCGTGAGGTCGCACAGCGTGCCGCTGCCGAGATCGACCACCACGGGCACCCCATGCGGCTTCGCGATACCGGCCACCTCGGCCACCTCCACGCTGCGCGTGAAGCCCGTAATCTCGTAGTTGCTGCAATGCACCTTCATCAGCATCGCGGTGCGCGCGCCGACGGCGTTCGCGTAGTCGTGCGGATGCGTGCGATTGGTCGTGCCGATCTCCACGAGTTTGGCGCCGGCACGCTGCATGACGTCCGGAATGCGAAAGGCCCCGCCGATCTCGACGAGCTCCCCGCGCGATACCACCACCTCGCGCCGCTGCGCGAGCGTGTTGAGCACCAGCAGCACCGCGGCGGCATTGTTGTTGACGACGGTCGCAGCCTCCGCGCCCGTCAGTTCGCACAGCAGATCGTCGATGAGGTCGTCGCGATCGCCACGGCCGCCGTCGTCGAGGTCGAATTCGAGGTTGGCCGCGCTCGTCATCGCGCGCACGACCGCCTGCACCGCGGCATCGGGCAGCAGCGCACGGCCGAGGTTGGTATGCAGCACGGTGCCGGTCAGGTTGAATACCGCGCGCAGCCGTGGCGCGCTGTCGCGGGCCAGCGCCTCGGCCAGCGCATCGTGCAGCGCGGCATCGTCCAGCGCCTGCCGCGTCAGACGGCCCGCCACGGCCTCCGCGCGCAGGCCATCGAGCAGCCGGCGCAGCGCGGCCGTGGCCGGTGCGCGGCCATGGCGCGCGATCAGGGGTTGCAGGAAGGGCTGGTTCAGCAGGCGATCGACCGAGGGGATGTCGGCGGGACGGGCAGCGGTCGAGACGCTATCGTTCATCGGCGCCGTCCGCGTACTCGTCATCATCGTCCTCGCCGAGCCACAGCAGCGGATTGCCGCTCGCGCGTCCGTAGCCGGCCTCCGCCATCATGACGTCGAGCGCGAGGGAAGCGAGGTCGTCGGCCAGCGGCTCGACGGTCGCGTCCTTCTCCATATAGACGATCTTGCGGTAGTGATGGCACTGATCGCAGGTCTCTGCCTTGAGCGCTTCGAAACGCTCTTCGACGACGTGATAGCTGATGCCTTCCGTCGATTCGCAATGCGTGCACTTGACGCGCACCATATGCCATTCCGTCGCGCAGAGCCCGCATTGCAGATAACGCAGGCCCTGATAGCGGCCGCCGATGCGCACGACACTCGCCACCGGCAGCGACCCGCAGCAGGGGCACACCGTGGCGACGTCGAGCGTCGGCACCTGCGATTCGCGCAACTGCGATGCCAGCACCGTGCGGTGCAGCTGCAGCGCGGCCATGATGAATGGCGCGCTCATGCCATCGACGGGCAGGTCCCGCATGCCGAGAATGGCCTGCGCCTGTTCGTCGAGCGTTTCCGGCGTCAGCGCCTGCAATGCGGCGAGCGCGTCCGGGGGCAGGGTGCCGCCCGCGATCAGTTCCGCGACAAGGCGGTTGGCCACGGGCTGCCAGCCCTCGAGCGCGTCTTCGTCCATGGCCGCGAACAACGGCATGCCATGCGATTGCGCGCGATCGATCGCGGCGTCGGAAGGCGGCGGCAAGGTCAGCGTGCCGGCGATCGCGTGCTGCGCCTCGGCAACGCCGGCCATCAGCGCGAGATACGGCCCAAAGGCCTGGCCGAGCGGATTGTCGGCCGACAGCTTGCGCAGGCGCTGCGCGCGGTGGGCAAACACCTCGGTCCGCTCGGGCAGCCGCAGGCGGGCGATCGAGACATGATCGGTAGACTCGATTTCCTGCGGTTGTAAGATGCGTTGCACCATCGATTGTCCTGAATGACCAGCTTGCGACGCGTCTCTACGACTTGTCGCTCGGCCGGAAGGTCTCGCGGAACCAGGCACGGTGATGTTTCCACGCCCAGCCCGGCGTCACGGTCCCGCGCGTCATGGCCTGCACCGAACCCTTGACCCATACGGCCGCATAGATGTGCACAATGATGCCGCAAATCAGGCCCCACGCGCAAACGGCGTGGACCACGGCCGCGAGCCGGATGGCCCCGATCGGGAAGTACATCGCGAAGTACGCGCGCCAGATCACGATGCCGCTCAGCAGCAGGAACAGCAGGCAACCCACCATCATGAAGAACAGCAGCTTCTGTCCGGCGTTGTAGCGCCCGACTTCCGGCAGGTTCTCTTCCCGGTTGTTGACCACGTCGTCCACTTGCCGCAGCCATTCGGCATCGCTGCGCGTCAGCAGGTTGTGATGCCAGAACCGCAGCGCCAGCACCACGAAGCAGACGAACATCAGCACGCCGAGGAACGGATGCAGGATCCGCGTCCAGGTGCCGCCGCCGAACAGCGCGCTGAGCCAGAACATCGACGGATGGAACAGCGCAAGCCCCGATAGCGCCAGCAGCACGAACGTGAACGCGACGATCCAGTGGTTCGTGCGCTCGCCGGCCGTATAGCGGTGGATCACCGCGGGGCGGTGTTTATCGACGTTCCTCATCGCGGACCTCCTCCTCGGGTGGCGTGGCGCCGGCAGGCATGCCCTGCGGCTTCGGATTGTCGCGGCCCCACCGCACGATCTCGTCCTCGGCCGCCGCTTCGTCCTCGGGGCCGGTCTCGTTCGGACCCACGCGGATGTAGTGGAAGAATCCGGCCAGCGCCGCGAAGGCCATGCCCGCGACTGCGAGCGGCTTGGCAATGCCTTTCCACAGGCTTACGAGCGGGCTGATATGCGGATCTTCGGCGAGGTTGTGATAGATCTGCGGCTTGTCGGCGTGATGCAGCACGTACATCACGTGCGTGCCGCCGACGCCGGCCGGATCGTACAGACCCGCCTGGTCGAACCCGCGCGACTTGAGGTCGACGATGCGTTCCTCGGCGTGCTGGATCATGTCCGTCTTGGTACCGAACACGATCGCGCCCGTCGGGCAGGTCTTGACGCAAGCGGGCTCCTGCCCCACGGCCACGCGGTCCGAGCACAACGTGCACTTGTAGGCCTTGTGGTCGGTCTTGGAGATACGCGGAATGTTGAATGGGCAGCCGGCCACGCAGTAGCCGCAGCCGATGCACGCTTCCTCGTGGAAGTCGACGATGCCGTTCGCGTACTGCACGATCGCGCCCGGCGAGGGGCAGGCCTTGAGGCAGCCCGGATCCTCGCAGTGCATGCAGCCGTCCTTGCGGATCAGCCATTCGAAGTTGCCGTTGGGGTTCTCGTATTCGGAGAACCGCATCAGCGTCCACGTATGTTCGTCGAGGTCCGCCGGATTGTCGTACACGCCGACGTTCGTGCCCACATCGCCACGCAGGTCGTTCCATTCCATGCACGCGGCCTGGCAAGCCTTGCAGCCGATGCATTTGGTGGTGTCGATCAGCTTGGCGACGCTGCCGGTGATCGGCTGCCTCACGCTCGGCATGGGCGTGGTGGTTGCCGACAGCCGCAGGATATCGAGAGACTGTAGTGCCATCGCGCCCCCTATGCCCTTTCAACCTTGACCATGAACGATTTGAACTCCGGCGTCTGGGTATTGCCGTCGCCCACGTATGGCGTCAGTGTGTTGGTGATGAAGCCGGGCTTGGTCAGTCCCGTGAACCCCCAGTGCAGCGGCACGCCGACCGTATGCACGGTCTTGCCGTCGATCGCCATCGGCTTGATCCGCTTGGTCACCAGCGCCACGGCCTTGATGTAGCCACGTGCCGACGACACCTTGACCCGGTCGCCTGCCTTCACGCCGACCTGCTTCGCGAGGTCCTCGCCGATCTCCACGAACTGTTCCGGCTGCAATATCGCGTTGATTCGCGCGTGCTTGGTCCAGAAGTGGAAATGCTCGGTAAGCCGGTACGTCGTGGCCACATGCGGGAACGCATCGGGCTTGCCGAAGTGCTGCCAGTCGTCCTTGAACACGCGCGCGGCCGGGTTGCTGATGGCCTGCTTGTTCTTGTGCAGCACGTTGTAGCCGAGCGGATTCTCGAACGGCTCGTAGTGCTCGGGGAAGGGCCCCTCGACCATATTGCCGCGCGCGAAGAACCGCGCCACGCCTTCCGGCTGCATGATGAACGGACCCATGCCATTGGCGGGATCCTCGTCCAGCTTGTAGTCGGGCGTGTCGAAGCCGGTCCAGCTCTTGCCGTTCCACGCGATGAGCTTGCGGTTCGGGTTGAACGGCTTGCCGCTGACATCGCACGACGCGCGGTTGTAGAGCACGCGCCGGTTGGCCGGCCATGCCCACGCCCAGTTCAGCGTCTGGCCGATACCGGTCGGGTCCGCGTTGTCGCGCTTGGCCATCTGGTTGCCGTTCTGCGTCCACGACCCGCAGAAGATCCAGCAGCCGCTGGCCGTGCTGCCGTCCGCCTGCAACTGCCCAAAGCTGTCCAGCTGCTCGCCGGCCTTGCGGATGACCTTGGTCGAGTCCTTCGGGTCCACGAGGTCCGTGATCGCGCGGCCCGAATACTCCTTCGCCAGTTCCTCGGGCGTCGGCGAATGGGGCACCGCGTACGGCCAGTACAGGTTGACGATCGGATCGGGGTACTTGCCGCCCTCGGTCTGGTACATCTTGCGGATGCGCAGGAACAGGTCGGACATGATCTCGATGTCGCTGCGCGCCTCGCCGGGAGGATCCGCGCCCTGCCAGTGCCACTGGAGCCAGCGCGCCGAGTTCACGAGCGCGCCGTTTTCCTCGGCGAAGCAGGTGGTGGGCAGGCGGAACACCTCGGTCTGGATCTTGGACGGATCGACGTCGTTGCTCTCGCCGGCGTTGCGCCAGAACTCCGACGTCTCGGTCGCAAGCGGGTCCATGACGATCAGGAACTTGAGCTTCGAGAACGCCTGCGACACCTTGTTCTTGTTCGGTGCCGCGGCCAGCGGGTTGAAGCCCTGCGCGATATAGCCGTTGACCTTGCCCTGCAGCATCAGCTCGTACATCTGCAGGATGTCGTAGGGCTTGTCGAGCTTGGGCAGGTAGTCGTACGCCCAGTTGTTCTCCGCCGTGGCGGCCGGGCCCCACCATGCCTTCATCAGGCTCACGTGGAACTTCGGGTAGTTCTGCCAGTAGCTGAGCTGGTTCGCGCGCAGCGGCTTCGGCGAGCGGGCCTCGATGTACTTCTGGTAGTCCTGCTCGGCCTCGCCGGGCAGCGTCAGGTAGCCCGGGAGCGAGTTGGACAGCAGCCCGAGGTCGGTCAGACCCTGGATGTTCGAGTGGCCGCGCAGCGCGTTCATGCCGCCGCCCGCCGCGCCGATATTGCCAAGCAGCAGCTGCACCATGGCACCGGAGCGTACGTTCTGCGAGCCGATGGAGTGCTGCGTCCAGCCGAGCGCGTACATGATGGTCATGTTGCGGTCCGGCGTGGACGTGGACGCCAGCATCTCGCACACCTTGAGGAACTTGTCCTTCGGCGTGCCGCAGATGCGCTCGACGATCTCGGGCGTATAGCGCGCGTAGTGCGCCTTCATCAGGTTGTAGACGCACCGCGGGTGCGAGAGCGTCGGATCGGTCTTCACATATCCGTCGGCGCCGCGCTCGTAGTCCCAGGTGGACTTGTCATAGAACCGCTTCTCCGCGTCGTAGCCGGAGAAGATGCCGTCCTCGAACTGGAAGTCCTCGCGCACGATGAAGGTGAAGTCCGTGTACGACTTCACGTATTCGTGCTGGATCTTGTCGTTCGTCAGCAGGTAGTTGATCACCCCGCCCAGGAAGGCGATATCCGTGCCGGTGCGAATCGGCGCGTAATAGTCGGCAATCGAGGCCGAGCGCGTGAAGCGCGGATCGACGACGATCAGCCGCGCCTTGTTGTGCGCCTTGGCTTCGGTGACCCATTTGAAGCCGCACGGGTGTGCCTCGGCGGCATTGCCGCCCATGATCAGGATAACGTCCGCGTTCTTGATGTCGACCCAATGGTTCGTCATCGCTCCACGGCCAAACGTCGGGGCAAGACCTGCCACCGTCGGGCCATGTCAGACACGTGCCTGATTGTCGAATCCCAGCATGCCAAGACTGCGGACAGTCTTGTGCGTGATATAGCCAACCTCGTTGCTCGCGGCGGACGCGGCGAGCATGCCCGTGGTCAGCCAGCGATTGACGGTCTGTCCCTTCTCGTTCTTCTCGACGAAGTTCGCGTCGCGGTCCTGCTTCAGCAGCTTGGAGATGCGGTCCAGCGCGTCTTCCCAGCTGATGCGCTGCCATTTGTCCGAGCCCGCCGCGCGGTACTCGGGATACTTCAGGCGGCTGGGGCTGTGGATGAAGTCGATCAGGCCGGCGCCTTTCGGGCACAGGGTGCCGCGATTGACCGGGTGATCGGGATCGCCCTCGATATGGATGACGGACTTGGTCGCGTTTTTCGCGCCGTCGCCGAGGCTATACATCAGAACCCCACAAGCGACCGAACAATAGGGGCAGGTATTGCGGGTCTCTGTGGTGCGCGCGAGCTTGTATGTGCGCACCTCCGCCAGCGCGGTCTCGGGGGCGACCCCCAGTAACGCGAGGCTGGAACCCGCCAGCGAAGCTCCTGTGATCTTCAGGAACTGTCGGCGGTTCATCTTAACCATGAGGACACTCCTTGCCGGGTCGTCCCGGACTCGTGGGCTGTAACGAGGGCAAACCTGGATACAGACATAAGTATAGGCAAAGCCCTACTGCTACGTCCGTGAAATGTGCAGCCTGAAACATAGCGTCCAGTGTGCTGGACAATGCACCTGAATGGCGCACAAAAGATGTATCCTTCGGTCAAGTTAACGATTTCCCGGCTCCCGGCCGGAGCGCCGATGAAACTCACCGATTACACCGACTACGCGCTACGCACGCTGATCCACATCGCGGTACACCCGGACAGGCTCGTGACGATCCAGCAGATTGCCGACAGCTTCGGCATTCCCAAGAACCACCTGATCAAGATCGTCCACCGGCTGGGGCAGGAAGGATTCCTGCACACGTTGCGCGGCCGCTCCGGCGGCATCCAGCTGGCCCGGCCCGCCGCGAAGATCGGGGTAGGGGCCGTCATCCGGACCATGGAGCAGGACTTCGGCATGGTCGAATGCTTCCGGACCGGCAACGAATGCCTGATCACGCCCGTCTGCGGCCTGCGCGGCGTGCTGCGCGACGCGCTGCAGGCGTACTTCGACGTGCTGGACCGGTACACGCTCGAAGATCTCGTTCGCAAGCCCCATGCGCTGCAGCGCGTGCTGGACGACCATGCGGCGCTCGCGCGGATTCCGGTGAAGGCGGGCTAGCACCGGATTCCGGTGCGACAAGCGTCTGTAAGGTGTATAGTGAATGCATCTTTAAAATACCGAGCCGTGCCATGAATGACGTGTCCGCGTTCCCACCCGCGTCTTACCGTCCCGCCTTGCCGGACGAGGAGGCGGTCGCCGCGTTCGTGCGGCGGTTCTATGGCCGCGTTCGCGCGGACGCGCTGATCGGTCCCCTGTTCGAGCGCGTGCTCGCGGACGGCTGGGACGCTCACCTCGGCAAGATGGACGACTTCTGGTCGAGCATCGTGCTCGGGACCCGGCGTTATCGCGGCCACGTGCTCGCGAAGCATCTGACGCTGGCCGGCGTCGAGGGCCGGCATTTCGACCGCTGGATCGCGCTGTTCGTGGCCACGGCCCACGAGACGTTCGACGACGTGGTGGCGGCCGAATTCGTGCGGCCCGCGTTGCGCATCGCCAGCAGCCTGCAGCTCGGCATGTTCGGCTGGGACTACGAGATTCCGGCGAACCAGCACGCGCTCCTGAAGACCTATGTCAAGGCGCGGCCCGTGCTGCGCGCGGAAGCGTCGTGGGAGACGGACCGGCCGTAAGGATGGCGGGTCCGGCCTGACTAGCGGCCGAGGCCCGAGGCGGCGACGGCGCGCTGCACGTTCTGCGCGAACAGCGCGTGCAGATGAGTGGTCGGATGGACGAGGTCCGCAAACATGTACGTCTGGTCCGCGCCGGCAGCGGTGAAGTTGACCGGCGAGCAGAACAGCGACGTCGCGTATGCGGTCGGGTTCGACTGGAAGGCCGGGGGCGGGCGCAGCGCCATGGCCGCGAGGTTGCACGCCGTTGCCGTGTTCGACACCGTGAAACCCTGCGACTGGTAGCTGGCCAGCGCGTTGTGGAACCACGTCGCGGCGTCGATATAGACGACCCGGCGCATGGTGTCGTCGTTGGTCAGCTGATTGGCCAGCGCGGTGTTGAAGGCCTGCACGAGCGGGTTGAATACCGCGGCCGTGACCGACGGGTCGAGCGACAACATCGTCAGCGGCGTCTCGGCGAGGTTCGGGACGTTGACCACCACGACATGCCTGGCGCCATTCTGGATCGCGTTCTGCGCCACCTTTGCCAGCGCCACGCCCGCGGCCTGTACCGCGGCCGTGGCCGATACCGCGTTCAGCGGGTTGCTGACGATGTTGCCGGCGGCCTGGATCACGTCGTTCGGTCCCCCCTGGATCAGCACGAGCTGGTCGTTGCGGAAGCTGCCGTGAGCGGACAGGTAGTTCTGGAGCTGCGTGGCGACGGGGACCGTGAGGGCGGCCGTGCCATTGGCGGCCCAGTTGACGCCTTGCGTGCCGGTGACCAGCGCGCCGCCTTGCGCGTAGCCATATCCGTTGGGGTTGTTCACGATGGGCGCGGAGTAGCCGCCGGTCTGGGCGGCCACGAGCGTGTCGCCGTAGTAGGTGGCCACGACCTGCGTCCACACCTGGCCCGGATTCGTCGTGTAGCGGCCGCCGCCGAGCGTGCTGGCGAACGGGGCATACGTGCCGACGTCGGACAGGCTGTCGCCGAACGAGACGATCTGCAGGCGGACCCCGCCGGGGGTGTCGGCGGAAGGGAGATCGTCGTCGTCGTTGTCGGTCACGCAGCCGGCGAGCAGGCCTGTGAGCAGGCCCGTGAAGAGCAGGGCCGCGAGGCCGCCGAGCAGGCGCCGGCGATAGGGTTTCATGATCATCGTGTTGTTCTCTTTTTGCGATGCGATCTAGCGAGAATAGACGAACTCGGTGTGCAACGGCACCGGTAAATTTTGCAACGCCCGGGGGCAGTGTGCCTGTGAGAGAATCGAGGTCTCTTTGACGGAGCAGACATGGCCGACGACTCGACTGCCACGGATTCGACGACTGCCACGGTTTCGGCGCTTCCCACGAAAGCCGTGGAGGCAGACTGCGCGCGTGAGCCGATTCACATTCCTGGTGGTATCCAGCCGCATGGCTTTCTGCTGAGCGTCGATGACGACGGCCAGGTGGTGCAGGTCAGCGCCAACATCAGCGTACTGGTGGGCGCCAACGTCGAGTCGGTGCTCGGGCAGACGCTGTCGGCGGTGCTCGGCGAGCGTGGCGCGCAGCTCGTCCACCAGGCGTTGCACGATCTCGATACCGACGGTATCCCGCTCTACGCGGGATCCATCGACGACCCGCGCGGCGGCATGCATGCGCCGCTCGCGATCGTCGTGCACCGGTACGACGGCACGGCCATCGTCGAGCTCGAGCCCGCGCGCGACACGTCCGACGTGTTCGGGTCGATGTACCCGCTGGTCCGTACGTTCATCAACAGCCTGCAGAACGTCGAGGACTCCGACGCGCTGGCGGTGCTCGCCGCGCGCGAGGTCCATCGGATTACCGGCTACGGCCGCACGATGGTGTACTCGTTCGACGACGAAGGCCATGGCCATGTCATCGCCGAGTCGTTGTCGCCGGGCTATGCCGGCTACCTCGGTCAGCGCTTTCCTGCCTCGGACATCCCCGCACAGGCCCGTGCGCTGTACTTGCGCAATCGCATCCGCCTGATCGCGGACGCGGACTATGTGGCATCGCCGCTGGTCCCGCCGGCGCATCCGGCCACGGGTCGCACGACCGACCTGACCTACGCCTCGCTGCGCAGTATCTCGCCCGTGCACG
Organism: Cupriavidus pauculus; assembly: GCF_008693385.1. Classification (NCBI taxonomy): domain Bacteria; kingdom Pseudomonadati; phylum Pseudomonadota; class Betaproteobacteria; order Burkholderiales; family Burkholderiaceae; genus Cupriavidus; species Cupriavidus pauculus. The sequence continues at coordinate 2,978,010 of NZ_CP044067.1, forward strand.
TGCAGTACATGAAGAACATGGGCACCTGGTCGTCGATGTCGATGTCCATCGTCGTGCGCGGCCGCCTGTGGGGCCTCATCTCGTGCCACCACGACACCGCGCGCGTGCCGCCCTTCGAAGTGCGCACCGCGTGCGAACACATCGCGCAGGTGCTGTCGCTGCAGATCGAGGCGAAGGAAGACCACGCGGAGGCCGACTACCGGCTCGAGCTACGCCGCCGCCAGGCACGCCTGCTGGCCTCGATGGCCAACGCCGACGATTTCATCGACGCGATCGCCGCCGACCCGCGCGACCTGCTGGACCTGCCCGGCGCCACCGGCGCGGCCGTGGTGTTCGAAGGCCGCGTGGTGCGGATGGGCGACGCGCCCGCAACCGGCGTGATCGAACGCCTCGTGAACTGGTTCGACACGCGGACCGAGGACGTATTCGCCACCGACAACCTCGCCGAGGCGTGGCCCGAGATCACCGAGTTGTCCCCCGCCACATCGGGGCTGCTCGCGGTGTCGCTGTCGCGCCTGTTCCGCAACTACGTGATCTGGTTCCGGCCCGAGGTCGTGCGCACGATCCGCTGGGCGGGCGATCCCCGCGCCAAGCTGTCGACGCTGTCGCCGTCGCTGTCCCCGCGCGAAAGCTTCGAGGTCTGGACGCAGACCGTGCGCAACCGCTCGGCCCCGTGGCGGCTCGCGGAGGTCGAGATCGCGGGCGAGTTCCGCGGCGCGCTGTTGAACCTCGTGCTGCGCCGCGCGGAAGAGCTCGCGCAGCTCGCACTCGAACTCGGTCGCGTGAACCGCGAGCTCGAAGGATTCTCGTACACGGTGTCGCACGACTTGCGCGCCCCGTTGCGCCATATCGTCGGCTATGCGGACCTGCTGCGCGAGATGGAGCAGGCCAAGCTGTCCGACCGTGGCCGGCACTTCGTCGAGCGCATCATTGCCCAGGCGCGCTTCGGCGGCAAGCTCGTCGATGACCTGCTGTCGTTTTCGCAGATGGGACGCGCCGCGTTGCGCGCGCAGGCCATCGATCTCGACGATCTGCTCGCGCGCGTGGTGGCCGATGAAACCCGGGAACTCGGCGATCGCCAGATCGACCGCCGCATCGAATGGGAGATCGGCAATCTGGGCATGGTCAATGCCGATCCGGTGCTGATGGTCGTGGTATTGCGGAACCTGATCTCGAACGCGATAAAATTCACGGGCACGCGCACGGGGACCGACGGTCAGCCGGTGGCACGCATCTCCGTGACCCGCACCGAAGGCGAGGGCAACCTCGCCGGACAAGACGTGATCACGGTGCGCGACAATGGCGTGGGCTTCGACATGAAGTACGCGGACAAGCTGTTCGGCGTGTTTCAGCGGCTCCACCGGTTCGAGGAGTTTCCGGGCACGGGAATCGGCCTGGCCAGCGTCCGGCGTATCATCGAGCGCCATGGCGGCGAGACCTGGGCCGAGGGGGAGCTCGACCGGGGCGCCACGATTTCGTTCTCGCTGCCACGGGAAGTCACGCCCGAGAGCGTGCCGGTCCACGAGACCGCTACCGAGACGGCCGCACGACTGGCTGCGGTGTCATCCGGCCAGCCGTACCGGCCGGTTTTCAAAGATACGAAGAAAGTGGAGGACGATCGTGCTGAGGCCGATCCTGCTGGTTGAAGACAATCCCGACGATATCGAGCTGACGCTGATCGCGCTCGAGCGGTCCCGGCTCGCCAATCCGGTGGTGTCGGTACGCGATGGCGCGGAAGCGCTCGATTTCCTGCGTCGCGAGGGCAAGTGGGTGGACCGCGTGGAAGAGAATCCCGCGGTGATCCTGCTCGACAAGAAGCTGCCCAAGATCGATGGGCACGAGGTACTCAAGGCCGTGCGCGACGACGAACGGCTGCGGCGTATTCCGGTGGTGATGCTCACGTCCTCGCGCGAGGAGCGCGACCTGCTGCGCAGCTACGACCTTGGCGTGAACGCGTATGTCGTCAAGCCCGTGGAGTTCGACGACTTCATGGCGGCGATCAACGACCTGGGCGTGTTCTGGGCGGTGCTGAACGAGCCCCCGCCTTATCAACCCTGACCCCGCGGCCCTGACCCCGCACCCCTAGCGCTGCGCGGCCGCGCGCCGGATATCGTCCGGCGTGGCCAGCGGCAGCACCACGCGGAACAGCGCGCCCGTGCCCGGGCCGTCGCTGTGCGCGGTCACCGTTCCGCGGTGTACCTGCACGAGGTTCCGCACCATCCAGAGTCCCAGCCCAAGCCCCGCGGTACGGCCCGTGCCTTCGCCGCGCGCCTGTTCGAAACGCTCGAAGATCCGTTCGAGCGCTTCTGCCTCGATGCCCGCGCCCGTGTCCCGCACCGTCAGCTCGGCGCGCGCGCCGTCGAGGGTCACGGCCAGCTCGATACTGCCGCGGTCCGTGAACTTGACCGCATTCGTCAGCAGGTTCCACACGATCTGGCGCATGCGGCTTTCGTCGGCGAGCACGATGGCGGGGGTCAGCGAGTCCGCGCGCACGACGAGACCCTTCGATTCGGCGCCCACGCGGATATCCTCGGCCACGACGCTGGCGAGTGCCGCCAGATCCAGCGGCCGGAGTTCGACCGAGAGCTTGCCCGTGGCAATGGCGCCGCTGTCGAGCAGGTCATCGACCATGCGCGCAAGCTGGTGCGTATTGCGCTCGATGACCTCGGTCGCGCGCTCCACGTGCGCCATGTCCTTGGCGCGCTGCAGCAGCGTGGTCCACCAGAGGATGGCATGCAGCGGCGAACGCAGTTCATGGCTGACGGCGGCGACGAAGTGGTCCATCGCGCGGACGGCGCGATCGCTGTGCTCGCGCGCGCGCTGCTGCTCGGCCGCATAGGCCTGGCTGCGCAGTTCGCTGGTCTTGCGCGCGGTAATGTCGATGGTGAAGCCGAGCATCGACTGCGCGGTGCCATCGCCAAGATGGCGGGCCGCGCCGCGCGACATCAGCCAGTGCACGCTGCCGTCGGCCCACGTGACGCGGTACTCGACCTCGAAATGCGCGCGGGCGTCGATGCTCGCATCGATCGCGGCACGCACGCGTTCGCGATCGTCTTCATGGATCAGTTCGCTGAACAGCCGCCGTTCGTCGAGCGCGTCCGTGGGCTGCAGGCCCAGATTGGCCTTGCACTGGTCGGTGCAGATCATGAACCCCGTGGCGAGGTCGATCTCCCACGCGCCGACGCGCGCGAACGACAGCACTTCGTCCAGCCGCGCCTGGTTGTAGCGCAACTCCTCGTTGGCTTCCTCGACCAGCACCTGCCGCAGCCGGGCCTGCGAGCGCAGCTTCGCGTGCTCGCGGCGATTGTGCTCTTCGGCGACGACCTGGGTCGTCACGTCCATCACCTGGAGCAGCAGCAACCCGTCGGGCGCCACCGATGCGGCAGCGGGCGGAGCCTCCACACGCGACGCGCGGACCTGCCAGTAGTGCTCGGCAAACGCGCCGTGCGTGCTGATGTCGTAGCGGATCAGCGAAGACAGGCGTGCCTCGCCGGGGGCGAGGCCGTGCAGTGTGGCATCGAGCCATTCGGCGCGGGCCCGGCGCTGCGCGGCCGAGCCTGCCTGATTGATCTCGTAGACGGACTTGCCGACGACCTCGGCGAGCGTGCGGCCCGTCATCGCGCGGTACTTCGCGTTGGCGTGCAGGACGATAAGGCGCGCGTCGAGAATCAGGTACGCGTCGGGGAGCACCTCGAACAGGTAGGCGGTGTCGACGGGCAGACGCGTAGGGTCGTTCCCGCCATCGTTGGCCGCGTCGCCGCCCGATTTGTTGCCGGCGTCGTTGCCGGCGTCGTTGACCGCGCTGCTCACGGGGCGATCCCGTCCACGGCGGCGGTGCGCGCCAGCAGGTCGTCGAACGCACGGCATGCGCCTTCGCACGCCGCCGCGATATCGGCGGGGCCGTGCACGTTGGCGCGCAGCGCGTCGAGAAACTGCTTCCATCGCGGGCCCGGCGATTGCGGACCGAGGTATCGAAGCGGATGCGGCGCGAAGCGCTCGGCCAGCTGGCGATACAGCACGGCGCCGCCGAGCTGCGAACCCTCGATGACGTAGCTGATGCCCCAGCGGTAAGCCGCATCCGTGCGCAGCGAGGCCGTATCCACGGGCGGGACCTCGGGGCCGCCCGGCGGCATCGTGGCATGCGAGAGATCCGCGTCGAGCGCGGGCAGGCGTTGCACGGTGGGCAGCAGCCTCGGATCTTGCGGGCCGTCGCCGAACTGCGCGAACCACGCTTCGAGGGGGGCGAGCCAGGCGCGGATCAGCAGCAGATGGTCGCGGTAATCGACGAGGGCCGGTTCGGGCTGGGAAAGCGGCATCGAGCTGTCCAGCGTCGCATGCCGCGCGGACGTTGCCGCACGGAGTGCCGCGAGTACGTCGGCGGCGGCAGCGTCCTTGCCCTGTCCTTCGCCGTGTCCTTCAGATTGAGTCTCGAGATGTGTCTGTTGTGCAGTCACGCAATGCCCGCGTCGGTCCGGTCGTCGTTCCAGTCAAAACGCAGCCGCCAGCGGTGGGCTGGCAGGCTGCGGAGAACTCGTATCTTACAGGATGCCGGCAACGGACGGGGGTGCCCCACCGCGCGCGAAAATTGTCGTTTTTACACGCTCTGAGGCCAATAAATCGCGATTTGGCGCGCTTACGGTACGAGCCGGGTAAATACGTAATCGCGGTCTTTCACGCGCGCCGCGTGGCAGGCGAAACAGGTCTGGTGCTGGGCCTCGTCGACGGGCTTGCCGTTGATGAAACGGCCATAGCCCCAGCCGCCCGACGCGGCGTATTTCTTCGAGTCCTTGACCATTACCTGCACCGTGGTCGCGTGGTCGGGCACGAGCGCGGATTCGAAGTCCGGAGACTGCGTGTACTTGTACGCGAGCTTGACCAGGATCGACCCGTCGGGGAAGGGGAGCTTGCCCTTCTTGTATGCGTCCATCGCGATCTTGTTGCCGACCACGGTGCGCAGTTCGTTGAGCGGCTCTTTTTCGAGCGCCGGGGCGACGAACTCCCACTGACGATAGCCCTTGGGGATCGTCACGCCATAGATCGGCGAGGCATTGGGGTCCGGTCTGGCGGCTGCCTTGTTGTCCGACGGGGCGGACAGGGCCGGGTGCGCGAGCAGGGCGGCCGAGGCGGCCAGCGCGAGGGAAGCGAGGGAGGCGAGGGTGAAGCGCGTCGTTTTCATCGTTGTTTCCTACGGGGACGGGATGCCCTGCTATTTGTCCCTGACGATGTATCCGACGTATGTTCGCGAACCCTCGCGCTTGTATCTCAATGTATATGCGTGCGGCGATCAGTAGCCGTAGTAGTTGACCTGCGCCGGCTGCGAGCACGGTACATAGGCGCGGTCGCTGCTGCGGTAGCAGTAGCCCGGAGGCACCTGCGAGTACGGTTGCACCTGCTGTTGCGGGTAGGGCTGCTGGTACGAGGTGTAACCCTGCTCGACATAACCGCCCTGCTCGATATACGTGACCGGTTGCGGCGGGGCGTAGACCGGGGCCGGCGCGGCAACGGCGGTGCTGCTGCTGAGGACGGCCGCGCCGATCGCGAGACCGGCGAGCGCGCCGATCGCGAGGGCTACGCCGCCACCGCCGCCGCCATGGCCGCCACCGTGATAGTGACCGCGGTCGCGGCCGTAGTCGCGCGCCGATGCCGGGCCTGCGGCCAGCAGTGCGGCACTGAGCAGGGCAATGCCCGTATATCGAATCGACTTGCGCATGGTGAGCTCCTTCGGGGCTGTGGTCGGCCAGATTCGCTGGCCTTTGTTGATGGAGTTCATGATGCACCACTAATCATTACAGTGGGTTATGCGATGGTGAGCAGATGTAAATGGCTGTAAGCGCGCGTGTAATAAACGCTCGAATCGTTGCCGGGCGTAGAATTTCCGGCGTTCCATCGCCCATTTTCGATCCCGCCATGACCCTGCGCACCCTCTATCCCGCCATCGAACCTTACGAGACCGGCATGCTCGACGTCGGCGACGGCCACGTCATCTACTACGAGCGTGTCGGCACGCCCGGGGCCAAGCCCGCGGTGTTTCTGCATGGCGGTCCGGGCGGGGGGATCTCCGCCGACCATCGGCGGCTCTTCGACCCCGCGCGCTACGACGTGATGCTGTTCGACCAGCGCGGATGCGGACGCTCTACGCCGCATGCGGGGCTGGAAGCCAATACGACCTGGCATCTGGTGGATGACATCGAGCGGCTGCGGTTGCTGGCCGGCGTCGAGCGGTGGCTCGTGTTCGGTGGGTCCTGGGGCTCCACGCTGGCGCTGGCCTATGCGGAGAAGTTTCCCGAGCGGACGACTGCGCTCGTGCTGCGGGGCGTCTACACCGTGTCGCAGGCGGAACTCGATTGGTACTACCAATACGGGGTCTCCGAGATGCATCCCGAGAAATGGGCGCGCTTCCAGGCGCCCGTGCCCGAGGCCGAGCGCGGGAACATGATTGCCGCCTACCGGAAGCTGCTGACGGGCGACGATCTCGAGAAGCAGGTCGAGGCGGCGCGGGCGTGGAGTGTCTGGGAAGGGCAGACGATCACGTTATTGCCGAATCCCGACAATACGGCCAAGCACGACGACGGGCATTTCGCGCTGGCGTTCGCGCGGCTGGAGAACCATTACTTCACGCATCGATGCTGGCTCGAGGACGGGCAGCTACTGCGGGATGCGCACCGGCTCGCGGGGATACCGGGGGTGATCGTGCATGGGCGGTACGACATGCCGTGTCCGGTGCGGTACGCCTATGCGCTGCAGGCGGCGTGGCCCGCTGCCACGTTGCATGTGATCGAGGGCGCGGGCCATGCGTGGACGGAGCCGGGGATACTGGATCAGCTCGTCGCGGCGACGGATCGGTTCGCGGGCGCCTGATCCAGGGCCTCGCGGATGGTCTCCAGCACGATCGTCGTCAGTCTCTGTACCGCCGCGCTCGGGTCCGCTTCGGCGCGATGGAGCGAAAGCGGGGCGGTTGGCAGCGGCGGCAGGCCGCTCGTCTTCGGATCGAGCGCGGTCAGGGTGCCCGGCAGGCTGACCGTCGTGCGCGGCGTCACGCCGAGGCCGGCCTCGGCGGCGGCCCAGAGGCCCGAGAGGCTGGGGCTCGTGAACGCCAGGCGCCAGGGCATGCCCGCGGCATCGAGCGCGGCGATACCGGCCGCGCGGAAGGTGCACGGGGGGACGAACGCGATCAGCGGCAGCGGTTCGTCGGGCAGGGCGTGCCGACGTGCGGCCCGCTCGGCCCGCTCGGCCCACTCGGGGGTGCCGACCCATGCGATGGGCACGTCGGCCACGCGCTCGCCATTGGGGTAGTGCGGCAAATCGCTACCGTCGCCCCACACCAGCGCCATATCGAGTTCCCCCCGCAGCGTCTTCTCCGCCAGCGGCACGCTGCGATCGACCTGCACCTCCACTCGAACCTTCGGGTGCGCGCGCGCAAAGCGACCCAGCACCGCTGGCAGCAGCGTATCGGCGAAATCCTGCGGCAACCCCAGCCGCACCCATCCCTCGAGATTCGCGCCGCGCACGGTGTCCACGGCCTCGTCGTTGAGTTCGAGCAGCCGCCGCGCATAGCTCAGCAACGCCTCGCCCGCGGTGGTCAGCGCAAGCCCGCGGCCCGCTTTCTGGACGAGGGGCAGGCCGATCTGGTCCTCGAGCTTGCGTAGCTGGGTGCTGACGGCCGACTGTGAGCGGCCCAGACGGTCCGCCGCCCGCGCGAAGCTGCCGAGCTCGAAGCCCGTCACGAATGTCCGCAGCACATCCATGTCAAGGTTGGTGCGCATGATCGTTCGATTACGTGGAAGTAAAGATTTGAATATTTCTGATTTTCAGAAACATTATTGGCGGCTATCTTGGACACGTCAACCACGCAAACAACGGAGTCCACCATGCCGCTGGTCCGCATCTCCCTGCTCAAGGGCAAATCGCCCGCCCATATCCGCGCCATCGCCGACGGCGTGCACGAGGCGCTCGTCGAGACGTTCCACGTCCCGCCGGAGGACCGCTTCCAGCTGATCCATCAGCACGATCGCGACGAATTCATCTACGATGCGGACTATCTCGGCGTACACCGGAGCGACGACGTGGTCTTTATCAACATCCTGCAGAGCAACTGGCGGGATACGAAGACCAAGCAGGCGCTATATCGGGCCGTGGCGGATCGCCTTGCGCGAAGCCCGGGGCTGCGGCGGGAGGACGTCCAGATCCAGCTGTCGCCGAACGGGCGCGAGGACTGGTCGTTCGGCAACGGCATCGCGCAGTACGTGAAGGACGGCGATGCGTGAATTTCCACCACTACAAGCACAGCAGGAAACGGATATGAATGTACTAGTCACGGGCGCCACCGCTGGATTCGGCATCGCCATCGCCAGGCGTTTCGCCGCGGCGGGTCATCGCGTGATCGCCGCGGGCCGCCGTGAGGACCGCCTCGATGCGCTGGCCGACGAACTCGGCCGCGACAAGGTATTGCCGCTGGTGCTCGACGTGCGCGACCGCGAGGCCGTGCAGGCCGCGATCGCCGGGCTGCCGGCGCCGTTCGCCGAGATCGATCTGCTGGTCAACAACGCGGGGCTGGCACTGGGTCTCGAGCCCGCGCAGTCGGCGGACCTCGACAAGTGGGACCAGATGGTCGACACCAATGTAAAGGGCCTGATGTACATGACGCGCGCGGTGCTGCCGGGCATGGTGTCGCGCAATCGCGGCCACGTGGTGAACATCGGTTCGACGGCGGGCGAGTATCCGTATCCCGGCGGCAACGCCTACGGCGGCACCAAGGCATTCGTGCGGCAGTTCTCGCTGAACCTGCGCGCGGATCTGACGGGCACCAGGGTCCGCGTGACGGACGTGGCGCCGGGCCTCGTGGGCGGCACCGAGTTTTCGGCGGTGCGGTTCGGCGGCGACCAGTCGCGCGTGGCCAAGGTGTACGAGGGCGCGGACGCGCTCACGCCCGACGATATCGCCGAGACCGTGTTCTGGGCAGCCACGCTGCCGGCGCGCGTCAATATCAACGTGATCGAGCTGATGCCGGTGACGCAGTCGTTTGGCGCGTTGTCGATTCATCGCACCGGGCAGTAATTTTTACCGGGGAGGGGGCACCCTCTCCCCCGGATTTCCTTGCAGCACCGTCCTTCCGTCGCCGCACGCGACCCCCGCACGCTTCTTGCGTGCCAGACCGTTCTGGCATGCCGGCCAGGACCGCCCGCCTGACCCAATCCCCCCCACGAAAGCCCGGTAAGCCATCTGTTCCATCGATCTCCGCCTGGAAGAAGGATACGAACAATGGACGACGTTCACGCTTTTCGCTGTACGCGGCGCGATGTGCTCAAAGCCAGCGCGACCGCCGCCACCGCCGCGGCCATTCCGCCGCTGGCTTCCGCGCAGGGCGCCCCCTCGGCCCCCGCCGTTTCCGCATCTAGGAGCCAACCTGCGATGTCTCAAGTCACGCTCGAGGTCAACGGCCAGCGCGTCACGCTCGACCTCGATACCCGCACCACGCTGCTCGACGCCTTGCGCGAGCACCTGCATCTGACCGGAACCAAGAAGGGCTGCGACCACGGCCAGTGCGGCGCCTGCACGGTGCACCTCGATGGCCGCCGCATCAATTCGTGTCTGACGCTCGCGATCATGCACGAGGGCGCAAAAGTCACGACGGTGGAGGGCCTCGGCACGCCGCAGCGCATGCACCCGATGCAGCGTGCGTTCGTGAAGCACGATGGCTATCAATGCGGCTACTGCACGCCGGGGCAGGTGTGCTCTGCCGTGGCCGTGATCGACGAGATCCGCGCCGGCATTCCGAGTCATGTGAGCGCGAGCCTGACCGCGCGGCCGCAGCTGACGGAAGCGGAGATTCGCGAGCGCATGAGCGGCAATATCTGCCGCTGCGGCGCCTACTCCAATATCGTCGAGGCGATCGTGGAGGCGGCAGCCGCCACGGGGACGACGACCGGAAGGAGCCGCGCATGAAAGCCTTTACCTACGAACGCGCGCAGGATCCGGCCGCCGCCGCGGCAGCGGCCCAGCGCACGCCAGGCGCACGCTTCATTGCCGGCGGCACGAACCTGCTGGACCTTATGAAGCTCGAGATCGAACAGCCCGCGCATCTGATCGACGTGAACGGCCTTGGGCTCGACAAGATCGAGCCGACACCGCAGGGCGGGCTGCGCATCGGTGCCCTCGTGCGCAATACCGACCTCGCGGCCGACGCCCGCGTGCGCCGCGACTATGGCGTACTGTCGCGCGCGTTGCTGGCCGGTGCTTCGGGGCAACTGCGCAATCGCGCGACGACGGCCGGCAACCTGCTGCAGCGCACGCGTTGTCCCTATTTCTATGACACGAACCAGCCCTGCAACAAGCGCCAGCCCGGCAGCGGTTGCAGCGCGCTCGGCGGCGTGAGCCGGCAGCTTGCCGTGGTGGGCGGCAGTCAGGCCTGCATCGCGACCCATCCCAGCGACATGGCCGTGGCCATGCGCGTGCTCGACGCCAATGTGGAGACCGTACGCGCGGACGGCACGCGCCGCGTGATACCGATCGTCGATCTGCACCGCCTGCCCGGCGATACCCCGCAGGTAGAGACCTCGCTGATGCCCGGCGAACTGATTACCGCGGTGACGCTGCCCGCGCCGGTCGGCGGCGCGCAGATCTACCGCAAGGTGCGCGACCGCGCCTCGTATGCGTTCGCGCTGGTGTCCGTGGCGGCGATCGTGCAGCGCGACGGCACGGGACGCGTGGCGCTCGGCGGCGTCGCGCCCAAGCCATGGCGCATGGACGCCGCCGATGCCGAACTGGCGCGCGGCGCCAAGGCCGCGAGCGACCGCCTGTTCGCGGAGGCGATGCCGACCGAGGACAACCGATTCAAGATCGTGCTGGCCCAGCGCACGCTCGGTGCCGTGCTCACGCAAGCGAGGACCTGACCCATGAAATTCGATTCCCCCGCTACCGAGAATCCGATCGACCGCCTGCAGGTGGTCGGCAAGCCGCTGGACCGTATCGACGGGCCGATGAAGGCGTGCGGCAAGGCGCCCTATGCGTACGAACGTCACGACGTGGCGCCCAACCCCGCCTGTGGGTATATCGTCCATGCCGGCATCGCCAAGGGCCGCATCGCGTCGATGGACCTCGCCGAGGCGCGCCGCGCGCCGGGCGTGATCACGATCGTCACGGCCGAGACCGCCGGCAAGCTCGGCAAGGGCAAGCGCAACACCGCGCCCCTGCTGGGTGGCCCGGAGATCCAGCACTACCACCAGGCCGTGGCATTGGTCGTGGCGGAGACGTTCGAGCAGGCACGCGCGGCGGCCAACCTCGTGCGCGTCCAGTACGATGCGAAGCCCGGCGCGTACGACCTGCACAACGCGCGCACCAATGCGGTCAAGCCGAAGTCCGAGGAGGCCGACACGGCCGTCGGCAATTTCACCGAGGCGTTCGGCAAGGCGCCCGTCAAGCTCGATGCGATCTACACCACGCCGGACCAGTCGCACGCGATGATGGAACCGCATGCGTCGCTGGCCGCGTGGGATGGCGACAAGGTGACGATCTGGACGGCGAACCAGATGATCGACTGGGGCAAGCAGGACATGGCCGCCACGCTCGGCATTCCCAAGGAGAACGTGCGCATCATCTCGCCGTTCATCGGCGGCGGGTTTGGCGGCAAGCTGTTCCTGCGCGCCGAGTCGCTGCTGGCCGTGCTCGGCGCGCGCGCCGCGAAGCGCCCCGTCAAGGTCGCGCTTGCGCGGCCGATGATGATGAACAACACCACGCACCGTCCCGCGACGATCCAGCGCATTCGCATCGGCGCCACGCCGGACGGCAAGATCACGGCGATCGGTCACGAAAGCTGGTCGGGCGATCTGCCGGGCGGCCAACCGGAGACGGCCGTGCAGCAGACGCGGTTGCTCTACGCGGGTGCCAACCGGATGACCGCCATGCGGCTGGCCACGCTCGATCTGCCCGAAGGCAACGCGATGCGCGCGCCGGGCGAAGCGCCCGGGCTGATGGCGCTGGAGATCGCCATCGACGAGATGGCCGAGAAGCTCGGCATGGACCCGATCGCGTTCCGCGTGGCCAACGACACGCAGGTCGATCCCGAACATCCGCAGCGCCCGTATTCGCAGCGCCGGCTTGCCGAGTGCCTGCGCATGGGCGCCGAGCGCTTTGGCTGGAGTGCGCGCAAGCCGAAGCCCGGTGCGGTGCGCGATGGCCAATGGCTGGTCGGCATGGGCGTGGCGGCCGCGTTCCGAAACAACCTCGTGATGAAGTCCGGCGCGCGCGTGAAGCTCGATCGCTCGGGCATGGTCATCGTGGAAACCGATATGACCGACATCGGCACGGGCAGCTACACGATCATCGCGCAGACGGCCGCCGAGATGCTCGGCGTGCCGATCGAGAAGGTTGCGGTGCGCCTCGGCGATTCGTCGTTTCCGGTGTCGGCGGGATCCGGCGGGCAGTGGGGCGGCAACAGCTCCACGGCGGGCGTCTACGCGGCATGCGTGAAGCTGCGCGAGGCCGTGGCGAAGCGCGCGGGACTCAATGCCGGCGATGCGGTATTCGCGAACGGGCAGGTGTCATCGGCCGGTCGCGCGGTGCCGCTGGCGTCGGTCGCCTCCGATGGCGAGCTCGTGGCCGAGGACAGCATGGAGTACGGCGACCTCGACAAGAAGTATCAGCAGTCGACGTTCGGCGGGCATTTCGTCGAGGTGGGCGTGGACGTGGCGACGGGCGAGATTCGGGTACGGCGGATGCTCGCGGTCTGCGCGGCCGGGCGCATTCTCAATCCGAAGTCAGCGCGCAGCCAGGTGATTGGCGCCATGACGATGGGCGTGGGGGCCGCGCTGATGGAGGAACTCGCCGTCGACAAGCGGCGCGGGTTCTTCGTCAACCACGACCTGGCCGGCTACGAGGTGCCCGTGCATGCCGATATTCCGCATCAGGATGTGATCTTCCTCGACGAGGTGGATCCGATGTCGTCCCCGATGAAGGCGAAGGGTGTCGGCGAACTCGGGATTTGCGGGGTCGGCGCGGCGGTGGCCAACGCCATCTACAACGCGAGCGGCGTGCGCGTGCGCGAGTATCCGATCACGCTGGACAAGGTGCTCGCGGGCATGGGCGGCTCGACGATGTAGCAACGCCCCGGCGGCCGGCGCGGTCTCGCTCGTCGCGAGGCCGCGCCGGGCCCCGGATTCAACGTTCCCTGAGCGCCTCCGCGGCGCGATTCAGCGGCTTCAGCAGGTATTGCAGCACGGTCCGGTGTCCGGTCTGGATCTCGGCCGTGGCCACCATCCCCGGCAGGATCGGATGCCGCTTGCCATCGCTGGTTTCCAGATACGCGTGGTCGGTCAGGACATAGACGCGGTAGTAATAGACGCGCTTGTCCACCTGATCCTCGATGGTGTCCGGCGAGATGCGATCCACCTTGGCCGGCAGCGTGCCGTAGACCGACGACTCGTATGCGGAGATCTTGACCGTCGCCGCCTGTCCCGGATGGATAAAGGCGATATCGCGCGGACTCAGGCGCGCTTCGATCAGCAACTGGTCGCCGAGCGGCACGATTTCCATCAGCACGCCGCCGGGCCCGACCACGCCGCCGATGGTCGAGATGCGAATGTCCTTGACGATGCCGCGCGATGGCGAGGTGATGGACGTGCGCCGCAGCTGGTCGGCGCGGCCCTCCCGGACCTTGAGCAGCGGGCCGAGATCACCCATCGTGGTGGCGTAATCCGATTTCAGCGCCACGTAGTACTCGCTCTGCGTGGCGGACAGCTTGGTGGCAAGCTCGGCCGCCTTCTGCCGCAGCCGCAGGATTTCCACTTCGTTGGTGGCGCCCGTGCGCAGCAGCGGCAGCGCGATCTGGAGTTCATCCTGCGCGAGCTTCAGTTGCTTCTGGAGGTTCGAGACGTTTTCGCGGAACGCGCGACGGTTGGTCTCGAAGGCCTGCCGCTCGCGATCGACCACGGCTTGCTCCTTCGCCAGTTCTGGCGGAAAGCTCACGGTCGCGGCATCGTTCATCTCCGCGCGCAGCCGGGCCGCGCGCGCCTGCAGGGCGACGATCTTCTCGAGCGCTTCTTCCATCGACGATCGCGCGAGCACCGGATCGAGCGTGGCCAGCTTTTGCCCGGCCTGCACCACATCGCCTTCGCGCACGGACAGCTCCGATACGATGCCGCCTTCGAGGCTCTGGATGATCTGCCCCTTGGACGCGGGCGTCACCTTGCCTTCGCCCACCGCGACTTCGTCGAGCACGGCGAAGCCGGCCCAGACGAGGAAGATCGCGAGCGCGCCGATGATCAGCCATAGCAGGTAGCGCGGGCCGTTGGCGGGCTGGCCCGTCCGCATCCACATCGTGTACGTGTTCATGCCAGACCTCCTGCGGAAGGCGTCGGCCGCATGTGAGCGGCCGGCGACGCGGCCGATCTCGCGGCGTTTTGCCGCAGGCTGGCCAGCACTTCGTTCTTGGGCCCGTCCCGCACGATGCGACCGCCGTCGAGCACGATAAGCCGGTCGACGAGGCCGAGCACCGCATAGCGGTGCGTGGCCACGACCAGCGTGCGATTGCCGAGCCAGCCGCCTACGCGCTCGATGATGCTGTGCTCGGTGGCCTCGTCGAGCGAGGCGGTCGGCTCGTCGAGCAGTAGCACGTTCGGTGCCCGCAGCAGCGTGCGCGCGAGCACGAGGGCCTGCCGCTGTCCGCCGGAGAGGCCCACGCCGTTCTCGCGGATACGCAGGTCCAGGCCGTGCGGCTGGTTCAGCAGCATCTGGTCCGCGCACGCGAGGCGAAGCGCTTCGAGCAATGCCTCGTCGGTGGCGAGCGGATCGGCGATGCGCAAGTTGTCGCGCAGCGTGCCGTAGAACAGGTTCGACTCCTGCATGACCACGCCGACGTCGCGGCGGATGTCCGCGGTATCGATCAATCCCATCGGCGTCTCGTTGAACACCACGCGGCCCTGCACGGGCGTGGCCAGGCCGGCCATCAGCCGCAGCATCGTGGACTTGCCCGCGCCCACGCGGCCGAGAATCGCGATGCGTTCGCCCGGTTCGATGCGCAGTTGCGGAATGACGAGCGCGGGCTTTTCCTGCGGGTCGAAGCCGTAGACGACGCTCTCGAAACGGTAGCGGCCGACGAGGGCGGGCCGGTGATAGGCGTCCTGGCCGGGCTCGTGGTCGAGCGGCAAGTCGAGGAGCTTGTCGAGCGCCTTCTTGCCCACGCGTGCGTTCTGGATGCGGCCGAGCACGGCAGGAATCTGCGAGAGCGGGGCGATCGTGCGGCTCGTCAGGATCGAGCACGCAAGCACGGCGCCGAATGACAGGTTGCCGTCGAGAATGCCGTACACGCCGCCGACGATCACGCCCACATAGGCCACCTGCTGGATCGTCTGCGAGAAATTGACGAGGATGCCCGCGATAAAGCGCTGCCTGAGACCGATCTCGCCGTTGACCTCGTTGACGTGCTGCCACAGCTTGCGGAAGCGCGGCTCGGCCTGCAGCGACTTGATGTCCTCGGCGCGGTAGATCGATTCCATGAGGATGGCGTTGCGCAGCGCGGACTCCGCCATGCCCTCGGTGGACAGGCGCGCGAGCGGCACCTGCGCGAGGATGCCGGGCAGGATCAGCAGCGGAATCGCGACCAGCGGCACGAGCACGAGCCAGCCGCCAAGCAGCCAGATGATGAACAGGAACGCGAGCACGAACGGCAGGTCGATCAGCACGCCGAGCGAACTCGAGGTCAGCAGCTCTCGCAGCTGCTCGAGGTCCCGCAACTGCGAGATCAGCGTGCCCGGCGACTGCGGGCGGGCGTCGTTGCGGATATCGAGCACGCGCGCGAAGAACATGGCAGACAGTTTGAGGTCCACCTGCTTGCCGAAATGATCGGCGATGGCCACGCGCGCGGTGCGGATGGCCAGTTCGAGCAACAGTGCCAGCGCGACGCCAGCGGTCAGGACCCACAGCGTGTTGGTGGAGCGCGCGGGCACCACGCGGTCCCACACCTGCATCGCGAACAGCGAGGTGGCCACGGCCAGCAGATTGCCGAACAGCGAGCCGAGGCCGAGTTCGAGCATCGTGCGCCAGTTGGCCGTGAAGGCGCCCGTCAGCCACGACCTGGGCTGCATGGCGATATATGCGTCCAGCCGGTCGCTATGCGGCGCTTCGCGTTCGCGCAGCAGCAGCACGCGCAGCTTGCCCTGATGATCCGGCCGGACCAGCGACGCGAGCATCGGCGTGCGCTCGACGTTGCCGCCGTCCGTGGCCAGCTGGACCATGGCCTTGCCTTGCGAGACCGACACGATCAGGCCGACATGGCGTTCGTCGATCGGGACCAGCGCGGGCAGCAGCACGTCGGACAGGTCCTCGGGCCGGATATCGGCGTACTGCGCGGTAATGCCTGCCGCGGCGGCCATCTCGACCACGGTGCGTTCGCCGTCGGCCCGGTCGGCCCACGCGGAGGCGCCACGGATCAGTTCGGGCGAGTTCGTCAGGCCGAGGTGGCGGGCGGCCATGAGGATGGCTTCGGTCCAGCGCTCGAGCGGGACGCCGTCGGCTTCCGGGTTCGTCTCCAGCGGGTTCTTTTCCGGAATGGCGCTCATGGTTTTCCTCTCATTTGCCGGCTCCCAGTTCCTGCTCGCGCAACAGGTCGACGAATCGGCCCACGGCCACGTGCGCGCGTACGCGCGCGACGGTGGCGTCCGCCATGGCGCTGACCCATTCCTGCTCGGCGATAAAGATTTCTCGCTCGGGATTGAGCACGTCGGTCAGCGTGCGCTTGTTAAGGATGTACTCCTGCCAGTACAGATCGCGCGAGGCGCGCAGCAGGGCGATCATCTTCTCGTAGCTTTCGCGCCGGGCCAGCGCGCCGGCGGCTTCGCTCGACGACGCGCGCAACGCGGTACGCGCGATCAGGCGCTGGTTGTCGAGCGCATCCAGCGCGGCGCGGCGTTCGGCCTGCGCGGCCGCGATGCGGTGCTGGTTGAGGCCGCCGAGCGAGAAATCGCCGGAGATCGATACGCCGACCCAGGTGTCGTCGAGGGCGTTGGCGGGGCCGGTCGACACCGAGCGGCTGACCCCTACGCTGACGGACGGGAAGCGTTCGGCTTCGGCCTGCGAGACATGGGCCTGCGCGGCTTCCACGGCGGCGCCCGCCGCCAGTACCGCGGGCGTTTGTTCGACGTTGCCCGTTTCGTCGCCGAGGTTGCGGATATCGCCGTCGGTGTTGTTGAGGTCCTCGACCTGCTCGGGCTTGATGCCGATGAGCTCCGCCAGGCGCGAGGCCGCGACGTCGAAGCGGCTGCGCGCGCGCAGCTCGTCGGACTTCGCGCGCTGGATGGCGATGTCGGCCATATTGCGATCCGAGTTGACCGACAGGCCGGCACGGACACGGTCGCCGATCTTGGCGCGCGTGGCCGTGAGCGCTTCCACCTGCCGCTGCGCGGCGGCGACGATCTCCTGGCTGGCGGCGAGCTCCACGAAGGTGGCCGCGGTGTTCTGCGCGATCGTCTCCATGGTGTCGGACAGCAAATGCCGGTTGCGGCTGAGCGTGGCATCGGCCGCGGCAATGCGGCTCTGGGTCCTGCCGAAGTCATAGACCAGCTGGCTCACGCCCACCGAGCTGCGCACGCCCGCAAGGTTGCCACCGGTGCCGTACGTGCCGCCGTAGCCGGGGCGCACGCCATATTCGAGCTTCGGATACCAGGCGGCCTTGGCCACCGCGATCTCGGACGTGCTTTGCGCGATCACGGCGTTGGCACGGCTGATGTCGGGATGCCGCGAGATGGCCAGGCCGATGGCTTCGCGGATGCCGATGCCCTGCACCTGGATATGGCGCATGCCGCCGGTGCTGTCGATGGTCGAGGACGGGGTGGGCGGGGCAGCCAGCGGGGACGATGCGGGCAGCATGTACTCCGATGGGGCGGCAATGGCCCCGGCGTACGCTAGCGCGAGCGTACAGGCGGCCATCGCGCGACTGAGGTGTTCTGGACGGATGGTGGGCAATTGTTGCGGTCGTGAGTGCGTTAGGGGGTGGTTGCCCTCACCCCCGGCCTCTCTCCCCCCGAGAGGGGAGAGAGGGTCAATCCCTTCACACCACCAGTTGGTGGTTCGCCAGCAAGGTCTCCAGGTTCGTCGTCACGTTGTTCAGCGTCACCAGCGTCTGCGACGAGAACGCGGCGCCCGCGCCGTCGCGGTCGATGGCGATGATCGTGTTGCCGTTGACGTTGGTCACGCTCACGAAGTTGCGGATCGCGTCGCCGGCATCGATCGTGGCCACGCCGTTGACGTAATGCGCCGGACCATCCGCGTCGTGCTGGTACCCCACGAGCAACGCCGAGATATCGATCCGGTCCGCACCGGTCTGGTTCGGGCCCGAGGCCACCACGAAATCCGTGATCACGTCGCTGCCGTTGCCGGCGGTGTTGTCGGTGCCGTTGACCTCCCAGAGGAACACGTCGCCGCCCGTGCCGCCCGTCAGCGTGTCGTTGCCGCTGCCACCGATCAGGATGTCGTTGCCCGCGCCGCCGTTGAGCGTGTCGTTGCCGGCCCCGCCACGCAGCAGGTCGTTACCGCCGCCGCCATTGAGCGTGTCGTTGCCCGCATAGCCGTACATCCGATCGTCGCCGGCGGAACCGTTGAGCGTATTGGCGGTCGTGGTGCCTTCGATGATCGTGGAGGACTGCGTGCCGCCGAGCAGGTTGGTCAGCACGCCGGCACTGAGCAGCTGGCTCGCGGTGCTGGTGGACGTGAGTCCGGTGGTATCGGTCGCCGAGATCGTCAGCGAGTTCAGCAGCGCGGCGTTGACACCCAGCAGCCCGTTGCTCAGCGTGACCGACCCGAGCAGCTCGTTGAGGTGCAGGTTGTCGATCGGCCCGCCGTCGAGCGACGTGACCGTAAGCAGCGACGACGCGCCGATCCCGAGCACGCCCGGGTTGTTCACCACCGTGAACCGCAGCCCGAGCTCGGCCGCGAGCGTCTGGTTGGCGTTGAGCGTCTGCAGTGCCAGCAGGTCCAGCACGCCTCCGAACGAGATCTGCACCTGCTGGATATTGTTGTTGTAGTCGCTGGCCGCGAAGAACTGCTGTTGGCCGAGCTCGATGAGCCCCAGCACGTTCGCGTCGGCGATGCCGAGCAGCCCACCCGCATCGCGTACCGTGACCTGCGGTGCGACGTTGTGGTTGATGGTCAGCGCCTGGCTCGCGATGCCGCCGATATTGCCGGCCGCATCGACCACGCGCGTGCTGATGGTGTAGCTGCCGTCGGCCAGCACGCCGCTCGAATACCAGGTCCACGCGGTGCCCGCGACGATCGCGTTCGTCCACGTGGTGCCGCCATTGAGGCTGACCTGCAGCACTTCGCCCGCGCCCAGCGCGGCGCTCAGCGTGCCGCCGACGATCGGCGTGGTATCGCCGGTCACGAAGTCGCCGATCGTGCCCGTGTCGTCGGTAATCGTCGTGATCGCCGTCGTGACGGTCGGCGCCACCGTGTCGATCGTGAGAGTGAACGCCGCGGTCGGCGCGCTCACGTTGCCCGAGGCATCGGTCGCGGTGACGGTCAGCGCGTACGTCCCGTTGCCGAGCGCCGTCGGGGTAAAGCTCCAGTTGCCCGTGCCATCGACCACCACCGTTCCGAGCAGCGTGGCGCCGTTGAACACGCTGATCAGCGCGCCCGCCTCGGCGGTGCCGTTCAGCGTCGGTGTGGTGTCGTTGGTGCTCGCGCCGCTGAGCAGCGTGCCGACCACGGGCGCCACGTTATCGACCACGCTGGAGATGACGGGCACGGTCGGTGCCAGCGCATCGACGGTCGCCGTCACGCGGGGGCTGGTATTGCCGGCCCCATCGACGGACGTCACGCCGACGACGATACCGTTGCCCAGCGCGGGCGATGGCGAGAAAGACCACGTGCCGCCCGCGGTGGCGGTCACCGAGACATCGGCCACGCCATCGCCGTTGAGGTCGATGGCGACGACGCTGCCCGCCTCCGCGGTGCCGGTGAGCGAGGTGCCGCTCGCACGCGTGATGACCGGCGCGACCGGCGCGATGGTATCGACGATAAAGCCGAAGGGCGCGGTGGCGCCGCTGATATTCCCGACCGCGTCCGTGGCCGTGACGGTCAGCGCGTAGGTGCCGTTGGCAAGGGCCGGTGTCGTGAAGGACCAGTTGCCGTTGACGTCCGCGACGACGGTGCCGAGCAGCGTCACGCCGTTGAATACGCTGACGGTGCTGCCCGCTTCCGCGGTGCCGGTCAGCGTCGGCGTGGTGTCGTTGGTACGCCCGCCCAGCGCAATACCGCCCACCACGGGCGCCACATCGTCGGTGACGGTCAGGAGGATCGGCACGGCTGGCGCGAGCCGGTCGATGACCGTGCTGGCGGGAGCGCTGACATTGCCGGCCGCGTCGGTGGCGGTGACCGCGACCACGGTGCCATTGACGAGCGGCACGGCGGGCGTATAGGTCCACGTGCCGCCGGCGGTGGCCGTGACCGTCGCATCGGCCACGCCGTCGCCGTTGAAGTCGAGCCCGACGAGGCTGCCGGCTTCCGCGGTGCCGGTCAGCGTGGTGCCGTTGCTCGCGCCCACGGTGGGCAGCGCGGGCGCGGCGGTATCCACGCGGAACGTGAAGCCGCCGCTGGCGACGCTGGTGTTGCCGACCGCGTCGGTCGCGGTGGCGGTGATCGTGTAGGTGCCGTCGATGAGCGCGGGCGGCGTGAAGGTCCACGCGCCGCCCGTTGCCGTGACGGTGCCGAGCAGCGTGGTGCCGTTGTAGATATTGACGATGCTGCCGGCCTCGGCCGTGCCCGTGAACGTCGGCGTGGTGTCGTTGGTCACGCCATTGGCCAGGATCGACCCGAGGCCCGGCGCGACGTCGTCGGTCACGGTCAGCAGGACCGGCGCGGCGGGCGCCGCCGCATCGACGATCGTCGAGGCGGGCGGGCTCGTATTGTTGGCCGCGTCGGTCGCGGTCACCGTGACGACGATGCCGTTGCCGAGCCGCACGGGCGGGGTATAGGTCCATGCGCCGCCCGCGCTGGCGAACACCGAGACATCGGCGACGCCGTCACCGGTAAGGTCGATATTGACGCGGCTGCCGGCCTCGGCGGTGCCGGCCAGTACCGTGCCGTTGGTCGCCGCGATGGTCGGCAATGCCGGCGGCGTGGTGTCGTTGAGGTTGATGTTGACCGTCGTCGAGGCGCCGGCGGCGCTGGGATTGCCCGCGCGGTCGGTCGCCGTGACCGTCACGACGACACCGTTGCCGAGCGCCGTGGTGGGTTGATACGACCAGTTGCCGCTTGCATTGACCCCGACCGTGGCGTCGGCCACGCCATCGCCATTGAGGTCGATATTGACGAAGCTGCCCGCTTCGCCCGTGCCCGACAGGATCGTGCCGTCGGTCGGCACGACCGTCGGCGCCGGCGGGGGAGCCGTATCGATGGTGATCGCGAAGCTCGTGCTGGCGCCGCTGGCATTGCCGGCCGCGTCCGTGGCGACGGCCGTGAACGTATACGTGCCGTCGGGCAGGCCCGTGGCCGGCGTGAACGTCCAGTTGCCGAGCGGATCGGCCGTGGCCGTGCCGACCAGCGCGGCACCGTTGAAGATATTGACGGTGCTGTTGGCCTCGGCGGTGCCCGCGAGCGTCGGCGTGTTGTCGTTGCTGAAGCCGCCGGGGCCCACCGCGCCCAGTACCGGACCGAAGTTGTCGGTGATGCTGGCGATGACCGGCGTATTCGGCGGCGCGGTGTCGATCACGAGCACGAACGGCGCGCTGGGCAGGCTGACATTGCCCGCGTCGTCGGTCGCGGTGATCGTGAGCGTGTAGGTGCCGTCGGCCAGGTCGTCTGGCGGCGTGAACGTCCACGCGCCCCCGGTGGCCGTGACGGTGCCGATCAGCGTCGTGCCGTTGAAGATATTGATCGTGCTGCCGGCCTCGGCGGTACCGGCCAGCGTCGGCGTACCGTCGTTGGTGCTGCCGCCCGAGAGAACGGTCCCGAGCACGGGCCCGACGTTGTCGGTCACGCTCACCAGCACTGGCGCCGCCGGCGCCGCGGCGTCGATCGTCACCGTGGCCGCGGTGCTGCTGTTGCCGGCCGCGTCGATGGCGGTCACGTTGACGACCGCGCCGTTCGCCAGCGGGGTCGCGGGCGTGTAGGTCCAGTTGCCCGCCGTGTCGGCGATGACCGTGGTATCGACGGTGCCGTCGTTGTTGAGATCCAGCCCGATCGTGGTGCCCGCGTCGGCGGTACCGCTCAGCGTGGCGGCGGTATTCAGGACGATGACGGGCACCGTGGGCGGCGTCGTGTCGATCGTCACCGTGAACACGGCGCTCGGCGCGCCGATATTGCCCACGGCATCGGTCGCCGTCGCGGTCAGCGTATAGGTGCCTTCGGGCAGTCCCGCCGTCGGCGTAAAGGTCCAGTTGCCATTGATGTCGGCGGTGGTGGTGCCGACCAGCGCGGTGCCGTTGAAGATATTGACCGTGCTGTTGGCTTCGGCGGTGCCGGTCAGCGTCGGCGTCGTGTCGTTGGTGCTGCCGCCCGACAGCACCGGCCCCGTGACCGGGGTGACGTTGTCGGTCACGCCGGAGATGACCGGCGCGGGCGGCGGGGCCGCATCGATGACGGTCGTGGACGGCGTGCTCGCGTTACCCGCGGCATCGATCGCGACCACGCTGACCGTGGTCCCGTTGGCCAGCGCCGGTGCGGGCGTATAGGTCCAGACGCCGGCACCGTTGGCGGTGACCGTGGCGTCGGCGGTGCCGTCGCCATTGAGGTCTAGGGCAATGGTGCTGTTGGCGGCGGCCGTACCCGTGATCGACGTGCCGTTGCTCGCGGCGATGACCGGCGGGGGCGGCGCGACCGTATCGACGGTCAGCGTGAAGGTGGCGGTCGGCGTGCTGACGTTGCCGGACGCGTCGGTCGCGGTGGCGGTCAGCGCATAGGTGCCGTCGATCAGCCCGGTGGCGGGCGTGAAGGTCCAGTTGCCGTTCGCATCGGCGGTAACCGTGCCGATAAGCGCGGCGCCGTTGAAGACGTTGATCGTGCTGCCGGCTTCGGCGGTACCCGATAGCGTGGGCGTGTTGTCGTTGGTGCTGCCGCCCGTGAGCACGGGGCCGACCACCGGGCCGACGTTGTCGGTCACGCTGACGATGACCGGCGCCGCTGGCGCGACGCCATCGATCGTCACGCTGGCCGCCGCGCTCGTGTTGCCCGCGGGGTCGGTGGCGGTGACGCCCACCACGGTACCGCTGGCGATCGGCAGCACGAGCGTGTAGCTCCATGTACCCGCCGGAGTGGCCGTGACGCTCACGTCCGCGGTGCCGTTGCCGTCGAGGTCGATATTGACCGTGCTGCCGGCAACCGCGGTACCGGTCAGTTGAGAGAGGATCGCGCCATTGCTCGGGTTGACCGTCGGCACGGCGGGCGGCGTGGTGTCGATGACCACGTTGAACGCGGCGCTCGCGCCGCTGACGTTGCCGGCGGGATCGGTGGCGGTGGCCGTCAGCGAGTAGTTGCCGTCGAGCAGCGCGGGCGAGGGCGTGATGGTCCAGACGCCGAGACCGTTGGCCACGGCCGTGCCCACGAGCGTGGTGCCGTTGAACAGCTGGACGGTGCTGCCGGCTTCGGCCGTGCCGGTGAGCGTGGGCGTGGTGTCGTTGGTGACGCCACCCGACAGGATGGGTCCGACGATCGGTGCGGCATCGTCGGTGGCGCCGAGAATGACCGGCGCCGACGGCGCGGCGCGGTCGATGACCGTGGTGGCGGGCGTGCTGGCATTGCCGGCCGCATCGACGGCGACCGCGACCACCGTGACGCCGTTGAGCAGCGGCGTGGCGGGCGTGTAGGTCCAGTTGCCGCTTGCGTTCGCAACGACCTGCGCGTCGGCGGCGCCGTCGCCGTTGATATCGATCGCGATGGTGCTCCCGGCGACGGCGGTACCCGAGATCACGTTGCCGTTGCTCGGCGCGATGACCGGCGGCGGCGGGGGTGCGGTGTCGACGGTGAACGTGAAGGCCGCGCCGGGCGCGCCCACGTTGCCGAGCGCGTCGGTGGCCGTGGCGGTGACCGTGTATGTGCCGTCGGGCAGAGCGGTCGTGGGCGTAAAGGTCCAGACGCCCGAGCCGTTGGCCGTGACCGTGCCGAGCAGCACGGTGCCGTTGTACAGGTTGATGGTGCTGTTGGCTTCGGCCGTGCCGGTCAGCGTGGGCGTGGGATCGTTGGTGGCGCCCCCGGCGGAAATCGGACCGGTGACGGGGCCCACGTCATCGAACGCGCCCGTGAACACGGGCGGTGCCGGCGGTGCCGAGTCGATCGCCGTGCTGGCCGGCGCGCTCACGTTGCCGGCCGCATCGACGGCCGTCACGGTGATGACGGTGCCGTTGGCGAGCGGCGGCGCGGGCGAGAACGACCAGGTGCCGCCTGGCGTGGCGGTGACCGTCACGTCGGCCACGCCGTCGCCATTGAAGTCGATGCGCACGAGCGTGCCCGCATCGGCGGTACCCGACAGCGCGGTACCGTTCGTCGGTGCAACGGTCGGCGCGCCGGGCGGCACCGTGTCGATGGTGACCGTGAACGCCGGTGTCGGCGCGCTGACGTTGCCGACGGCATCGGTCGCCGTGGCGGTCAGCGTGTAGGTGCCGTCCGTCAGCCCCGCGGCGGGCGTAAAGCTCCAGTTGCCGTTGGCGTCGGCATTGGCGGTGCCGATCGGCGTAGCGCCGTTGAAGATACTGATGGTGCTGTTGGCCTCGGCCGTACCGGACAGCGTCGGCGTATTGTCGTTGGTCGCGCCGCCCGACAGGATCGGGCCGGTGACCGGTGCCGCGTTGT
Source organism: Cupriavidus pauculus (assembly GCF_008693385.1). Lineage (NCBI taxonomy): Bacteria > Pseudomonadati > Pseudomonadota > Betaproteobacteria > Burkholderiales > Burkholderiaceae > Cupriavidus > Cupriavidus pauculus. The sequence continues at coordinate 3,002,778 of NZ_CP044067.1, forward strand.
CGGTCACACTTGTGATCGCGGGCGCGGCAGGCGCGGCACGATCGACCGTGAGCGTCGCGGCGCCGCTCATGTTGCCCGCGGGGTCGGTGGCGGTCACGTTGACCACCGTACCGTTGCCCAGCGGCAATGCGGGCGTATAGCTCCACGTGCCGCCCGGCGTGGCCGTAACGGTCACGTCGACGGTGCCATTCCCGTCGAGATCGAGATTGACCGTGCTGCCGGCTTCCGCGGTACCGGTCAGCGTGCTGCCGTTGGTCGGCGCGATGGTCGGCACGGCCGGGGCGGCGGTGTCGACGACGACGGTATAGCCCGTGCTCGGCACGCTGATATTGCCGACGGCATCGGTGGCGGTGACCGTGTACGTATGGCTGCCGTCGTTCGCGCCAGTCGGCAGCGTGAACGTCCACGTCCCCCCCGTGGCCACGGCCGTGCCGAGCAGTGTCGTGCCTTCATACACGCTGACCGTGCTGCCGGCTTCGGCCGTGCCCGACAGCGTGGGCGTGGTGTCGTTGGTGCTGCCGCCGCTGAGGACCGGTCCGCGCGGATCGGTGGCAACCACGATGACGGGTTGCGCGGGTGGTGCGCCATCGACGGTGGCCGTGCCCGCCAGGCCCGTATTGCCGGCCGTGTCGGTGGCGGTGGCGCTCACCACGGTGCCGTCCGGCAGACGCGTGGCGGGCGTATAGGTCCAGTTGCCCGCGCTGTCGGCCTGGACCGTGACGTCGGCGGTGCCATCGCCATCGAGATCGAGATTGACGGTGCTCCCTGCCTCGGCGGTGCCCGTCAGCACGGTGCCGTTGGTTGCCGCGATGGTCGGCGCCGCGGGCGGCGTCGTATCGACGATGCTGCCGTCGACCGTGGTCGTGGCCGCGCCGCTCGTATTGCCGGCGGCATCGGTCGCGGTGACGCTGACGACCGTGCCGTTGGGCAGCGGCGTGCCGGGCAGGTACGACCAGTTGCCGCCGCTGTTCGCGACGACGGTGGCGTCCGGCGTGCCGTCGTTGTCGAGGTCGATGTTGATGGTCGCGCCGGCTTCCGCCGTGCCCGTGAGCGTGGTGCCATTGGTCGCGGCCACGCTTGGCACCGGCGGCGGCGTCGTGTCGACGGCAATCGTGTAGACGGCGCTCGGCGCGCTTTCGTTGCCCGCCGCGTCCGTGGCCGTCACGGTCAGGCCATACGTCGCATTGGCGGTCAGCGCCGTGGTCGGGGTCACGCTCCAGTTGCCGTCGATATCGGCGGTGGCGGTGCCGATGAGCGTGGTGCCGTTGTACAGGTTGATGACGGCGCCCGCCGCGGCGGTGCCTGTCAGCGTGGGCGTGGTGTCGTTGGTCGCGCCGCCGTTGACGATCGCACCGAGGCCCGGCAACTGATCGTCGGTCGCGCCCGTGACGACCGGCGCGGCGGGCGCGGCGGTGTCGATGACGATCGTATAGGGCGCGCTGGGCGTGCTCGTGTTGCCGGCCGCATCGGTCGCGGTGACGGTGACGTTGTACGTGCCGTCGGGCAGGCCGGCCGGTGGCGTGAAGGTCCAGTTGCCGCCCGTTGCCACGACGGTGCCGAGCAGCGTGGTGCCGTTGAAGATCTGGATCGTGCTGCCGGCCTCGGCGGTGCCTGCAATGGTCGGCGTGTTGTCGTTGGTGCTGCCACCGTTGCCCACGGGACCGGTGACCGGCGCGACATTGTCGGTGACGGAGGCGATGACCGGCGGCGCGGGCGGCGCGGCATCGATCGTCACGGTGGCGGGCGGGCTGCTGTTGCCCGCGGCGTCGACGGCCGTCACGTTGACCGTCGCCCCATCGGCAAACGGCGTGGCGGGCGTGTAGGACCACGTGCCGCCGGGTGTGGCCGTCACGGTGACGTCGGGCGTGCCGTCGTTGTTCAGATCGATCGCCACGATGCTGCCCGCGAGGGCCGTCCCCGCGAGCGTGCTGGCGCTGCTCTGTGTAATGACCGGCGTGGCCGGCGGCGCGGTGTCGATGGTCAGCGCGAACGGCCCGCCGGCCTGGCTGACATTGCCGAGCGGATCGGTGGCCGTGGCCGTAAACGAATAGGTGCCGTCGGGCAGGTCCGCCGCGGGCGTGATGCGCCAGTTGCCGTCGACGTCGACGAGCGCCGTCCCGACGAGCGTGGTGCCGTTATAGACGTTGACGGTGCTGCCGGGCTCGCCGGTACCGGTGAACGTGGGCGTGGGGTCGTTGGTGCTGCCGCCGCTCGCGACGGGATCGGTGCCCGGTGCGACGTTGTCCGTGACCGTGCCGAACAGCGGTCCCGGGGGCGGGGCCGCATCGACGGTCGTGGTGGCCGGCGCGCTCGCGTTGCCGGCCGCATCGACGGCGGTCACGGTGACGACGGTGCCATTGGCGAGCGGGGGCGCGGGGGTGTACGTCCACGTACCGCCGGGCGTGGCGGTGACCGTGGCTTCGGGCACGCCGTCGCCATTGAGGTCGATGGCCACCACGCTGCCCGCGACAGCGGTACCGGACAGCGTGCCGCCATTGGTTGCGGCAATCGTCGGCGCGGCGGGCGCGGCCGTGTCGATGGTGAGCGTGAACGGCGCGCTCGGATTGCTGACGTTGCCGACCGCATCGGTCGCGGTGATGGTCAGCGCGTAGGTGCCGTCGGGCAGCGCGGTGCCGGGCGTGAAGGACCAGTTGCCATTGGCGTCCGCCGTGACGGTGCCGATCAGCGCGGTGCCGTTGTAGATGTCGATCGTGCTGTTGGCTTCGGCGGTGCCTGTCAGCGTGGGCGTGCCGTCATTGGTGCTCGCCCCGCTCGAAAGCGGACCGGTCACGGGCGTGGCATCGTCGGTCACGCTGCCGAGTACCGGCGCATTGGGCGCGGCGGCATCGACGGTAACGCGCGCGGGCTCGCTTGCGTTACCCGCGGTGTCCATCGCGGTCACGGTGACGACCGTGCCGTTGGGAATCTGCGTCGCGGGTGTGTAGGTCCAGGTGCCGGCGTTGGTGGCGGTGACGGTCACATCCATATTGCCGTCGCCGTCGAGGTCGATGCCCACCGTGGCGCCCGCTTCCGCGGTGCCGCTCAGCGTGGTGCCGTTGGTCGGGGCGATGGTCGGCAGCCCCGGCGGCGTGACGTCGGCCAGCGTCGAGGTGGCCGGCAGGCTCGTATTGCCCGCCGCGTCGCTGGCCGTCACGCTGACCACGGCGCCCGGTGCCACGGGCGTCGTGATCGTATAGGACCAGTTACCGTTGGCATCGGCGACGACGGTGGCGTCCGGCGCGCCGTCGCCATTCAGATCGATGCGAATCGTGCTGCCCGCTTCGGCGGTGCCGGTCAGCGCGGACGTGTCGCTCTGCAGGATCGTCGGCGCGCCCGGCGCGACCGCATCGACCGTTGCCAGCGCGGCGGGGCTCGCATTGCCGGCCGCATCGGTCGCGGTCACGGAGACCACGGTGCCATTCGCGAGCGGCGTGGCGGGGGCATAGTGCCAGTTGCCGTTGGCGTCGGCGGTGACCGTCGCGTCGGGCCGCCCGTCGCCATTGAGATCGATGCTGACGAGACTGCCGGCCTCGGCCGTGCCCGAGAGTTCCGCGCCGGCTGTCGGATTGATTGTCGGCGTGGCCGGCACGGTGGTATCGACCACGACATTGAGTTCGGTCGGCGTGCTGGGCGTACCGTCGGCATTCACGTTCGTGACGACGATCTGGTGCGCGCCTTCGGCGAGCCGCGGCACCATATAGGTCCAGTTGCCGTTGGCGTCGGGGGTGACGGTGACCGGCGGCTGGCCGTCGATCGAGATCAGGATGCTGCCGTTCGGCGGGGAGATCGTGCCGCTGAGCGTGGGCGCGGCGTCGCGCGTGTACTGCAGGCCGGAACCGGGTATCACGTTGCCGACCGGCGCGACCGAGGGCGGACTCGGCGGCGTACCGGGTGTACCGGGCGTACCGGGCGTGCCTTCGCCGGGCGGCGTGCCGCCACCCCCTCCGCCCCCGCCGGTGTTGCCACCGTCGCCCCCGCCACCGCCGCCGGCAGCGGCCGCACCGATGCCTACACCCGCGGCGAGGCCGAGCAATCCGAGCAACGCCTTCGTCGATGTGCTCATGCCGATCGCCTGGTATGCCACCGCGCCTTCCGCGATGCCATCGCCGCCGGGCACCATCGCCTGATCGAACGATGCCAGCCAGCGCCCGTCTTCCTGCACGAACACGAGGTTGTTGTACTGCGCGCCGTTCGTGAAGAAGCCGTCGATCCGGAGCGTCTGCCCATTCTTGAAGCTGATCACGAGATCGTTGCCCTCGCGCGCGTAGTTGGCAACGTTCTCCTTGCTGGCGGCCACGAGGAAGTTCGTTTTGCCGTCTGGCGCGGTGACCGTACGGGTCCCTGCGGCAACAGCGAAGTCCGTATGCTCATTCAATGCGGCGGGCGAGGCCATGCTCGTTCTCCTTGTTGTGTCAGCGTGCAGGCGCTATGGCGGGGGCGGGCGCGGCGAACCGAACTTGTGAAGCGTGCGTGGTGCCGTCCGCCATCCACCGGTCAGACAAACCGTACCCCGCAGCAAGAGGAAGAAATTGCAAAATTCGGGTGCATTTTGATTGCTTTATTACAAGGGTCGATAAAGCTTGCACGTCTTTTGAAATAACACTGCACGTAATTTCACGTGTTTCAAACGCTCGCTAGAAAAGTGAGAGCGTTGGAAACCCAAGCCAGATGCCATGTCCGAGGACATTCCGCGTGGCATGATGGCTTGAATCGAGGTCCATAAAAAATTATTTAATTTTGAATTAAATAACAATTAAGTGAACCATGCGGCGCGAGATAATTGTGCTGAATGACTTTAGCGTAAACGGCGTGTTTTTGACATTGCCGTATTTGAGGAGGGAAGTAAAACGAAAGGGCGTTTGAATTCGGCACGCCCCTTGGGGGATGGGCTAGGACAGCAGCGCGTCCGCGATCTGGTCCGCGGTATTGACCGAATCGGTGAGGCCGAGGTGGCCGTGGCCCACGGCGAGCCACAGGCCCGGGTGGCCCTTGGCGGCGCCGACGACCGGCACGGAGTCCGGCATGCACGGGCGATGGCACATCCACGACGTGGTCGTCGCGCTCGACAGGCCCTCGAACGTGTCGCGCGCGATGGCGGCCAGGCCGTCGAAGCGGCGCATGTCCGGCGCGCGCGTGAGGCCCGCGATCTCCACCGTGCCGCCCACGCGCAGGCCTTCTTCCATCGGCGTGACGAAGATCTTGCGGTCGGTCAGCACGACCGTGCGCGACACCACGCCGCGCGTGCCGTTGAACTGCACGTGATAGCCGCGCTGGCTTTCCAGCGGCAGCGCGATGCCGAGCGGGTCCAGCAACTTGCGCGACCATGCGCCCGCGGCCACGATCACATGGTCGGCGGCGTACTTGTCCTGTGTGCCGCTGAGCGTCCACTGCGCGCCGCGATGAGCGATGCCGCGAATCTCGTCGCGCGCGAGCACGCCGCCGCGCGCGACGAATGCATCGGCAATGGCCTGCGTATAGCGCGCGGGGTTCAGGATCGTCGCGTGGTCGGTCAGGTACATCGCGGACGTGTAGTGCGCGGCGATATTGGGCTCCAGCGCTTCGATGCCGGCGCGATCGAGCCGTTCGAAGCGGAAGCCGAAGCGCTCGCGCATCCGCCACGCCGCGGCATCGTCGTCGAGCGCGGAGGCATCGCGATAGAGATGCAGGTGGCCGCGTTGCAGGAACAGCTCGGGCACGCCGACCTCGCGCGTGAGCGCGGCATGCTTGTCGATGGCGCCCTTGTGCATGGCCGCGAGGGCCGTCGCCGCGCGTTCGACGCGGCGCGGGGTGGCGGACAGCACGAAGCGCGCAAGCCATGGCGCGGCGGTGGGCAGGTACGCGAGCGGCAAATGGAGCGGGCCGTCCTTGTCGCGCAGCATCTTCGGCACGGAGGCGAGCACGCCGGGCATCGCGAGCGGGGCGACCGAGCTTTCGCTGATGGCGCCCGAGTTGCCATAGCTGCAGCCCGATGCCGGGCCTTCGCGATCGATCAGCGTGACCGTGGCGCCGCGCTTGCGCAGCGCCAGCGCGATGCAGCAGCCGACGATGCCGGCGCCGACGACGGTAATGGAGGGAGAGGTGGGATGCATGGCGACAGAGTGTACCAACACGATCGCCGCTACACCGTCAGCTGGGTATTCGACAGCACCTGCTTGAGCACCATGAAGGTCCGGATCTGGCGCACGCCGGGCAGATACAGCAGCTGCTCCGCGTGGAGCTTGTTGAAGCTGTCGTTATCGCGCGTGCGGATCATCATGAAGTAGTCGAACTCGCCCGTGACCTCGTGGCATTCCATGCAGCCCGTGATCTTCTGCGCCGCCTTCTCGAACGCGGCGAACGAGTCGGGCGTGGAGCGGTCCAGCACCACGCCGATGATCACGAGCATGCCCACATCGAGCATGCGCGGCTCCAGCAACGCGACGATACCGCGAATAAAGCCGCCAGCCTTGAGCCGCTCGACCCTTCGCAGGCATGCGGGCGGGCTCAGGTTCACCTTGTCCGCGAGCGCCACGTTGGAGATCGACGCATCTTTCTGCAGCGCGCGGAGGATGGCCTTGTCGGTACGATCGAGCTCGGGCCGCTCGGCGGGCGGGGCACGAAATTTTGTTCCGCGTGAAGTCGTTGCCATGGAATTTTGGAAGGAGTCTTGGAAAGGGTGACATGTAATGTTCGGTCTATCCGGCAATCTTTGCAAGCACGTTTCGCCGACAAATGCCTACTATTTCCCCTGTCGGAATTCCTCTTCAACGAGCCTGTCACCCCCACGGAGCATTGCCATGAATCTCAAGCGTTTCCCGCGTCATCCGCTGACGTTCGGACCCAGCCCCATTCAGCCGCTCGAGCGCCTGAGCAAACACCTCGGCGGCAAGGTCGAGCTATATGCCAAGCGTGAGGACTGCAACAGCGGCCTGGCGTTCGGCGGCAACAAGACGCGCAAGCTCGAGTACCTGATTCCCGATGCACTGGCGCAGGGCGCCGATACGCTGGTGTCCATCGGCGGTATCCAGTCGAACCAGACGCGCCAGGTGGCAGCGGTGGCCGCGCACCTCGGCCTCAAGTGCGTGCTGGTGCAGGAGAACTGGGTCAACTACTCGGACGCCGTGTACGACCGCGTCGGCAATATCCAGATGTCGCGCATGATGGGCGCGGACGTGCGTCTGGTGGCCGACGGCTTCGACATCGGTATTCGTCCGAGCTGGGAAGACGCGATGCAGAGCGTGCGCGACGCCGGCGGCAAGCCGTACCCGATTCCGGCCGGCTGCTCGGAGCATCCGCTGGGCGGTCTGGGCTTCGTCGGCTTTGCCGAGGAAGTCCGCGCGCAGGAGAAGGAGCTCGGCTTCAAGTTCGACTACATCGTCGTGTGTTCGGTGACGGGCAGCACGCAGGCCGGCATGGTGGTGGGCTTCGCCGCAGACGGCCGCGCGGACCGCGTGATCGGCATCGACGCATCGGCCAAGCCGCAACAGACGCGTGACCAGATCCTTCGGATTGCACAGAACACCGCGCATCTGGTGGACCTGGGCCGCGATATCACCGAGGCCGACGTGGTGCTGGACACGCGCTATGGCGGTCCCGAGTACGGCCTGCCGTCGGACGGCACGCTCGAAGCGATTCGCCTGTGCGCGCGGCTGGAGGGGGTGATGACGGATCCGGTGTACGAGGGCAAGTCGATGCAGGGGATGATCGACAAGGTGCGGCTCGGCGAATTCCCGGAAGGCTCGAAGGTGCTGTATGCCCACCTGGGCGGCGCGCCGGCGCTGAACGCGTATAGCTTCCTGTTCAAGGACGGCTAAGAATGGTTTGCCCTCTCCTTGCGGGGGGAGAGGGCATCCTGAATCAATCCGCCGTAATCTTCCCCACCTCGATCACCTTCTTCCAGCGCGCATACTCGTTGGCCTGAAACGCCGCAAACTGCTCCGGCGTGTTGGCCACGATCTCGAATCCGAGTTCCAGCAGCCTGGGCTTGACCGACGGATCGTTCAGCGCCGATACCACCGCCGCCTGCAGCTTCGTCTTCAGGTCCGCCGGAATCCCCTTCGGCGCGGCAATCGCCTGCCACGAGTAGACCGTCACCCCCTTGATCCCCGCCTCGTCCATCGTCGGCACATCCGGCAGAATCGGCGACCGTGCCGTGCTCGTGATGGCCAGCGCGCGAATCTTGCCCGCCTTGATATGCGGCACCGCGGTGTTGATGTTCATGAAGGTCGCGTCCACCTGTCCACCAATCAGGTCGTTGAGTGCCGGCGCGCCGCCCTTGTAGGGCACATGAATGCCATTGGTGTTCGTCTGCTGCCAGAACAGTTCGGCGGTCAGATGGTCGCTCGTGCCGTTGCCGGCCGACGCGAACGTCATCTTGTTCGGATGCGCTTTCTCGTACGCGATCACGTCCTGAATCGTCTTGTGCGGCGAATTCACGGGCACGGCCAATACGTTGGGCGCCTGCACCGCCACGCTGATGTAGTCGAAGTCCTTCAGCGGGTCGTAGCCCGCGGTCTTCGTCAGATGCGGTCCAATGACGAAGGGCCCGAGCGACGAGACGAACAGCGTGTAGCCATCGGCCGGCGCGCGCTTGGCCATCGCGGCGCCGATCATCCCCGCCGCGCCCGGGCGATTGTCGATGACGAAGCTGCCCCCGAACTGCTGCGCGAACTTCGCGCTGAGAATGCGCGCCACGTTGTCGGTGGAACCGCCGGGCGGGAACGGCACCAGCATGGTCACGGGTTTCTCGGGCCACGCCGCCGCATTGGCGGCCGACGCGGCCAGCGAGGTACACAGCGCGAGGCCCGCGCAGAAGGTGGCAAGCAGCTTGTTCATCGTTTGTCTCCAGTGTTGTTGTGATGTCGTTCGGGTGGGGTCAGCTACGTTCGCCGAACTCCGCGTGTTCGCGCGTCCAGGCCCGCGCCTGTTCGCTGATGCTCACGCCGATGCCGGGGCGCGTCGGCACCACGATGCGGCCGTCGCGGATATCGAGACGCTCGTTGAACAGCGGCTCGAGCCAGTCGAAATGCTCGACCCACGGTTCGCGCGGATACGCCGCGGCCAGATGGATATGCAGCTCCATCGCAAAGTGCGGCGCGATCATGAGTCCCGCATGCTCGGCCAGCGAGGCCACCTTGAGGAACGGGGTAATCCCGCCCACGCGCGGCGCATCGGGCATCAGGTAATCGGCGGCGCGATGACGGATCAGGTCCCAGTGCTCGGCGGCGCTGGTCAGCATCTCGCCCGTGGCAATCGGGGTATCGAACGCGGTGGCGAGCGCGGCATGGCCTTCGTGGTCGTAGGCGTCGAGCGGTTCCTCGATCCACACGAGGTTGAATGCCTCGAACGTGCGGCACATGCGCTGCGCGGTGGGCCGGTCCCACTGCTGGTTGGCATCGACCATGATCGGCACCGCGTCGCCCAGGTGCTCGCGCACGGCCGACACGCGCTTGATATCGAGCGCGCCGTCGGGCTGGCCCACCTTGAGCTTGATGCCGCCGATGCCGCGCTCGACCGATGCCGCCGCATTGACCAGCAACTGGTCGAGCGGCGTGTGGAGGAAGCCGCCGGACGTGTTGTAGCAGCGCACCGCGTCGCGATGCGACCCCAGCAGCTTGGCCAGCGACAATCCCGCGCGCCTGGCCTTCAGATCCCACAGCGCGACGTCGAACGCGCCGATGGCCTGCGTGGAAAGGCCGCTGCGGCCCACGGAGGCGCCGGCCCAGCACAGCTTGTCCCACAGGCGCGCGATATCGCTCGGGTCTTCGCCGAGCAGGGCGGGGGCGATCTCGCAGGCATGTGCGTACTGGCCGGGGCCGCCGGCGCGCTTCGAGTAGCTGAAGCCGATGCCTTCATGGCCATTGGCGGTGCGGATCTCCGCGAACAGGATGGCCACTTCGGTCATCGGCTTCTGGCGGCCGGTCAGCACCTTGGCATCGCTGATCGGGGTGGCGAGCGGCAGGTAGCAGGAGGACAGGCGAATCCAGCGGATGGCGTCCTGGCTGGCGGTGGCGGGCGATACGGTCATGGTCGGCAAACTCTCTGATGTTCTGAATGACAACGTTGTCATTTTGAGGCGTAACGCGGGGTGAATCTCTGCGCCGTCACGCTATCCGCGTATAATCGGCGGTACTTCCTGGTGACAACGGTCTGAATGCTAACGTTGTCATTTCCGCCGGTCAACCGGTTCCGGCCCGGTATCCGTAGAGAATTACCCTGAGTCGAATTGCCAAGCCATGAGCAATAACAAGGCCCCCAAATCGGTGACGCTGCACGACGTGGCGCGCGAGGCGGGCGTTTCCCTGATCACCGCGTCGCGCGCGCTGGGCAACCCGGGCATGGTGTCGGAGAAGACGATCGCGCGCGTGCGGAAGGCCGTGGAGGCCACCGGTTACTTCCCGAACCTGATGGCGGGCGGGCTCAAGTCCCGCAAAAGCCTGATGATCGGCGCGCTGGTCCCGAACATCGCGGTGGCGCAGTTCCTGCCGACGGTCAAGGCGCTGACCGACGCGCTCGATGCCGCGGGCTACCAGCTGATCCTCGGCCAGACGGGCTACGACCATGCGCGCGAAGAAGCGCTGCTCAACACGATGATCAGCCGCCGTCCCGATGGCATCGTGGTGACGGGGCTGATCCACTCGCAGGTCTCGCGCGACCGCCTGCGGCGCGCGGGCATTCCCGTCGTCGAGACCTGGGACCTCAGCGACCGCCCCGTGGACATGGCGGTGGGGTTCTCGCATGTGAAGGTAGGCAGCGCCGTCGCGGGCTTCTTCCTCAATCAGGGCCGCCGTAGACTCGGCATCGCCACCGGCGACGACCAGCGCGCCGCGGTCCGCCGAGAAGGCTTTGTCGCCACGGTCGGCCACGACGTCCCCACCGCGATCGTCCCGGCGCCCAGCAGCCTCGAACTTGGCCGCCGCGCGCTGACGCAACTGCTGGAGCGGGACCCGGAGATCGAGGCCATCTTCTGCAGCTCCGACCAGCTCGCGCAGGGCGTCATGGTCGAAGCCCAGTCCCGCGGCCTGCGCATGCCCGAGGACCTGGCCATCTGCGGCTTCGGCGACGCCGACTTCGCCGCCCATATGAATCCGCCGCTGACAACGGTACAGGTAGACGGCGCCGGTATCGGCGCGATGGCGGCAAAGCTGCTGCTAGACCGCTGCAACGGCGCGACCGTGGCCGAGCCGGTGGTGGACGTGGGCTTCAGGATCGTGGAGCGGGGAACGACTTGAGGCGAAGCGTGGCTGATTAGCCCACTTCCTGTCCGCGTGCGGCAACGCATGGATGCCTTCCGGCAGGCGTTCATGCAGCGCTTCAGGGCCGCAGATCCGGCGATTCATCGAGCAGTCCGCTGACCACAGGCACCGCGTCTGCCGCCTCTCCGCGCAACCGGCACAGGAAGTCCGCGAAGCCGCCGCGGCAGCGGCTCGTGGCGCGGCTGCTCGTGACGACCTCGGGCGCCGCGCTCCAGGCGATGTGGGCGTCGATGGCCTGCAGGCGTTCCACCAGTGCGACGTCTTCGCTCGTGGCAATGGCCGGAAAACCGCCGGCCTTCACGTAGGCGTCGGCCGTCAGCCCGAAGTTGGCGCCGTGCACATGCCGGTGGTCGCGCCGGCGCTGGTAGTGCGCGGCAAAGCGTCGGGCCACCGACGACGGGTGGTGGCTCCAGTCGTCCACGGTGACAAGCCCGCAGACCGCGTCCGCGCGCTCGTTCAGTTGTGCGACGAGCCAGTCCGGCGCGACGCGGCTGTCGGCGTCGGTGAACGCGAGCCAGCGGGCGCGGGCGGCCAGCAGGTATTCGGCGCCCGCATGCCGCGCCACGCCGACGTTGCGTGCGTCGATCGTCAGGCAGGCAAGCCACGGGCCGAGGTGCCGCTCGACGATTTGCGCGGAACCGTCGCCGCAGGCGTCGAGCACCGCGACGATGGTGACGGGCTCTCCGTCGAGCGCGGGATGCAGCGATGCCTCGCGCAGCGCGTGCAGGCACGCTTCCAGATGCGCTTCTTCGTTATGAACCGGAACAACGATGCCGATCATGGGGCCTCCTCGCGGCTGCGGAGCGGACGCGGATTGGGGGACCAGACGTCGAGTTGAAAATCGGGTTCGAGGTGATGCGCATGGCGATGCAGCCGGGGCTGGCGGCCAATGCAGGCGTGCAGGACGCGCGTGGACAGCGTGCGGCCTTCGAAGTCGCGGGCCCAGTGGCACGCGACGATCGCGCCGTCGTCGCTCAGGCACGCGGCGGCGCGCGTGACCACGTGCTGCCACTGGTCGGCGGACAGGTAGTAGCCGAATTCGCTTAGCACGACGAGGTCGAACGTCTGTGCGGGCCAGTCGCGCGGCAGCGTGCCGACCCGCAGCGTGATGTTTCGATGGGCGGCAAGCCGTTGCTTGGCGAGCGCGATGGCCTGCGGCACGGTATCCATGGCGAGCACATGGCTGGCGCGGCGCGCGAGGGCGCCCGTCAGCAGGCCGTTGGCGCAGGCGGGCTCGAATACCCGCGGATAGCGGCGATGGGGCAGGCTCGCGAGCAGCAGTTCGCGCTTGCGCGCTTCGTACCAGAGCGATTCGAAACCCCATGGGTCGGGGCGCGCGAAGATGGCCTCGAACTCGGTGTTCTTTGGCGCGTGCTTTGGCGCATGCTTTGGTGCGTCCTTTGTTGCGTCCTTCGGCGCGTCATTGGACGCATGACGGTCGGCGTGCTTGATCGAGGTCATAGGGCCCAGCCCGTGTTGTCATCGGCGGCAATGCGCGTCCCGAGCGCGGCGAGGTCACGCTCGGCATGGCTCTGGCGCACGAATACCGGCAGATCCGCGTAAAGCGCGGCAAGTCGCGCATCGCGGCATAGCGGCCCGGCCCCGAGCGCATTGCCCGCATGCTGCAGCGTGTGCGCGACCGCGGCCTCGATCACCGTGCGTGCGCGCAGGGCGTGGGCCATCGCGTCTTCCCCGGGATGGGCGTCGATCCATGCCGCGGTCTCGCGCAGCAATGCCGCGGCGGCATGCAACTGGCCGTCGATGCTGCCGAGATGCGCGGCTACATGCGGATCGGCACGGCGCGCGAGCGATGCGCGGAGTGCATCGGCAAAGGGCAGTACCGCGCCGTACCAGCACGCGGCGATGCCGGCGCCGCCGTGCCAGAACCCGGGACGATCGAGGTAGGCGTCGGCGCCGCCGAGCAGCAGGGCCGGGGTGTCGTGGAACAGCACGTCACCGCTATATGTGCGCGCCATGCCGACCGCGTTCCAGCCTTCGTCGGTGGCTATCGCGCCCATACCGGGCGCGATGGGCACGATGGCAAGGCGGCGTGCGCCCGCATCGTCGCGGCAGGTCATGAGCGCGTGCGACACTTCGCGGGCGCCCGAGCACCATGCCTTGCGGCCGGAAAGGCGGACGGGCACCGTGCGCATGGCGCGCATCGGCCCTGTCTGCGAAGCGGCCAGCCCAGCGTCCCGACGCAGGGCGTCCAGGGTGTCAGCGCCGATATCGGGGCCCGGTCGTGCATCGACCGTGGCAAACGGCGGCTCCGCAGCCCATACGGCCCACTGCGTCGACGCAGCGGGCCGTGCGCCGGCAAGCTCCGCGAGGATCGCCAGCGCATCGAGGTGCGATTCGAACAGCTTGATCGCGACCGTGCCGTGTGTATGCGCCACGCGCGCCAGCAGGCGCCAGCGCTCGAGCGTGCGTCCCGCGGCGGGTAATGGGGCATCTGCGGCCGGCGCGTAACGATCGATCAGTTCGCGCAGCGCAGCGGGTGTTGCGGGGTGTTCCGCGCGGATATCCATGATGCGGGCTCGGTCTATGCATTCAAGTTCAGCATAGGAGCCTTGCGTCTTCGCAGGCACCAGCGGCGCGCCGCGAGGTGATGTCAGCGAAATCCCACGTGCTTCAGTCCACCCCTACGAAGCCCCCGGTCTGATGCGCCCACAACCGCGCATAGAGCCCACCCCGCGCCAGCAGTTCCGCATGCGAACCCGTCTCGACGATATGCCCGCCATCGAGCACCACGAGCCGGTCCATGCGCGCGATGGTGGACAGCCGGTGCGCGATCGCGATCACGGTCTTGCCCTGCATCAGCGTCTCCAGGCTTTCCTGGATCGCGGCCTCCACTTCGGAGTCCAGCGCCGACGTGGCTTCGTCGAGGATCAGGATCGGGGCGTCCTTGAGCAGCACGCGGGCAATCGCGATGCGCTGCCGTTGTCCGCCCGACAGCTTGACGCCGCGTTCGCCGACGAGCGCATCGAGGCCGCGATGGCCACTGCCATCGACGAGGTCGTCGATAAAGTCGGCCGCCCGCGCGCGTACCAGCGCTTCCCGCAACTCGGCCTCGGTGCTGTCGGGCTTGCCGTAGCGCAGGTTGTCGCGAATCGAGCGATGCAGCAGCGACGTGTCCTGCGTGACCATGCCCACCTGCGCGCGCAGAGATTCCTGCGTGACCGTCGCGATGTCCTGATCGTCGATCAGGATGCGGCCGGACTCCACGTCATGGAGCCGCAGCAGCAGATTGACGAGCGTCGACTTGCCCGCGCCCGATGGCCCCACCAGCCCGATCTTCTCGCCGGGCCGCACGACGAGCGTCACGTCGTCGATCACGCCGCCGCCCTTGCCGTAGTGGAAACCCACGTTCTCGAATCGCACCTCGCCGTGCGAAATCGCGAGCGGCGTCGCATCGGGACGGTCCACCACGCGCCGCGGCACGGCAATCGTCTTCATGCCGTCCTGCACCGAGCCGATGTTCTCGAAGATCCCGTTGACCACCCACATGATCCAGCCGGCCATGTTGTTGATGCGAATGACGAGCCCCGTGGTCAGCGCAATGGCGCCCGTGCTGACGGCGCCCTGATTCCACAGCCACAGCGCAATGCCCGTCGTGCCCGTGATCAGCGCGCCATTCATGATGGCGATGGTGACGTCCATCGCGCTGACCACGCGGCCGGCCATGCGGCTCTTGTCGGTTTGGTCCGCCATCGCGTCGCGCGCGTAGCCTTCCTCGTGGCGGGTATGCGCAAAGAGCTTGAGCGTCGTGATGTTGGTATAGCCATCGACGATTCGTCCCATCAGCCGCGAGCGCGATTCTGTCGCCATGGCCGAACGTTCCTTGACGCGCGGCGTGAACCACGCGAGCGCGAACACAAAGCCGAACATCCACAGCGTGAGCGGAATCATGAGCCGCCAGTCGGCTTCCGCGAACAGCAGCAGCGAGCTGACCGCGTAGATGAGCACGTGCCAGAGCGCATCCACGGCCTGCACCGAAGAATCCCGCAGCGAGAAACCGGTTTGCATGATCCGCTGCGCGACGCGTCCCGCAAAGTCGTTCTGGAAGAACGACAGGCTCTGCTTGAGCACGTAGCGATGGTTCTGCCATCGCACCATATTGGCCAGGTTCGGGTTGATGACCTGATGCACGAGCAGGTCGTGCAGCCAGATCATCAGCGGGCGAAAGATCAGCGCGACGAACGCCATCCACAGCAGCTCGCCGCGATGGCGCGAGAAGAACGTGCCGTCGGGGGCTTCGCGCGCCAGATCGACGAGGCGGCCGAGAAAGCTGAACAGCGCGACCTCGACCAATGCGCCGATCAGTCCGACAAAGAGCAGGGCGGTGAACACGCCGCGCACTTCGCGCAGGAAATGCAGGTAGAACGGCCAGATTCGGTCTGGCGGCTGGGAGTCGGGCAGGTAGCGGAACGGATCGATCAGGCGTTCCAGTCGGCGGAGTGGCATGCGGCGGTCCTCGTTGGCTCCCGAGGATGATACGCCTCGCGCGTTACTGACGATTTTGTAATGATTCGGTCAGTCTCGGGTCAGTGCCCGGCGCCAATACTGCGTACAAGTTCATCGCACGATGAATGCACCTTCGAAGCGAAGGCCAACCAAACTCAGAGAGAGGTACGCATCATGAAAACCCTTGCACGCACACTGCTCGTCGCCTGCACCCTGGCCGTCCCGGCCATCTCGTTCGCTCAATCGGTCGATCAGAACGGCCCGCTGACGCGCGCCGAAGTCCGCGCGGACCTGGTCCGTGTGGAAAAGGCCGGCTACCATGTCGGCCCGGGCCAGGACGCCAACTATCCGGTGGATATCCAGCGCGCCGAAGCCAAGATCGCCGCGCAGCAGGTCGCCTCGCTGGGCCAGTCGTCGGTACAGCCGCAACGGTCGGGCTTCACGCTCGTCGCCGCCAACACGGGTCACCAGCACTACCGCATCGACGATCCCCGTAGCGTCTACACCGATGGGGCCTGATGTCTGACCCCGCCCGCATCCACGTCGCGCGCGCACGTCAGGTGCCGCGCGCGCGGCGCGAATGCCCTCCGGTTCCCTTCTCCTGGTAACCCACTGTATCGGCCTCCGGTCCGGATACATGCCATGACAGAACGCGTGCATTTCCGCTACGCGCTCGACACATTCATCGCCTCAAATACCTCCCGCACGCTTTCCGACTTTCATTGGTAACTGCTGGAGACAACCTGATGCGATTCATTCCTTTGCTCGCCACCGCGGCGGCACTGGTCATTCCCACACTCGGTCATGCCGCGACATCGGCGGCGCCCGTGCCGCCCGGCGCCACGAACATCGTGCTCGTGCACGACGCGTTCGTTGACGGTTCCGGCTGGCGCGTGGTGCACGATATCCTGATCCACAAAGGCTACAACGTCAGCGTCGTGCAACTGCCGCACGCCACGCTGGGCGAGGACATCACGCTCGTGCGCGAGCGGGTGAGCCTGCAACGCGGTCCCGTGGTGCTCGTAGGCCACGGCTACGGCGGCGAGGTCATTACCGAAGCCGGTGCGCGCGACAAGGTCAGGGCGCTCGTCTACGTGGCCGCGCTGCAGCCGGACGTGGGCGAGGGCATGGCCCAGCTCGTGGCATCGAAGCCCGGCGCGGGCGCCGCGTTCGCATCGACGCGCGACGGTCATCTGTCGATCGATCCGGCCGCCTTCCATGCGGACTACGCGGCCGACCTGACCACGAACCGCACGGACTTCATGGCCGCGTCGCAGGTGCCGATCACCACGGCCGCCTACAACGCGAACGTGTGGACGGCCGCATGGCGCGACAAGCCGAGCTACGGCATCGTCGCGACCGAAGATCGCATCGTGAGCCCGGATCTGCAGCGCTGGATGTACCAGCGCGCGGGCGCCCGGATCACCGAGATCAAGGCCAGCCACGCGGTACACGTTTCGCAGCCGGAAGCCGTCGCGCAGGTCATCGAAGACGCCGCGCGCGCCGCGAACTAACACCCCCTCGAACCACTTGTCCGAAACCAAGGAGTCCTGACATGTCCATCACCAAGACCACCCGCGCCACCCTCGCCACCGCCGCCGCGCTCGTCGCGCTGGCCTCGCTGTCCACCGTTGCCGCGCCGGCCCATGCCGCCGACAAGAAGGACGCGCCGGGCCGCTGCTATGGCGTCAATGCCTGCAAGGGCGAAAGCCTGTGCGCGACGGCGAGCAACGATTGCGCCGGCCTCAACGATTGCAAGGGAAAAGGCGTAGTCGTCAAGCCCGCCTCGACGTGCCTGAAGGAAGGCGGCACGCTGACGGAGCCGAAACAGAAGAAGTAAGGCGATTCGCAAGTTGTGTCAACGCCGGCACGCGGGCCGGCACCGAACTTCATCATGGGCGCTCATTCCTTATGAAGGGCGTTCATGAGAACTTCCAGAAGCATCGCGCGCGGACATCACTGTTCCGTCGCACTTGTCATGGTCCTGTTGCAGGGGTGCGGCGGGGACGACGGCCCATCCGCCAGCCATGCCGTCGCGCCGCCGTCGAGTCCGGCGCCGATTTCCGCAACCGCATTGACCGCGGTGCCCGAGGCCGTCGCCCTGAAGCTTGACACCATCGAGCCGACGGCGGGGCCGGAGGGCGCGTCCATCGCGCTGCGCGGCAACGGCTTTACGCGGGGGACCAGGGTCCGGTGGGGCGATACGTTGCTGCACACCGAGTTTCAGTCGGCCACCCAGATCGCCGTCACGCTGCCCGGCACGGCCACCGATGCCGACGTGACGCACGTCGTGGAAGCCGTTCGCGAGGATGGCGCCAGGGCGGTGTCCCCGGCTTCGCTGACGCTGGAGGCGCTGCCCGTGCGGGCGTCGCTCGAGAAGACCGACGCGCAGGCCGGCGAGATCGTACGGATTACCGGAAGCGGGCTGCACAGGGTCGTCCAGGTGGACATGAATGGCGACACGGCGAACGTCATCGACACCGCGAGCGATGGGTCATGGCTCGACGTCGAGGTGCCCGAAGGGGGGAGCGACGGCACCGTCGAACTGTGGGACGGGCAGAAGCGCAGCTATGCGGTCGGATACCTGAAGAAGACGGGCAGCGCGCCTCTGCCCGTGACGATCGAAGACGTGCAGATCGGCCAGACGCACCTTTACGCCGTTGGCCGCGGGCAGAAGCATCCGTACATGCGGTTCGTGGCCAACAAGCCGACCATGGTGAAGGTCCGGCTGAAGCCGGCCCCCGATGCGGGAAAGGCGTTGCCCACGGTGCGACTCATGGCTGCGAACAGCGCCCGCGGCGCGACCTGGTTCGACATGAAAGGCCCCGCCGAACTCGGCGCCGGCGCCGTGGCGCAGGACGATCTCGCCAACAGCTACACGCTGACGCTCGATCCCTCGTGGATGCAGCGCGGATTCCGGATTCGCGTCGAAGCGCACGACAAGCGCTCGCCGGCCAGCATCAGCCGCGTCTCCTACACGACCGGTGCCAGTGTTCCGCGGCGGACGTTCATGCGCGTGCATGTCGTGAACCTGGTGCCCGATGGCACCAAGCCTGCCGCCCCCAGCTTCGCGGTGCTGGAGCGCGCGCTGCGCGAGCAGTTCCCGCTGTCGGATGTCAGGCTCTTCAAGCATCCCAGGCAGGTCAGGCTCCGTGGCAAGCGGTTCCCGGGCAACGAGGAAGCGTGGCTGGATGCGCTGGAGCGAGAGCGTGTGGCGAGTCGCGGAGGATCCAGCGATTTCTTTGTCGGCTTCTCGCCGGTCATTGGAAGCGGGCTGGCCTATGCACCGGGCCGCGTATCGGTATTGCCCGCGACCTGGACCGGGGCAGACCCCGTCAGCAGCGTCATGTTGCATGAACTG
The DNA here is from genome assembly GCF_008693385.1 of Cupriavidus pauculus. Taxonomy (NCBI): domain Bacteria; kingdom Pseudomonadati; phylum Pseudomonadota; class Betaproteobacteria; order Burkholderiales; family Burkholderiaceae; genus Cupriavidus; species Cupriavidus pauculus. The sequence goes on from NZ_CP044067.1 coordinate 3,021,837, forward strand.
GGCCACAACTTTGGGCGGGATCACACCTGGGAGGACCGCCGGTTTCCATACTGGCGCAATGGTGTCCGCGCGAAGAACGCGTTCCAGGAGGGCGCGCTTGCCGGCGGTCCATGGCGCTACTACGAGGGACGCATGTTCAGTCCCACGGCGTTCTCGGACATCATGTCGTACAACGAGCCGAGTTCCATTTCGGATTTCACCTACGCAAACATCCTCTCGCAGATGCCAAGCGATACCAGGCGGCGCGTGGGCACGGATCTGGCCGAAGCGGGAGCGGCGGGCGAGCCGTGCGACGGCTTGGGCTGTGGCGACGATGCGGCGATGTCTCTGCACGTGTCGGGTGTCCTGAAGGATGACGGCGCTACCGCGCAGCTGAATCCGGTGGTGGCGATTCCCGTGACGTCGGAGACGGTGGCATTGGAGGCGTCCGCGCCGCGCGGGCCCGCCGAACTCGAGGTACGCACCGCCGCCGGCACGTTCCGGTTCCCGCTGGAACTTGCCGTGATCGAACGCCGGGCATCCCCACCGGCAACGGTGTTCAGTGTCACCGTTCCCGCCATGCGCGGTATCGAATCGATCTACGTCGTTCGCGATGGGAAGCCCGTTGTCACGGCGCTGGCGACGCCGGACGCGGGCACCGACGCGTTCGCGCCGGACAAGGCGGCCGCCGGAGCCGTGCGTACGGGCTGGGGTAGCTATCGCATCGACGGACGCACGCTGAACCTGCGGTGGGATGCGCGGCGCTACCCCTGGCTCAGTGCGTGGGCGCGTGTCGAAGGCCGGACGGTACCGGTCGCGGTGGCGGAAAGCGGTGGGACGTTCGCGTCGGAGATCGATGCCAGCGCGACGGCGTTCATCGTCACGCTGAGCGATGGCCTCAACAGCGAGGTGCATCGCATCGCGCGATAGCATGCATCGGCTCCCTGCGCGCGGGGAGCCGTCGTTTCCCGTTACTGCTGCTGTTGCAGCCTCGCGAAGTTCTCCGCGCGAAGCTCCCGGTACAGCGCCTGACGGCGCTGGTATTCGGTGCCGAACACGAACGGCGAACCGTCGCCGCGGTTCAGGGCCGAGAGGCCGGACTTCACATAAGCGTCCAGATCGGCGTCGATATAGGCGCGCGAGGTGTTCTGCGCGGCATCGACGGGCGTGCTGGCTTGCGCCGTCACGGCAAACGCGGAGAAGAGCAGCGTGGCGGCGAGGGTGGAGAGGGCAAGGCGTTTCATGATCGGTTCCTTCAACAGGTTGTGTGCAGTAGGACGTCTGCGAGATGCCATCTATTCCATGCGTTGCGGCATCGCTTGCGTTGGGTTCCATTTGACTGCCAACCTGTATCGCCGGTATTTCTCGGAACGTATCGCCTTGTATGAAAATGTCGCCGGCGAGTGTGACGCTTACATTTCGATACATCGATGTCATATCATGTCGCCCGATCGCACTTCTCTACGGGAGACTTCATGAACGGCATCCGTGCATTCTTCATCGCCACCCTGGCCACCCCCATGCTCGTGGCCTGCGCAAGCAGCGGGCCTTCGGCCATCGAAGCGCGCGATCCCAGGGTGATCCAGTCCAAGGCGAGCGTGAGCGACCTCGTGCTGTGCCTCAAGGGCTGGCTGAAGGAAGACGCCACGGTGATCGCGTATCCGGAACCGGGCAAGGTCGATATCCGCATCGCGGACGGCGGCCAGGCCGAGTCGAAGTACTTCCATGTGGTGAGCCTGCGGCAGGCGCGCGACGGCACGACCGTCGAGGTGCGCAGTGCCGACGAATGGCATCCGATGATGAGCACGGGTCGCGTGGTCGGCCGCGTGGAGGATTGCAAGCCCGGCACCGCGCGCTGAGTTGCATCGTAAAAACGCCAATTTACTCAATTAACCGCCAAGACGCGGCCGCGTCCGCATCACCGGGCCCGGCAGACTGCTCAGGTTTCCGCGAAAGTTGCCGATAGATCACGAATGCTCCTTATTCGATGATCGGACATGGTCGCTATCGCTTCCTCCCTCAGCGCGAGCCTGAATCAGACTGGCGCGGCCTCCGCCGCGCCGGCTGGCAGCCGGCCCGCCCCCGCCAGCAACGCCGCCCCGACGAACCGGAGCGGATCCGTGACGCTGGGTCAGACCGGCGCATCGCCGGTCTACACGCTTGCGCAACTCTCTCCGAGCTACGCATGGCAGCGCGCCTCGAGCGACGCGATTTCGTCCCATCTGGCGGGCAATGTCCTGACGACTTCGCTCGGCAGCCGGTTCGCCGGGCTCGGCGCGGCCATGCTCGAGCGATTCCGCACGGACGCAAGCGACTATTCGCAGTCGGTCATTGCCGTCGGGCCGAATGCAGCGGCCGGGGAGGCCAGTGGGACGAGCGACATTGGCGATTCGCGTTTTCAGGCGCCCGCTACCAACGAGGTGGGGCTGACGCTAAACCTTCGCAGCGGGGCGACGGTGACCGTCACGCTCGGCAGCGACCGGGACCGGCTGGCCGTGCGCGTGGCGGTCACGGACGGTACGCTGACCGCCGCGGACCGCGAAGCGCTGGCCGGCTTGTCGAATGCGTTCCAGACCGCCCTCGACGCGCTCGGGGAAGTACCGCCACGCCTCGACCTCGGCAACCTGCTCGATACCGATCCCAAGGTGATCGCATCCGTGAACCTGCATGCGACGATCGACGCGGGTCAGAACAAGACGCAGTCGATCGACTTTGCCGCAGACGACCGGCAACGCACCGTCACGGTCCGGGGACCGGCCGGCGATATCGACGTCAAGGTCGATATGGCCAACGCCGCAACCCTCGGCAGCGCCGCGCAGCAGGCTTCCGCGATCCAGCACTACCTCAGGCAGTTCGATGCGGCGAAATCCCGCGGGCAGGCCGATCCGGCGCTGATGGCGATGTTCAAGGACGCCTTCGCGACCCTGCACGGCCATCGCGACGGCAGCGGCGCGTCCGGCGCGGGAGGCATCCGCGCGGCCGGCTCGAACATTCAGCTGAGCGTGGCCGATCGCGGCATGATGACGGGTCTCGGCGATTTCGACGCGTCGATCACGCAGGCGGCCGTGGCCAGCAACCCGATGCGTTCGGACGAGGTCGATTCGTTCGCGTATCAGGCGTCGCAGCACACGCAGATCATGGGTAGCTCCAGCGACGACCGCAACGTGCATCAGCGTCAGACGTCGAAGCTTGACGCGAGCTTCCACCGTTCGCTGTTCAACGACACGCCGCTGATGCTGTCGGAGAGCCGTTACTCGCAGAACTACATCTACGAGCAGATTCACGACACGGCCAGCAGCGACATGCGGCTTGCCTATGCCGATGGCGCGCTCGTCGAGGCGACGGTCACGCAGGCCGCCGACCAGTCGCGCCGCGTGCAGAAGTACGAGCTCGGGCATCTGGAGTCGGACGTCACGGACCCCTCGTCGAAGTCGCGCACGTTCGATGTCCTCGGGATGATCCAGGAGGCGGTGCGCAACGACACCATGCACCGCGTGGACGACGATCTGCAGCGCGACGACATCCTGTCGCGCATGCATGACAGCGTGCTGCTGCGCGCGAGCGCCGCTCAGCTCGCGAGCTGACGGCGGTACTCGGGCACCAGCCCCTGCGGCCGGTAGATCAGCGCGAGAATCAGGCCCACGCCGATCAGCATCAGGCGCAGGGCCGCGAGCTGCGCCGGCGCGAGCCAGCCGATATGGTCGTTGAGAAAGCGCGTGCCCTCGAGCAGCAGGATCACCGTGAACGCGCTCAGGATCACGCCGCGGTTGCTGCCGCGCCCGCCGATGATCACGCCCATGAACGCATAGGCGGTGATGATCGGCCCGAACTGCGTGGGGTCGATGTACTGGTAGTAGCCGGCATGCAGCGCGCCGGCGACGCCCGTGATGGCCGCGCCGATGCCGAACAGCTTCACACGCAGCCACAGCACGTCCTTGCCCGCCGTCGCGGCGACGAGCGGGTCGTCGCGTAGCGCCCGCGCGGCACGCCCGAGCGGGGACCGGGCGATCGTCTCCAGCAAGCCGAAGCTCAGCAGCAGCGCCGCGAGGCAGAGCGCGAGAAACGCGCCATCGCCCGCGACCGGCCGCGCGATATTGGCAATGCCGAGGCTGCCGCGCGTGAGCCACTCCTCGTGGATGGCGACCAGCCGCAGGCATTCCGCAAAGCCGAGCGTGACGATCGCCAGATAGTCGTCGGCCAGCCGCAGCGAGATCAGACTGGTGAGCGCGCCGGCGACGCCGGTCAGCGCGATGGCCGCGCCGAGCGCGAGCCACGGCGATGCGCCGCTGGCAGCGACCTGCGCATAGACATAGGCGGCCAGCATATAGAACCCGAACAGCCCGAAGTTGACCATGCCGGTCAGGCCCCATTGCAGGTTCAGCGCGAGCGCGGCGATGCCGGCGATGGACACCAGGACGAGGAGGGAAATCAGGTAGCTGGTCATTTGGCGAGGCGGGCGGTGCCGAAGATGCCCCAGGGGCGAATCAGCAGCAGAAGGGTCAGCACGGCGAAGGCGACGAGCGGACGGTAGTGCGGCGCGATGACGAGGGTCGAGAGCTCGGCGCTGACACCGAGCACGAGCGCGCCGGCCACCGCGGCCATGGGATGCGCAATGCCGCCGAGGATGGCCGCCGCGAAGACCTGGATCACATAATTCCAGCCCATCTGCGGGTCGAGCGTCGAATCGAGTCCGATCAGCATGCCGGCGGTCGTGGCGAGCCCGCCCGCGATAAACCAGGTGGCGCCGATCACGCGATTCGCGACGATGCCGCGCGCGGCCGCGAGCGGAGCATTGTCGGCCACCGCGCGCATGGCGCGGCCCAGCGCGGTAAAGCGGAACACGCCCCACACCAGCGCAAGGCTTGCCACGCCGATGGCGACGATCAGCAGTTGCTCGTGATTCACGCGCAGGCCGGCAAGCCGCAGCGGCCGCGCGGGATCCACCGCGTAGCCCACCGGCGCGTTGCCGGCGACAAAGCGCACGAGGTTCTCCAGCACGAATGCGACGCCCATGCTGGCGACGAGCAGCGTCACGGGCGAGCGCTCGCGCAACGGACGATAGACGAGCCGATCGACCAGCATGGCGAGGCCGCCGCCGAGCACGATGCCCGCGAGCGCCGCCGCCCACAGCGGCCAGCCGAGGCCCGCGTTGAAGGCGTAGATGGCATAGGCACCGGCGGTCAGCATCGCGCCGATCGCGAAATTGGCGAAGCGCAGCACGCTGAAGGTCAGGGCGAGCGCCAGCGCGGGCAGGGCGACGAGCAGGCCGGACACCACGCCGTTGAACAGGATTTGAAGCGTATCGATCATGTAGGCAGGGCGTGACCAAAGAACAATGCCGACAGATCGGCGTCATGCAGCAGATGCGCGGCGCTCGCGCGGAGGCGAATCTCCCCATTGACGAGCACGACGCCATGGTCGGCCACGCGCAGGCCGAGCCGCACGTTCTGCTCGATCATCAGCAGCGTGATGCCGGTGGCGCGGATATCGGCGATGCGATCGAACAGCAGCGATGCATTGCGTGGCGAGAGGCCGGCGGAGGGTTCGTCGAGGACGAGCAGCGACGGGTTCTGCATCAGCGCCGAGGCCATCGCGGCCATCTGCCGCTGGCCGCCACTGAGCAGGCCCGCGGGCGTGGCGAGGCGGTCCGCGATTTCCGGGAACAGTGCGAGTACCTCGTCGCGCCGTGCGCGTTCCAGTGCGCGCGCATGGCGGCCGGCACGACCATGCAGTGCTTCCCAGCCGAGCCGCAGGTTGTCGGCGACGCTGAGATTCGGGAACACATTCCGCTCCTGCGGCACATAGGCAAGGCCGAGCCGCGTGCGCGCGGGCGCGTCGAGCGTACCGATCTCGCGCTCGCCGAGCCCGATGCTCCCCGACATCAGCGGCACGAGGCCGACCACGCTCTTCAGCAGCGTCGATTTGCCCGACCCGTTGGGGCCGATCACGGTCAGCGCGCCGCCAGCGGGGATATCGAGCGACACGCCATGCACGATCGCCTTGCCGTGATAGCCGGCGGTGACGCCGTCGAGGATCAGGGGAGCGGTCATGCGGCGGCTCCGAACTCCGCGCCCAGATACGCGGCGCGGACGCGCGGGTCGTCGGTGACGGATGCAAAGGAGCCTTCGGCCAGCATCGCACCCTGTGCCAGGACCACGACGTGATCGCTCAGCGCCGCGATGAGGTCCATGTTGTGTTCGACCAGTGCAAAGGTCTTGCCTTCGTCGCGCAGATCGAGGATGAATTGGCCCAGCGATTCGACGAGCACGGGGTTCACGCCCGCGGCGGGTTCGTCGAGCAGCACGATATCGGGATCGGCCATCAGCGCGCGGCAGAGTTCCAGCAGTTTCTTCTGCCCGCCCGACAGCGCGCCCGCCGGCGCGTCGGCCAGCCGTTGCAGCCGGGCGCGTTCGAGCAGCGCCATCGCGCGATCGGTTGCCTCGCGCTCCGCCCGCCGCACGCGGCCACGCGCGAAGGCCAGCGGCCACAGGCGTTCGCCGGGATGATCGGGCGTGGCCAGCAGCAGGTTCTCGAGCACGGTCAGGCTGTCCAGCTCGCGCGCGAGCTGGAACGTGCGGGCGACGCCGCGACGCGCGCGGCGATGCACGGGCAGCGTGGTGATATCGTCGGCCCCCAGCAGCACGCGGCCGCTATCGGGCCGCTGCGTGCCCGCGAGCACGCTGAACAGCGTGGACTTGCCCGCGCCGTTGGGGCCGATGAGGCCAGTGATGCGGCCCGGCGCGAGTTGCAGCGAGACGCCGTCGAGCGCGACAAGGCCGCCGAACGATACGCGTACCGCGTCGGCGCGCAGCCCTCCGGCCGGCCAGGCGAGCGGGTCCGGCCTCACCGCAGTGTATCGACGAGCTGATTCGCGCCGTTGCGGATCACGAAATGCCCGTACTCGCGATTGAGCTGGTCGCCGGTCGGCGTGAAGCGGAACTGCGAACCGGCGCCGCTATAGGCAATCGCCTGCTTCGCCCGCAGGGCCTTGAGCCCATCGACGGGGTTCTCCACGGCCGTGCCCGGACCGTTGACCACGGTCGGAATCGCCTTGGCGAAGACCTTCGGATCGGCGCTGCCCGCGCGCTCGATCGCCAATGCCAGCACCGAAATCTCGTCCCAGACGTTCGACGGGAAAATGGCCAGCGTACCCGGCGCGATGCCCGCTTCCTTCGCAAACGTGCGATAGGCGGTGGACGTGGCGGGCGGGATCGACTGGATATGGTGAATCCCTTCGGCCACCTGCTTGCCGACGTTCTTGATAAACGCGCCTTCCGCATCGGCCGACGACGAGTTCGCATACAGGCGCGTGTCGCTGAACCCGCCGCGGTAGACCTCGCGCGCGATCGCGGACAGGTCGGGCAGATAGCTGGGCACGAACACGGCATCGGGCTTGCGGCCGAAGACCTTCTCGACTTCCGCGCGATACGACGGCTGGTTGGGGTTGTAGTAGACGGTGTCCAGCACCTCGCCGCCGCCTTTCCTGAACGCATTGACGAACGGATCGACCATGCTCAGCGTAAACGGCGTCTGCAACACGAGCAGCGACGCCTTGCGCGCGCCATCCTTGAGCGCCGCGTGCGCGAACACCGCGCCCCAGTCGCTGCCCCGCGCCTGGAAACGCCAGACGAGGCCCTTGTTGTCGCCCTGCGTGACTTCGTCGCCGGAACCCGTCACGAGCAACGGAATACCGCGCTCGACGGTCAGCGGCTTGACGGCCATCGCTACCGCGCTGCTCCATACGCCGACGATCGCGCTTACCTTCGACACGTCCAGCAGCTTGCGCGCGGCCGCCACGCCGGCGGTCGGATTGCTTTCGTCGTCCTCGACGAGGATTTCGATCTTGCGGCCACCGAGCACGCCGCCCGCCTGCGAATTGATGAACTCCGCCGCCTTGCGGGCGGCATTCACCATGCCGGCGCCATAGGCACCGCCGCCGCCGCTCAGCGGGGCCAGGATGCCGATGCGGATGGGGCCGCTGTCCTGTGCAAAGGCAAGGGACGAGAACTGGGACAGGGAGGCGGCGGCCGTGCCGGCGCCGAGCGCGCGCAGCAGGGCCCGGCGCTGGGCCGAGGGAAGACGGGACATGGACGGTCTTTGAATCGCTGAAGGGCTTAGAGAGGATGCACGGCAGTGGCGTCTTCGCCGATCTGCAATGCCTGATTGAATCGATTGAAGAACCCGCACAAGGCGATGCGCAACGTCAGCTCGACGATCTGGGCTTCCGAGAAATGGGTACGCAGGCGCTCGAACACGTTGTCGCGGATGCGCTGCGGCTGCTGCGTGACGGCGATCGCATACTCGACCACGAGCTTGTCCGCCTCGGACAGTTCGGGGTGGTCCGCATAGTCGAGCAGGCGTCGCGCGCCGTCTTCGCTCACGCCTTCCACGGCCAGCCGCGGCGCGTGGTTACGCACGCAATACTCGCAGTCGTTGAGCAGCGACACGACCACGATGGCGATCTCGATAAAGCGATGGGGCACCGCGTTGCGGGCCTTGAGCTCCAGTAGCATCTGCGGCAGATGATCGACGGCGGGCCCGACGTGCGCGAGCACCGAGAACTGATCGGCAAAATGATGGCCATTGCCTGTGAAGGCCTCGAACAGCGCGCGGCGGCTGCTGTCGAACGTATCGGGGGACAACTCGGTAACGCGGGGCATGGGAACTCCGGAGAATCAGGAAGCAGGGTGTCGGAACGTCGCGCCGATATGCGGCGCCTGAAGCGTGGCGGAAGAGGGCCGGTCATCGGTGCCGGTGAGCTTCTCGCGCAGCGTGCCCGGCGCATATTCGGTCTTGTAGACGCCGCGCCGCTGCAATTCGGGCACGAGGTACGTGACGATGTCCTCGAACGTGCGCGGCATCTCGACCGACGCGAGGTTGAAGCCGTCGATGCCCGTTTCGTCCATCCACGCCGCGAGCGTGTCGGCCACCTGCCGCGCGTCGCCGACGGCCACACCGCCGCGCCCGCCGATACCTACGAACTCGACGGCATCGCGCACGGTCCACGTGCGGCTCGGGTCCAGCTTGCTGAACGACGCGAGCGCGGACTGTCCGGCGTTGGTATCGACATACTCGAGCGTGTCGTCGGGTGCGTAGCGGCTCAGGTCGATGCCCGTCCAGCCCGACAGCAGCGCCAGCGCGCCGTCGTAGCTCACGCGCGCGCGATAGGCGTCGTGGCGGGCCTTGGCGAGGGCTTCGGTCTCATCGACGATGGCCGTGAACATCGCGAAGATGCGCACCGACGCGGGATCGCGGCCGGCCTCGCGCAGCGCGTCGCGCAGCCGCTGCACCGTGCGCCGCAGACCCGCCGGCGTGGGCGCGCCCACGAAGATGCATTCGGCATGGCGCGCGGCAAAGCGCGTGCCGCGGTCGGAGCCGCCCGCCTGAAACAGCAACGGCGTGCGTTGCGGCGACGGCTCGCACTGGAATACGCCGTCGGTACGGAAATGTTCGCCCGCGTGCCGCACGCGGCGAATGCGCGCGGGGTCCGCATAGACGCCGGTCTCGCGGTCGCGCACCACGGCGCCGTCTTCCCAGCCGCCTTCCCACAGCGCGTAGCAGACATCGAGGAATTCGTCGGCGCGGTCGTAGCGCGCATCGTGCGCGGCCAGCGCATCGAGGCCGAGGCTGCGCGCGCCACTGTCGAGGTACGACGTGACGATATTCCAGGCCACGCGGCCCTTGCTCAGATGGTCGAGCGTGTTCAGGCGCCGCGCGAGCAGATAGGGATGTTCGTAGGAAACGGACTGCGTGACGCCGAATCCCAGATGCGTGGTGGCGTGGGCCATGAGCGGGATAAGCGGCGCGGGGTCGTTCATCGGCACCTGCGCGGCGGTGCGCAGTGCCATCTCGGCCGAGCCGCCTGCTACGTCGTAGATACCCGTGATATCGCCGAGGAACAGGCTATCGAAGCGACCGCGCTCCAGCAGCCTTGCGAGCTCGACCCAGTGACCGGTGTCGAGATAGCCGGTTGACCGGTCGCTCTCCGCGGTCCACTGCCCGGGGGCGAGGTGGACCACGCAGTTCATCGTGAAGGCATTGAGGCGAATCTGGCGTGGCATACGGGAAAACACCGATAACGGCACGAAAGCGAGCCATTGTCGGGGGGCTCGCACCAAAGCGGAACGATGGTTTTCGCATGCCGTTATACGATCGGCGCTGCCACTGGGCGGCTTATGGCGCGGGGCTGGGCGGACATCGCCGCTCCGGCCGCCCCCGCCTTCGCGGCAGGGGCGAGGCCGAGCAGTCGTCGCAGCGTTTCCGCGAGCGCCGGTCCCGGCGCGGTCCGCGCGGTCAGGCGCCGCGCGACAAAGCCGTCGGGCCGCACGAGCAGCGCGTCGCCGTCATGGAGCGCATAGAGGCGGTCGAATTTTTCCGCGTCCGGGGTGTACGGACCGTCGGGTCCGAGGTCGACGACGTCCACGTCGATATCGAGGGTATCCAGCGCGCGTGCCGCGGCCGCACGCCAGGCCGGCGCGCCGCGCTGCACGAGCAGCGTGAAGCGGCCATGCCAGAGGTCCACAGTCGACAGGAGCGTGCCATCGTCGCGCCGCAGCCAGACGTGGGGGGCACGCGTGCCGGGTACCGTGCTCTCGACGTAGTGCTCGAGCGAGGCTGGCGGCGCGATGGCGCCGTCCCGCAGCACGGCAACACGTCCGTCGCTCTCGTCTCTCCTGTCGCTCTCGTCGCCGCCGTAGGTCGTGCCAAGCTGGAAGCCCGTATGCAGCACGCTGTTGGCACCATGCCGCACGAGCGCATCGCGCAGGAACGCGACCCCTTGCGGGCTCAGCGCGCCGGTACGCGCGGCATCCGGTTCTCCGAGCAGCGTGGCCTGGACGATCGCCTGAAAATTCAGCGAGTTGTACGTCGCCGCCTTCACGGCGAGTTGCGCGCGGGGCTTGCGTTCGGCCTCGTAGGTATCGAGCAGGGCTTCCGGCGCCGCGCCGCGCAGGACCAGCGCAAGCTTCCACGCGAGATTGTTGGCATCCTGTACGCCGATGTTCGCGCCATAGCCGCCCCATGGCGAATGCCAGTGCGCGGCATCGCCCGCGAACAGCACACGGTTCTCGCGCCAGCGGCGCAGCAGTCCCGTCGTGTAGTCGAAGCGGTAGGTTTCGACGATCTCGATATCGATATCGGGCATGCCGAGCGCGCCGCGAATGCGCCGGCGCACATCGTCGGCATCGGGCAGTGCCTCTTCGTCGTGGCGGAAGCTGTAGCGCCACAGGCCTGTTCGCGGATGCCTGCTGCCGAACCATCCCGCATAGCGGGGGTCCAGCACGAACGAATGAAAAAAGCCGTCTTGCCCGAGCGTGTCGTCCAGCGATGCCCGGAACTCGGTCAGGATCTGGTTACCGAACGTCGGTCCATGGTCCTCGCCACCGGCCACGCGGCTGCGCACGAAACTGCGTGCCCCGTCGCAGGCGACGACATAGCGCGCCCGGATGTCCTGTTCGTCGTCGCCATGACGCACGCGCACCTGTACCGCGTCGCCGTGCTGCGCGACATCGACGACCTCGGTACCGAAACGTAGCGAGACGTTAGGCCATGCCTCCGCTTGCCTGCGCAGCGCGGCCTCGTAGTCGGAGGCGGGAATCTTGCGCGGGAACACGGGCGAGAGATCCGCCCATTTGCGCGCGTAGTACGCATCGTCGCCGGCGGACTGGCGCACCTCGGCCACCGTGCCGAGCGCCACGCGCAGATAGAAGCCCTGTCCATTGGAGGCGCCGATCGGCCAGCCCGCATTGTCGAGCTGCTGCCAGACGCCCCATTGCCGGTAGAGTTCGGCCGTCGAGGCATGCACGAACTGCCCCTTCGGCAGGGTCGTGGTGCCCGCGCGCTTCTCGCACAGCACGGTACGCACGCCCGCGCGGCCGAGCAGATAGGCGAGGGACAGGCCGACCGGACCGCCACCGCAGATGACCACATCGACCTGCGTCATGCCGTGGCTCCCGTCTTGCCGATACCGGTTTCGGATTGCGCGAGGCGGGCAGGGTCTCTGGACCATTCCGACCAGGAGCCCACATAGAGCCGCGGCGACAGGCCGGCCTCGACCATGGTCATCCAGACCAGCGCGGACAGCACGCCGCCGCCGCAATAGACCGCGATGTCGCCGCCGGGCCGCAGGCCGGCCTCCGCATAGCGCGTGGCGAGGATCTCGCGCGAGCGCATCAGGCCCGATGGCGTCCAGTGTTCGGCGGCGGCAAGATGGATCGCGCCGGGAAGATGCCCGGCCTGATAGCTCGCGGCATCGCGCGCATCGACGATCGTGGCTGGAGGCGTGGACGCGAGCTCGGCCACGCCGACTTCGGGCAGTGCGCCCGCCGAGAGCCGCGGCAGACGGCCGGGTATCCGCCGCGAGGGCACGGCGTCGCCGCGCGCGACCGCGCCGCCCGCCGCCGTCCACGCCTTGAGGCCGCCATCGAGCACGAGCACGCGGCTCAGGCCCGCCCAGCGCAGCACCCACCATGCACGCGCGGCCAGCGCGAGGTTCGGCCCATACAGCACGATCTCGGTGTCTTCATCCACGCCCCAGGCCTCGAGCACGAGTGCAAGCGAAACGGGGTCGGGCAGCGGCAGGTTGCCGGTCGCGGCGGTCGGGGGGCCGGCAAAGACGTCGCGGATCTGCGCATGGACCGCGCCGTGGATATGGCCATCGCGGTAGCTTTCCAGTTCGGTGGCGGGGTCGCCGAGGCGGACATCGATAAACAGCCGGTTGTCGCGCGGCGCGGCGAGCAGGTCTTCGGCTCGCGCGAATGGGGCGCGGGCGTGCAAGGTAGTCATGAGCGGCGAAGGAATGGTCGTGGGTCGAAGGAACGATGCGGGGCCATTGTCGGCGCGGGCGCCACGCAAGGCGTTACCACCGGCTGAAATCGGCGGGCGCGCATGCGCGCCAGGCGCATATGCAATGCCGATCCGCCGCGAAATTGTTATAAGCAAGCGCGAAATCGGTCTAAGCGGCTTCATCCGGCGGTAAGTGCCACGACCTTATGATTCATAGAATGGCTCGCACCCGGTACCCCGTGTGCCAGTCATCCGCAGGAGTCATTGTGAATATCGCCCGCCGCCATGCGGCCCGCCTCTCGTATCTGCTCTCGTCGCTGATCTCGTCGCTGATCACGCTCGCGCTGTCGCTCGCGAGCGTGGCCGTCCACGCGCAGACCTATCCGGACAAGCCCATCCGCATCCTCATGCCCTGGGGCGACGGCTTTCCCGCAAACGCGCCGCATCTCTACTCGCAGGAACTTTCCAAACGGCTCGGCCAGCCCGTGGTGCTCGAGGTCAAGTCCGGTGCCGGCGGCGAGATCGCGGCGCGGCAGGTGCGTGGGGCGCCGAAGGATGGCTACACGTTGCTGGCCACGGGCACATCGATCACGACATCGTGGGCCTCGCGCGCCGGCAATGTGGATCCGGAAGGCGAATTGCAGCCGGTCGGGCAGATTGCGGCCACGCCATACGTGATCGTCGCGCAGGCCGGACGCTTCGGCACGTTCGCGAAGTTCCTCGGCACCGCGCGCGAGCGGCCGGGCAAGCTCAATTACGCGTCGCCGGGCATCGGTACCGGCATGCATTTCCTTGGCGAACTGATCAAGCAGAACGGGAACGTCGATGTCGTGCACGTGCCGTATGCCACCGGGGCGCGGCAGCTGCAGGCCGTGCTCGCGGGCGATGTCGATATCGCGATCATTTCGCTGGTGACGGCGTTGCCGCAGATCCGTTCGGGCAAGCTCGAAGCGCTGGCCGTCAGCACCACGGCGCGCAGCAAGGCCGTGCCCGAAGTGCCGACGCTCGGTGAAGCGGGCGTGCCCGGGCTGCCGAACATCGCTTCGTGGATCGCGTTGTTCGCGCCGAAGGGCGTGCCGGCCGATGTGCTGGCCAGACTCTCCGCGCAGATTCAGGCGGTATCGGCGGAGCCTGCCGTGCGCGATACCGTCGCACAGTGGGGCGCGGAAGTGCCCGACACCAGCAGCGCGCAACTGGCGCGCACCGTGCAGATCGAGAAAAAGACGTGGTCGCGGCTGACCGCCGACGGGCGGCTCGTGGCGGCCGATTAGGGAGCGGATGCCGACGATGGCCTTGCCGCAGCACGCTGCCCCGTTCGATACGCCACATGGTGCCCATCTGGGATACCTCGGGGGTGCGTTCGGCCGCGTGTCGCTGCTGGCGCCCGACGTCGTCTTCGCGCCGCACACGCGCGATTGCGAGCAGGTTCTGGCCAACGTCGATGAGGCGCCGCTCGATGTACTGATCGATGGCCATGCGCGTCGGCTGTTGCCGCACGATGCCATCCTGTTGCGGCCGCGGCAGATCTACGCGATTCCGCGCGCGGGCGAGGGCGGTGGCGCGCGGGGATTGCCGGGGTCGGTGCTGATCAAGGCCTCGGCCTCGCTGGCGGCGCGTGCGGGCCTGGCCATGCCCGCGCCGGGTACCGCGGGACCCAATGTACCGATCGCGCTGGCGCGCGATGCGCGCGCGGCGTTGCGCGAACTCGTCGATGCGATGACGGTGCAGGACCCCGGCGCGGTGGCGGTCCGGCAATGCGTCGATGCGGTGTTTGGCGCGGTGGCGCATGCCGCAATGGAACGTGGGCCGTTGCCGTCGGCACCGGCCGACGATGCGCAGGCGCCTTCCATTCGCGCCGAGGCCAACGCGCTGGTCTTTGGGGAACTGAACACGTTTCGCGAGATTGGCGATGCGGCGCGCCGGTACGACGTGTCGGAGCGGCACTTCTTTACGCTGTTCCGTCGCGCCACGGGACTGCCGCCTCGCGCGTTCTACAACATGCGCCGGCTGGAGATGGCGTTTGCGCTGTTGCTCGATAGCTCGCGTTCGATTGCCGATATCGCTTACGAACTCGGGTTCAACGCACCGCCGCATTTCACGCGGTTTATGCGCGACAACACGGGGTGGACGCCGTCCAGCTATCGGCGGGCGGTTGCCCTGGCGCCGGATGCGCTGCGTCCGAGCGTGTCCACATTCGCCCCGCTGCCGCGCGGGGTGTGACATTCGGGCACGGCGAAATTCCGCGCGAAACTGAGTATCCTTCGCTTCACGACCTTCCGTCCCGAGTATCTTGTCCTCCCACGCTCCTGCCGCCAATGCGGCGTCCGCCTATCGCATGCTCTGGCGCTGGCATTTCTATGCCGGCCTGTTCGTCATGCCGTTTCTGGTCGTGCTTGCGGTGACGGGCACGATTTATTGCTTTCAGCCGCAGATCGAGCCGCTGCTGTATCCGCAGTTGCTGCGCGTGGAGCCGGCTGGGCAGCCTTTGCCTGCGCAGACGCTGCTGGACCGTGCGCGCGCGGGCGCGCCGGCGGGGGCGGTGGCCACGACTTATGCGGTCAATGCGAACCCGGGCGCGAGCGCGGAGTTCGTGTTCCGGCTCGGACCGGGGCAGAGCGAGAGCGTGTATCTGAATCCCTATACAGGCGAGCGGCTTGGGACGCTGAGTGTGGAGGACCGCCTGATGAAGCAGGTGCGGATGCTCCATCGCGCGTTGCTGGTAGGGAAGCCGGGCGAACTGCTGATGGAGCTGGCGGGCTGCTGGGTGCTGGTGATGCTGGCCACCGGGATTGCGATGTGGTGGCCGCGCCTGCGCGAGAGGAGGGCGGGGGCGTTTGCAATGCGGCCGGCGGGTGGCAAGCGCGGGTGGTGGAAGGAACTGCACAGCGTGCTGGGCGCGTGGCTCGCGGTGGGGGCGCTGGCGTTCGTGTTGTCGGGGTTGCCGTGGACGGCGTCGTGGGGGCAGCAGTTCAAGGCGCTGGCGACGAAGGCGAATCTGGGGCGGCCGGCTGCCGGCGGCGGGCATGAGGGACATGGGCCGGCACAGGCGGCCGGCCATGCGGCCAACCATAGCGAGCACACGAGCCATACCGGGCACACCGGCCATGCCGCGCACACGGGCCATGCCGCGCACACGGGCGCGGAGCCCGTCCCCACGAGCAGCCCCACGACCGTCCCCACGACCAGCCTCACGACCAGCCTCACGACCAGCCCCATGGTCCACACTGGCCATGCAGGCACCACGACCGGCGGGCAAGCCATCGCCGATGGCAACGGCCCGCGCGCCGCAGGCGAGGGCGGCAATGCCATGACCCACACTGGCCATGCGGGCACCACGACCGGCGGGCAAGCCATCGCCGATGGCAACGGCCCGCGTGCCGCAGGCGCGGGCGGTAGTGCCATGACCGGTGCCGCCGGGCAGACGATGGAATCGCTGCCGCTATCCGAGCTACCGTGGGCCACGGGCCTGACCCAAGTGCCCAACGCCAGCGGCCAGCCCGCAACGCTGACACTCGACCAGGTCGTCCAGATCGCCGCCGCGCGCGGGGCCGGTAGCGGTTGCCAGGTCGCGTTGCCGACCCGGCCCAACGCGGTCTATACCGTGTCGTGCTTCCCCGCCGACCCGCAGGCCGAACGCACGCTGCATATCGACCCGCACGACGGCCGCATCGTGCGCGATATCTCTTACGCGGACTACGGCCCAGTCGCGCGCGCGGTGTCGTATGGCACCTCGCTGCATATGGGCCGCTACTTCGGCATGGCCAACCAGATCGTATGCGCGGCGATTTCCCTCGGCCTGATGGGGCTCGCGATCAGCGGCTTCGTGATGTGGTGGAAGCGCCGGCCCGCCCGCGCGCTCGCGGCGCCGAGCTATCCCTCCGCGGTCCCGCCGATGCGCGCGTGGGTCATCGGCCTCGGGCTCCTTGGCGCGATCTTCCCGATGATGGGCGCCACGATGCTCGCGGTATGGCTACTCGACCGCGGTGTCATGCTGCGGCAGACCCGCCGCCTGGCCACATAACGAGCCCACAGTCGAGCGGCCCACTGCTCACGACGGCCCAAGGCGCATGGCCTTCGCGACTCGCGCGGCTTGCGTCGACCTCGCGCCGCGCGTCCGCTGGCGGACCGCCCCTCGTCACAGCGCACCGCTAGCCACACGCGGTACGAGGTCGTGCAGCCGCGACAACACGAGCCGCGCCGCGCGCGAGAGTGGGTGGTGGCGCGTCACGCCCATTGCGATATCGCGTGGCATGCGGGGATCGACGATTTCCACGGCCGCCAGCCGGCCGGCTTCCATATCCTGTGCCACCGCCAGCCGCGGCAGAATCGTCAGCGCGCAGCCCGATAGCGCCACCTCCTTCATCGTGCTCAGCGATTCCACCTCCAGCGCCACATCGAGCGAGATGCCGAGCCGCCGCGCATGCTGGTCGAGAATCGACCGAAACCCGTTCGGCGACGGCGGCAACACCAGCGGAATGCCATCGAGCTTCCGAAACGCCAGCTGCGACAACCTCGCAAACGGATGCGCCGGCGTGCAGATCAGATAGGTCGGCACCTGCGCCAGCACATCCTCGTCCTGCCGGGGCCCCGGGCTATACCGGTTGATCAGTGCCAGATCGATCCGCCCCGACTCCAGCGCCTCGTCGAGCTGCCCGCTGAACCCTTCCGCCACGTGCAGCCGCACTCCCGGCGCCAGCGACCGCAGATCCTCGAACAGCGCGGGCACCAGCCGCGGCGCCATCGACGGTAATACCCCGATCTTGACGAGCCCGACCGGAATGCCCGCCGCATCCTTGACCTCGTCCTGCAATCGCGCCGACTGATCGAGCAGCAGCCGCACATGCGGCACGATCCGCTGCCCGAATTCCGAGAGCACCACACCGCGCCCCGTCCGCTCGAACAGCCGGTCTCCCCATTCCCCCTCGATCTGCGCAATCGCGCGGCTGACCAGCGACTGCGCGATGCCCAGCGCCCGCGCCGCGCGCGACAGGGAGCCGAGTTCGGCCACCAGCGCGACCGTTTCCAGCTGCTTGAGGTTCATGAACTATCCATCCAGAAAATAGATATCAGATATCGCGGATTGTACGCTTTTGCATTGCCAAGAGACTCCATACACTGACGTCATCCCTTCGGACCGCAAAGAAGGGCAAAAAACAATATGGAGACAACATGCCGCGCTTTACCCACATGCTTCGCGCATGGCGCCGACCGCTCTGCGCCCTGCTGATTGCTGCCGCGCCGCTGGCCGCCGGCAGCGCCTTCGCCTCCGGTGCATACCCGGGCAAACCGATTCGCCTCGTCGTGCCGTTCCCGGCCGGCGGTCCCACCGACGCCATGGCGCGCCTGATCGGCCAGCACCTGTCGCAGCAACTGGGCCAGCCCGTCGTCATCGACAACCGCGGCGGCGCGGGCGGCACGATCGCCACCGAAGCGGTGGCCCAGTCCGCCCCCGACGGCTACACGCTGTTCTTCTCGACCACGGGCACGATGGCCATCAATCCGTCGCTGTACCGCGCCCTCAAGGTGGACCCGGTCAAGGCGTTCGACGCCGTGGGCTCCGTCGCCGCCACGGTCAACGTGCTCGTGGTGCCGAACAGCCTGCCCGTCAACAATGTGAAGGAGCTGATTGCGCTCGCGAAGCAGAAGCCCGGCTCGCTGACGTTCGGCTCCGCAGGCAACGGCAGCTCCAACCATCTGTCGGGCGAACTGTTCAAGTCGATGGCCGGCATCGATATCGTGCACGTGCCCTACAAGGGCTCGGCCGCGGCGTTCACGGACCTGCTCGGCGGGCGCATCTCGATGATGTTCGACACGGTATCCAGCCAGGTGCAGTACATCGGCAGCGGCAAGGTCAAGCCGCTCGGCGTCACCGGCACCACGCGGTCGGAGGCGCTGCCGAAGGTGCCGACCGTCGCGGAAGCGGGGCTGCCCGGTTTCGACGTGACGATCTGGTTCGGCCTTTCGGCGCCGAAGGGCACGCCGCCCGATGCGATCAAGCGCCTCAATGCCGAGCTGCAGACCGTGCTCGGACAGTCGGACGTGCAGACGCAGCTGGCCGCGCTCGGCGCGCGTCCGCTGCCGGGCACGCCCGCGGATTTCACAAAGCTGATCCAGCACGACGCGGCCAAGTGGGGCCCCGTGGTGAAGCAATCGGGAGCGACCGTTGACTGACACCCTGCTTGCGCCGCTGGAGGACGCGATGGACGACACGTTCGGGGCGTTGTTCCACCCGGCCTCCGTTGCCGTGATCGGCGCCTCGGACAATCCCAACAAGGTCGGCGGCCGGCCCATCCATTACATGCGCGCGTTTGGCTATACGGGCGAGATCCTGCCGGTCAATCCGGGGCGTCACGTCATTCAGGGCCTGCCCGCGCACGCGACCCTCGCCGACCTCGTGGCGCTCGGCAAGACGCCTGAAGCGGCCATCGTCGCGGTGTCGGGCGACGCCACGCGCGAGCAGGTGAAGCTTTGTGCCGATGCGGGCGTCAAGGCGGCCGTGATCATGGCCTCGGGCTTCGCCGAGACCGGCGCGGCCGGGCGTGCGCGCCAGCAGGAACTCGTGCGCATCGCCAATGCGGGCGGCATGCGTCTGGTCGGCCCGAACGCGCAGGGCACCGCGAACTTTGCCAGTGGCGCGGTGCTCAACTTTTCGACGATGTTCATGGAGGTGGCGCCGCAGGACGGCCCCATCGCCATCATCAGCCAGAGCGGCGCGGCCAGCGTGATGCCGTATGCGCTGCTGCGGCAGGCCGGGCACGGCGTGCGATACCTCGTGGCCACCGGTAACGATGCGGACCTCGATGCGTGTGCGATCGCGGCGGCGGTGGCGGGCGATCCCGAGGTGCGGCTGATTCTCGTCTATCTGGAAACGATCTCGAATCCCGAAGCCCTGGCGCGTGCGGCGGCCACGGCGCGGGCGCGCGGTGCGAGCATCGTTGCGATCAAGGCCGGCAATAGTGCGCGCGGGGCGCAGGCGGCCGCCTCGCATACGGGCGCGCTGGTCGGCAACGACGCGGCGATCGATGCGTTTCTCGTCGCGCATGGCATCTGGCGCGCGGGCGATATCGGCGAACTCGTGCGCGCGGTGCCGCTGTATCTGCAGGACCACGCGCCGGGGCAGGGCCGCACGGTGGTGATGAGCCATAGCGGCGCGGTGGGGGTGATGGCGGCCGATCTGGCGGAGCGGCATGCGCTGCCGCTGACGGCATTGCAGGACGACACGCTGCGGGCGCTCGGCGAGATCCTGCCCGAGTTCGGCACCGCGAACAATCCGCTGGACATGACGGCCGCGCTGCTCGGCAAGGGCGACATGTTCCCGCGGGTGCTCAACGCGCTGGGCGCGGATCCTGCGGCGGACATGGTGATGATCGGCATCCCGGTGGCGGGGCCCGGCTACGACGTGGAAGCGCTGGCGCGCGATGCGGCGGCGTTCAGCGCGGCGCACCGCAAGCCGCTGGTGGCCAGCGCGCCGCAGCAGGGTGTGCGGGAAGTATTTACGCGGCACGGGGTGCCGACGTTCGTGACCGAGGCGGATGCGGTGGCGGCGCTGGCGCAGTATGCGATGCACCGGCAGCGCAGCGCACGGGTCGTCATGAAGCCCGTCCCGTCCGCGCCGCCGCCGCTGGACGGCCATGGTCTGCAGGACGAGGCGCGCAGTCTCGCGCTGCTGGCCGAGGCCGGTGTGCCGACCGTGTCGTACCGCCGCTGCGCGAGTGCCGATGCGGCCGTCGCCGCGTTCGAGGCGATGCGCGCAGATGGCGCCGGAGCCGTCGTGGTCAAGGGTTGTGCGGCATCGGTGCCGCACAAGAGCGAGCACGGCCTCGTGCATCTGCGCCTGAGCACCCCGGCAGAAGTCGAAGCCGCCGCGCACGCGTGTCTCGACACGTTGCGCACACTGGAGGTCACAGAACCGCAAGTCGTGGTCGCGCAAATGGTCAAGGGCCGGCACGAATTCGCGCTCGGCGTCTCCGTCGACCCGATGTTCGGCCCCCTCGTGATGATCGGCGAGGGCGGCACGCTGCTGGAACTCCGCAAGGACATCGTGACCCTGCTCGCGCCGTTCACGGTCGACGACGCCAGGGCGGCCTGCGCGCGGCTGCGCGTGGCCCCGCTGTTCGCGGGCTATCGGGACATCCCGGCGCTCGACCTCGATGCGCTCGCCACCGCCGCCGTGGCGCTCGGCGACTGGGCCCTGCGCCATCGCAACACGCTGCGCTCGGTCGATATCAATCCCCTGATGGTGATGGCGGCCGGCGAGGGCGTAGTTGCTGTCGATGCCGTCGTCCAACTGCACGAGGAGACCTGATCGTGAGCGATCCAAAGCAAGACAGCCATGACGTGGTGCGCGTCGAACGCGACGGCGATATCGCCATCGTCATACTGAACCGTCCCACGCGCATGAACGCCGTGAACGGCGCGCTGCGCCAGGCGCTCATCGACACGCTGGGCGCGCTCAACGCGGATACCGGCATCCGCGCGCTGGTCCTGACCGGCGCGGGCGAGCGCGCATTCTGCGCGGGGCAGGACCTCGACGAGGCCGCCGAAGTCTCGTGGCAGCAGATCGTGCCATGGCTCGAACGCCAGCGCGCGATGTACCAGGCCGTGCGCGACCTCGACAAGCCATCCGTCGTGGCCGTGCGCGGCGTGGCCGCCGGCGCGGGCTTCCAGGTGGCACTCTGCGCGGACTTCCGGCTGACCACGCCGGAGAGCCGATGGGGACAGCCGGAGGTGAAGGCCGGCCTCGCCAGCATCGTCGGGTCGTACCTGATGACGCTGCACGTCGGCCACACGCACAACGTGCAGATGTCGCTGTCGGGCGAACTGGTCAGCGGCCAGCGCGCCTACGAGATGGGACTGGTCACGGCCCTGCACGCCGAAGCGGATCTGATGCCGGCCGCATTGGCCCGTGCGCGCACGCTCGCTGCACTGCCACCCACGGCGGTGCGCCTCTCCAAGCAGCGCCTGCGCGCGATGACGCAGCCGGGCTTCGACGATGCCGCCGTGGCAGGTATCCGCGCCCAGCTCGAATGCTACGCCGATGGCGAACCGCAGCGCGTCATGGCGCGGTTTCTCGAACAACGCAACACCAGGTAGGGAGTGAATGTGAAGCAATTGTCGGAACACTATATCGACGGCGCGCGCCGGTCGATCGAAGGCGGCGAGGTCGTGCGCGTGCTCGATGCCGCCACCGAGGCGCCGCGCGTGGACGTGCGGCTCGGCGGCGCAGCCGACGCGGACGCGGCCGTGCGCGCCGCAACGAAGGCCGCGCACGCATGGCAGACGCTGAGCCCCGGCGCGCGCGCGCAATACCTGCTTGCGCTGGCCGATGCGCTGGAATCGCGCGCATCCGAGCTGGCGGAGGATATCTCGCGTGAAGTCGGCATGCCGCTGAAACTGTCGCGCCGCATTCAGGTTGACGCGCCAATCGCGGCATGGCGCGCCACCGCCGCGCTCGCCGACGACTTCGCGTTCGTCCGGCAGGTCGCCCATTCCCGCATCACGATGGCGCCCGTCGGCGTGGTCGCCGCCATCACGCCGTGGAACTATCCGCTGCACCAGATCACGGGCAAGGTCGCCCCGGCGCTGCTCGCGGGCTGCACGGTCGTGCTCAAGCCGTCCGAGCTCGCGCCGTCCGCGACGCAACATCTGATTGCCGCGTGCGAGGCCGCGCAACTGCCGGCCGGCGTACTCAATATCGTGTCCGGCGGCGCCGCGCTCGGCGCCGCGCTGGTGTCGCATCCCGACGTGCGGATGGTGTCGTTCACGGGCTCGACCGCCGTGGGCCGCAAGGTCGCCGCCACGGCCGCCGGCGACATGAAGCGCGTGTCGATGGAATTGGGCGGCAAGTCCGCGGCCGTCGTGCTGCCCGGCGCCGATCTGCAAAAGGCGGTCAAGGCTACCGTGGCATCGTGCTTCCTCAATTCGGGACAGACATGCAGCGCGACCACGCGGCTGATCGTCGCCCGCGAGGCCTATCCCGAATGCCGCGCATGGCTCGAGCAGGCGGTAGCGGCCATGACGCTCGGCGATCCGGCCGGCGCGAACACGCGCATCGGACCATTGCTCTCGGCTACGCAGCGCGAACGTGTGCACGCGCATCTGGCCGAAGCCGAACGCGCGGGATTCGACCGTATCGCGGGCGGTCCCGATGCGCCCGTGCCCGCGCACGGCTTCTTTGTCGCGCCCACGGTCTACGGCAACGTGCCCGCCGATAGCCGCCTGGCCAACGAGGAAGTCTTCGGCCCGGTGCTCGCGGTGCAGTGCTATGACACGGTCGAAGAAGCGATCGCGCTCGCCAACGGCACGCCTTACGGCCTGGCCGCTACGGTCTGGGCGGCCGACGATGCCACGGGGGCCCGCGTGGCCGATGCGCTGCGGGCGGGGCAGGTGGACGTCAACGGTGCGCGCTTCAACCCCGCGGCGCCGTTCGGCGGGTTTGGCCTGTCCGGCATGGGCCGGGAGGGCGGTGTCTTTGGGCTCGAGGAGTTCGTCGAGCCGCGCGCGGTGCAGTTGCCATAAAGGAAAGAGGAACCGAACGATGAGCCAGAAAACATATCAGGAACTGACGGTCACGCTGGCCGGCCGTAGCGGCCGCGTGGCCATCGTCACGATGAACCGCCCCGACAAGCTCAATGCGCTCACGCAGGTCATGGAGACCGAACTGCGCGATGCGATGGAAGCGCTCGACCGCGACGAGGAAGTCCGCGTGATCGTGCTCACGGGCGCGGGCAAGGGGTTCTGCGCGGGCATGGACATCAACGCGCTGGAGATCCTGCCGCCCGACGATATCCGCGCGGCGCGCTGGATGCGTCCATTCGACATGAACCGGCGCGCGGACTACCAGACGCGCTACGGTTACTTCCCCGCGCTGCGAAAGCCCATCATCTCCGCGATCAACGGCGCCGCGGCCGGCCTCGGCCTTGTATTCGCGCTCTATAGCGATATGCGATTTGCCAGCGAGAAGGCCGCGTTCAGCACGGCGTTCGCGCGACGCGGGCTGATCGCCGAGCATGGCATCGGATGGATGCTGCCGCGTGTGGTGGGACCCGGCCATGCGGCCGACCTGCTGTACTCGGCGCGCAAGGTGCTGGCCGACGAAGCGCTGCGCATGGGCCTCGTCGATCGTGTCTACGACGCGGATGCGCTGATGACCGAGACCGTCGCCTATGCGGACGACCTTGCCGAGAACGTGTCGCCACGGTCGATAGGCGTGATCAAGCGCCAGCTGTGGGAGCAGCCGTTCCAGTCGCTGGCCGACGCCACGCGCGTGGCCAACGCCGAGATGTTCGAGAGCATCCAGAGCGAAGACTTCACGGAAGGCGTCGCGCACTTTATCGAGCGGCGGCCGGCGCGCTTCACCGGGCGATAGGCGGAGCGCGGCGTTGCACGCGGGTGTTGACAATAAATAGATGACCGACTATCTTTCTAACCATCGTTAGCCATTCGCCGGTTATCCCATGCCAAGACCCCCCAACCCCGACGTGCGCGCCCGGCTGCTCGCCACCGGCGGGCAGGTCGTCCACAGCCGCGGCTTCAACGGCTCCGGCGTGCAGGACATCACGGCCGCCGCCGGTGTGCCCAAGGGCTCGTTCTACAACTACTTCGACAGCAAGGAGGCATTCGCCATCGAGCTGCTGGAGCAGTACTGGCTCGGCATCGAGACCCGGCATTTCCCGCTGCTGCGCGATACGTCGCAGGCGCCCGCCGCGCGGCTGGCGCGGTTTTTCCGCGCACTGGCCGACGACCACGGCCAGCATAACTTCGCGCAGGGCTGCCTGGTCGGCAACCTGTCCCTCGAACTCGCGACCGAAAGCGACGACGCCCGGCGCCGGCTGATGCAGTTGTTCCAGCGCTGGGAAGATGCGCTGGCCGATTGCGTGGCCGCGCTGTCGCATATCGGTACCGGCGAGCGCGCCCACGATGTGGCCGGCGTGCTGATCGAGGCCTGGGAAGGCGCCGTGCTGCGCGCAAAGGTGCAGCGCAATCGCGACCCGTATCTGCGCTTCGAGCGGATGGTGTTGCCGAAACTGCTGGCCTGACGACGAGGTACCACCGGGACGCGCCTTGGGGCACGTCTCTTTTTTTGCCTTTTAATAAAGCGACTGGTCATCTATAAACTGACCCGTCTTTTCACCGGAGAATCACCATGTGCAATACGCCCAAGCTGCCTCAGTACGCCGACCCCGCCAACGCCGCGCTGCCGAAGCACACGATGAAACTCGATCCGAAGCGCGCCGCGCTCGTCGTGATCGATCCGCAGATCGACTTCATGAGCCCCCAGGGCGCCGCGTGGCCCCTCGTGGGCGAGAGCGTGACCGAGCAGAACCTCGTGCCGAACCTCGCGCGCCTGTTCCGTGCCGCCAAGCAGGCCGGGCTGCCCGTGGCCGTGTCGCCGCACTACTACTACCCGCATGACCACGAGGGCGCGTTCCAGGGCCCGGGCGAGGTGCTCCAGCACGGGCTCGGCATGTTCGATCGCCCCGGTGCGCTGACGCTGGAAGGGTTTCGCGATTCGGGCGCCGACTTCCTGCCCGAGCTCAAGCCTTATATCGAGGACGGCAAGACCATCATCTGCTCGACACACAAGCTGTATGGCCCGCAGGTCAACGATCTGACGTTGCAACTGCGCAAGCGCCATGTCGATCAGGTCATCCTGACCGGCATGGCCGCCAACCTGTGCGTGGAATCGCATCTGCGCGATCTGCTCGAGCAGGGCTTCGAAGTAGGCGTGGTGCGCGATGCGATCGCGGGTCCCAAGGTGCCGGAGGGCGATGGCTATCTGGCCGCGCTGATCAACTTCCGGTTTATCGCCAACGGCCTGTGGACCACGGACGAGGTGGTGAAGCGGCTCGAAGGCTGAACCCGTCTACCCGGGCGCGCGCTGCATGGCAAGAAAACGGTGCAGCTGCGCGACCACGGCCGCGCCTTCACCGACCGCCGACGCCACGCGCTTGGTCGAGCCCGAGCGCACGTCGCCGATCGCGAACACGCCTTCCACGCTGGTCTGCAGCAGCAACGGCGGACCGCTGGGCGCGGATGCCGTGGCGGGCAGGTTGTAATCCGTGAGCACAAAGCCCTTGTCGTCGAACAGCACGCCGCTTGGCCGCAGCCAGCGCGTATTCGGGTCGGCGCCGATGAATACGAACAGATGGTGCGTGGTCATGCTGCCCTCGATGCCACCGGCGCCGCGATAGTGGACGCGCTCGAGACGCGTCGTCCCCTCGAGGGCCGTGAGTTCGACGCCCATGTGGAGCGTGACGTTCGGCAACGCGCGCACGCGCTCCACGAGGTAGCGCGACATGCTGTGTTCGAGGTTGCCGCCGCGGATGAACATATGCACGTGCTCGGCGTGCGCGGACAGGAACACGACGGCCTGGCCGGCCGAGTTGCCGCCGCCGACCAGCAGCACGGACTCCGTGCGGCACAGCCGCGCCTCGATCGGCGTGGCCCAGTAGTAGACGCCATTGCCCTCGAACCGTTCGAGATCGGCCACGCCGGGCCGCCGGTATTCGGCGCCGCAGGCGATGACGACGGTGCGGGACTGGATATGGCAGCCATCGTCGAATTCGATGCCAAGAGGCGAGCGGTCGCAGTGCAGCGCACGGACCTCGCACGGGATGCCGATATGCGCGCCGAATTTCTGCGCCTGCACGAACGCGCGCCCGGCCAGGGCATGGCCGGTAATGCCCGTCGGAAAGCCAAGGTAGTTCTCGATACGCGCGCTGGTGCCCGCTTGCCCGCCGGGCGCGCGGCAGTCGAAGACGGCCACCGACAGGCCTTCGGACGCCGCGTACACGGCCGTCGCGAGTCCGGCCGGCCCGGCGCCCACCACGGTCACGTCGTAGACATGGCTCGGATCGAACTCCGGAATCAGGCCGAGGCACGATGCCAGCTGGCCCGCATCGGGATTGCGCATGACCGAGCCGTCGGGGCAGACGACGATCGGGAAGTCGTCGGGCGCGGGCGTCAGCCGTTCCAGCAGCGCAATGGCATCGGACTCGTGCGTGGCGTCGAGCGTGACGTAGGGAAACGCATTGCGCCGCAGGAAATTCTGCAGTGCCTGGAGCCGCGCATCCTCGCCCGAGCCTACGAGAATCACGCCATGCCCGCGTTCGATGACGAGCACGCGGCGCAGGATCAGCGCGCGCATCAGCGTCTCGCCGATATCGGCCTCGCCGATCATCAGCGCGCTCAGTTCGTCGGGGCGCAGCAGCATCGCCTGCACGTCCTCGATCACGTGCGCATCGACCACGGCAGGTTTGCTCGACAACTGCGTGACGTCGGACGTGAATTCGCCCCGCTGCGTATAGGTATGCACCACACGCTCGTGACCCAGGCCATCGCGGCCGATGATGCGCACCTTGCCCGCAAGCAACACGAATACGCCCGGACACAGGTTACCGGCGCGATAGAGATATTCGCCGGCGGCGTGGTGAGTCAGCGTGCCGAAACGCCGCACGCGATCGAGCTCGGCCTCGGTGAGCACCGGAAACATCTGGGCATAGCGCGGGTGGTTGCGTACGCTCTCGTCGTCCGGTCGGTCATCCTGCGTTTCCTCGCGCATCGCCAGCGTTCTCCCGACTGAGGGGGCCGTCCGTCGGCCCTCAGTCAATATAGGCGAGAAGCGCCGGGTCAGGTGCCGGCGGCCTCGCGGGAGCGCTTGAACGTGCCTTGCGCGGTGGCGATCGGGTCGCCATTCTCGGCCGTGAGCTCGGCCGACGAGAAATAGATGCTGCGGCCCGCGCGGGTGACGTGCGCGGTCGCGCGGACACGGCCGGTGCTGACGCGGCCCAGATAGCTGATGGTCAGCATCAGCGTGACCGCGTTGCCCATCTTGCCGTCCTCGCCCTGCAGGCCGGCGTAACCGCAGGCGGCATCGAGCAGCGTGGCGCTCACGCCGCCCTGGAGCGAGCCCTGGCGGTTCAGGTGGCGGGGTTCGATATCGAGTTCGAGCGTGCAGGCACCATGGGTGACGCTGGTCAGGCGGATGCCGAGGTCGTCGAGCAGGGGATTGTCGGTGGGGTAGGTCACGGCTTGGGTCGTCATGAGTAATGGGCAACTGGCCCAGGCCGCTATTCTGACGCAAACGCCTGCGCCGCGCGACGCAGCGCGCCGCTAGCCAGCCGCACCGATCTCTCTGGCAATGCCGGACAGCGGTACGGTGCGATCCACGCCGCCGCGCTTGATGGCCTCGCGCGGCATGCCGAACACCACGCAACTGTCCTCGTCCTGCGCCACCGTACGCGCTCCCGCGGTGCGCATCTCGAGCAGCCCCGCCGCGCCATCGTCGCCCATGCCCGTCATGATGATGCCCAGCGCGTTGGCCCCGGCGCATTTGGCGACCGAGCGGAACAGCACATCGACCGAGGGCCGGTGACGGTTCACGAGCGGGCCATCGACGACCTCGACGAAGTACTGCGCGCCGCTGCGGCGTAGCAGCAGATGCCGTCCGCCCGGCGCAATCAGCGCCCGGCCGGGCACCACACGGTCGTTGGTCTGTGCCTCCCTGACGCTGATGGCCGACAACGCATCGAGTCGCGCCGCGAACGCCGCCGTGAACTTCTCGGGCATATGCTGCACGATCACGATGCCCGGGGAGACCCGCGGCAGGGCCGTCAGCACCTGTTCGAGCGCCTGCGTGCCGCCGGTGGACGTGCCGATGGCCACCACGCGCTCGGTAGTCTGAGCCATCGCGCGCGTCGCGCCGGGCGGCAGGCCCGCCGACAGAATGACATCGGCCGAATGCTTGGCCGTCGGCGCGACCGGTGCCGCCGGACCCGTGCGCGGCACCAGCCTGCGCACATTGGCGCGCGCGGCCGCGCGCACCGTGGCGATCAGCTCGTCGGCCGCTTCCTGCAGGAATTGCTTGAGCCCTAGCTTCGGCTTGGTGACGATGGACACCGCGCCGGCCGCCATCGCCTCCATCGTCGTCCTGGCGCCTTTCTCGGTCAGCGTGGAGCAGATGACCACGGGGGTAGGGCGCTCCGCCATGATCTTGCGCAGGAACGTAATGCCGTCCATGCGCGGCATTTCCACATCGAGCACGATCACGTCCGGCCACTGCACGCGCATGCGCTCCATCGCCAGCAGCGGGTCGGCCACCGCGTGCAGGACCTCGATACCCGGCGCACCGGCCAGCAGGCCGACCAGTACCTGCCGCACGACGGCCGAGTCGTCGACGACCAGCACGCGAATGGGGTGCGCGGCGTTCCCGGGAAGCCCCTTCGTCGCGGGCGCGGTCATAGCGGCTTGCGATAGACGGACGGCGCGATCTGTTCCACCGCGTCGCTCACGTCATTGAGGGTCTCGGAATGGCCGATGCAGAAATGGCCGCCCGGCCGCAACTGACCCAGCACGCGCGCCACCACCTGGCGCTTGGTCGCGCCGTTGAAATAGATCATCACGTTGCGCAGGAACACCATGTCGAACATGCCCACATCGGGCAGGCGATCGTTGAGGTTCGCATGGGTGAACTGCACGCGGGACCGCACGCTGCGGTCCACGAGCATCGTGCCTTCGTGCTCGCCCTGGCCCTTGAGGCAAAAGCGCTTGAGGTAGGTGGGCGGAATCAGCCGGGCACGCGCGTCGGGATAGTGCCCCGTGCGCGCCCGCGCGAGCATCCGCGTGCTGATATCGGTGCCGACCACCTCGAATGGCCGGCCCGTCATGCCGTCGGCCAGCACCATGGCCATGCTGTAGGCTTCCTCGCCGCTCGAGCATGCGGCGCTCCAGATCCGGAACGGCCGCCCGCCCTCGTGCGCCGCGGCGACTTCGCGCAGCAGATCGAAGTGCTTGGGCTCGCGAAAGAAGTAGGTCTCGTTGGTCGTCAGCAGATCCACCGCGACCTGGACTTCCCTGAGGTCGCGGCGGCTGCGCAGCAGGTCGAAATACGCCGCATAGCTTCCCAGTTGCCGCGCATGCACGCGCTTGGCCAGCCGGCCGCACACCAGCGCCTTCTTCGCGGGGGAGAGCGTGATGCCCGCCGCCTCGAAGATAAAGCGCTGGAAGTTGCCGAAGTCCTGATCGGTGAGCATGAACTGTTGCATGATGCGTGCGCGATCAGGCTTCCACCGGCTGCTGCGCGAGCGTTGCCAGCTGCGTTGCCAGCTGCGTTGCCATTTCCTCGAGCGACAGCACGCGCTCGAGGTTCAGCAGAATCACGAACCTGCCCTTGACCTTGCCCATGCCTTCGATGAAGTCCGTGCGAATACGCGCGCCGAACGACGGTGTGGGCTCGATGTCGGACGGGCCGATATCGACGACTTCATTCACCGCGTCCACCACCACGCCCACCACCTGGTACTCCTCGCCGGCGGGCACTTCGACGATCACGATGCAGGTGCGCTTGCCCACGGCGCTGGACGGCTGGCCGAAGCGCGCCTGCAGGTCCATGACGGGCACCACCGCGCCGCGCAGGTTGATCACGCCGCGCACGGTGGGCGGCATCATCGGCACCACGGTCGGCGTGCCGTACTCGATGATCTCCTTGATGGCGAGAATGCCGATGGCGAACATCTCCCCGCCAAGCTGGAAGGTCAGATACTGGGTGGTCTCGGCCAGGCCACCGGTCGATGCCACGACGCCGGTCATCGCGTTGGTCATTGTTCCGCTCCGCTCGCTCAGTAACGGGCGAACGAACGCTCGTCGATGCCGCCGTCCATCATGTCCCCATCCGCCATCGCAAGGTCCAGCACCGGCGTAGCCTTGCGGGCGGCGGTCTTGGCCGGCTTGCGTGCCGTGGCGCGCGTCCGGCGCGCATCGGCCATGCCCGAGATGCGGAAGAAGCTGATGGTGTTGCGCAGCTGCTCGGCCTGGCCGCTCATCTCTTCGGCCGTGGCCGCGAGTTCTTCCGAGCTCGATGCGTTCTGCTGCGTGGTCTGGCTCAGCTGCGTCATCGCGGCGTTGATCTGGCTCACGCCCGACGACTGTTCCTCGGACGCGGCGGTAATTTCCTGCACGAGGTCCGACGTCTTGCGGATGTTGGGCACCATCTCGTCGAGCAGCTTGCCCGCGCGTTCCGCGAGTTCCACGCTGGAGCCGGCCACGTCACCGATTTCCTGCGCGGCCACCTGGCTGCGCTCGGCGAGCTTGCGCACTTCCGCCGCCACCACCGCGAAGCCCTTGCCGTGCTCGCCGGCACGCGCGGCTTCGATCGCCGCGTTCAGCGCGAGCAGGTTGGTCTGGTATGCGATGTCGTCGATGATGCCGATCTTCTGGGCAATCTGCTTCATCGCGGACACCGTGGCGCGCACGGCCTCGCCGCCTTCGGAAGCCTCGGTGGCCGCCTTGGTCGCAATGCTGTCGGTCACCTTCGAGTTCTCGGTGTTCTGGGAAATCGAGGCCGTCATCTGTTCGACCGATGCGCTCGTTTCCTCCACGCCCGATGCCTGCTCGCTGGACGCCTGGCTCAGCGACTGCGCCGTGGCGCTCACTTCCTCCGATGCGCCGGCGAGGGCTTCGGCACCGCCGTTGACTTCGCTGACGATATGGGAGAGCTTGCCGACCATGTTCTTCATCGCGGCCAGCACGCTGGTGTTGTCACCCGCGCGCGTCTGGATGTCGAGCGTCAGGTCGCCATTGGATACGCTGTTGGCGATCTCGCCCACGTAGGCCGGCTCGCCGCCGAGCTGGCGCACGAGCGAACGCGTGATCAGGAAGGCCATGGCCAGTGCGAGGATCGAGCAGCCGATCAGCGTGCCGATGACCCACGAGCGCGCGTTGGCGAACACTTCGGCGGCCGTGCGCGCGGCGCCGTCGGCGCCGTTCACGTTGATCTCGGTCAGCTTGTCGGTGGCGGTACGGAATGCGTTGTAGCGCTTGAGCGAGGTGCCGTTCAGCACGTTACGCGCTTCCTCGTTCTTGTTCGCCGCGCCCAGCGTGACGATCTTGTCGTGTTCCGCGATAAAGCCGTCCAGATCCGCCTTGGCCTGATCGTACAGCTGCTTCTCTTCAGGGGAGGACAGGAGCTTGCCGTACTCTTCCCACGTCTTGCGCATGGAGGCGATACGGTCGCTGGACTCCGAGATGGCGTCGCGGATCTCGTTGGCATCGTCGGTCAGGATCGTGCGCAACTCGAGCACACGCACGCGGTGCAGGTTGCCGCGCGTCAACAGCACGTCCTTGACGCTGGGCATCCAGTTGGTGGCGATATCCACCGTGGAGGCGTTCACCGTGGACAACTGCACGATGGCATAGGTGCCGAGCCCTATCATGAGGGCAAGCACGATGACGAACGAGCCGAAGAGCTTCGTCGCGAGTTTCATGTTGGTGAACATGATCTTTCCTTGTTGATTTCGGTACGAGGGGAGACGCTGAGAATCTGGTTGAGCGCGGGGACGTCGAGAATGAGCGCGACGTCGCCGCTGCCGAGAATGCTTGAGCCGCTGATGCCCTGCAGATGCGCGAACATGCGCGCGAGCGGCTTGATCACGGTCTGCGCTTCGCCGAGCAGGCGATCGACGATGATGCCGAAGCCCTGTCCCGCATGCCGTACGACCACGACGCTCTGGCGCGTGGCGGCGGCGTCCTGAATATCGAACAGCGTTCGCAGCCGCACGAACGGCAGCACCTGTCCGCGGAGTTCCATGAAGTCGTGGCCGGTGTCCTCGCGGAATTCGACGCATTCCTCCACCGCCTCCAGCGGTAGCACGAACACCGAGTTGCCGACGGACACCTGGAAGCCGTTGATGATGGCCAGCGTCAGCGGCAACCGTACGGACACCGTGGTGCCCACGCCCGGATCGCTGTCGATGGACACGGTGCCGCGCAGCGCGGTGATATTGCGCTTGACCACGTCCATGCCGACGCCGCGGCCCGACAGGTTCGTGATCTGTTCGGCCGTGGAGAAGCCCGGCTCGAAGATCAGCGCGTAGATTTCCTGGTCGCTGAGTACCTTGCCCGCTTCCACGAGCCCGCGGTCGATGGCCTTGGCGAGGATCTTCTCGCGCGAGAGGCCGCCGCCGTCGTCGCCGACCTCGATCACGATGCTGCCGGAGTCGTGATAGGCATTCAGGCGCACCGTCCCGCGCGCGGGCTTGCCGCGCGCCGCGCGGACCTCCGCGGACTCGATGCCGTGGTCCATGCTGTTGCGCACGAGGTGCGTCAGCGGATCGCCGATCTTCTCGACGACCGTCTTGTCGAGTTCGGTATCCTCGCCGCTGATCTCGAGCACGATGTCCTTGCCGATCTCGCGCGATACGTCATGCACCACGCGCTGGAAGCGGCTGAACGTGCCGCCGATCTTGACCATGCGCAGTTGCAGCGCGTTGTCGCGAACTTCCTGCACGAGGCCGATCAGCGTCGAATGCGCTTCGTGCAGTGCCGAGCTGTGCAGCGAACGGCCGGCCTGCATCGCGGTGGCGGACGCCGTAATCAACTCGCCGACGAGGTCGACGAGGCGGTCGAGCTTGTCGGCATCGACGCGCACCGACTGGCGTTCGCCCGCGCGGGCGGCAGGGCGTTCGATCGTGGCCGACGCCGTGGCGCTGGTATCGATCGCGGCCTCGGCCGAGGCATTGGCAGTCGCCACGCTGGCGGCTTCCGGCGCGCCTGCCGGTTCGATCGCCACTTCGCAATCGTCGATCACGAACTCGAACGTGCCTTCGATCGCCGCCCGGCCCGCGTCGCTGGCCAGCACGATCTCGAAACCGAGATAGCACGACTCGGCATCCATGTCCGCGAGCGGCGGCAGCGCGTCGGTCAGCGTTTCGATCGACACGATCGTGCCGAGCTTGCCCAGATACCGTATGAACGACAGCGGGTCCATGCCGTTGCGCAGCACGTCGGGGCCGAAGCGCAGCGCGATGCGCCAGTGCGTCATGCCGTCGTCAGCGGGAGCGCCCTGCGTGGCGCGCTCGGCCTTGCCGGTTTCGTCCGCGGGCGTGTCGAGGTAGGTATGCAGTTGCGCGAGCAGCGGGGCCGCATCGGCGTCGAGTTCCGGCGTGGATTCGGTGCGGCCTTCGGCGGCAACGCCGACGAGGCGGGCGATATGGTCGCCACAGGCAAGCAGCAGCGATACCACGGCCTCGTCGATCGGCAGCGCGCCATCGCGCACCCGATCGAGCACGCTCTCCGCGACATGCGCGAAGTCGACGATAAAGTCGAGGCCGAAGAGTCCCGCCGAACCCTTGATGGTATGCGCGGCGCGAAAGATCTCGTTGATCGAGTCGCCGGGATCGGCTTCATGCGTCACGCGCAGCAGCGCGGATTCCATATCCTCGAGCAGCTCGCGGCTCTCGACGATAAAGGCCTGGAGGGCCTGATCCATGTTCATGCGGGGACCCCCAGCGCCGTCGAAAGATTGAACAGACCGAGCACGTCGCGCACGGCCGGACTGGCATCGGAGAAGGCGAGCGCCACGCCTGCCGCGATGGCCGCCCGTTGCGTGGCAACCAGCAGCTGGACGCCCGAGCTGTCGATCTCGCTGACCTCGGCAAGATCGATGACGATCGAGGCGGGCGGGGCGGGCAGTGCCGCCATCAGGGCTTCGCGCAATTCGGCAGCGCGGTAGATCGTCAGTTCGCCATCCAGGGCGAAGCGCAGGGCGTCGCTCATGGCAGCACGAGCTTCTCGACGGCGCCGAGCAGGGTGGGCGGCTGGAACGGCTTGACGACCCACGCCTTGGCGCCGGCCAGCTGGCCTTCGCGCTTCTTCGCCTCCTGGCTTTCGGTGGTGAGCATGATCACCGGCGTGAAGCGATACGCAGGCAGGGCCTTGACGGCCTTCAGGAACGTGATGCCATCCATGTTCGGCATGTTCACGTCGCTGATGATCAGATGCACCTTCTGGCCCGTGAGCTTGGAGAGCGCGTCGCGGCCATCGCTGGCCTCGATGACCGCGTAGCCCGCGCCCTTCAGTGCGATACCCACGACCTGGCGAACCGAGGAGGAGTCGTCAACGATCAGGATGGTCTTTGCCATGGTGTGTGGTCCTTGGTGCTTCAGAAGAAAGTAATGTCGTCGTGCTGCGCGGCCGCGGCCGCGGCCGCGGCCGGTGCGGATGCGGGTGCGGCAGCGGTCGCGCCGCCGGAATTCTTGGTGCCGTGATGGACCGCGCGCTCGCTCGCCATCGCATAGGTCGCCTCGAGTTCCCGCAGCAGGCCGTCCGCCCGCAGCGGTGCATCCTCGCCGCGCTCGCAATCGGCCACGTGTTCCTGCACGACCGCGGGCACGCGATCGATGTTGTCGCGCACATGGCTCAGGATCTGGCTCACGCGATCCTGAAACTGGAGTTGCACGAGGGCCTCGTTGACTTCCACCTGGATGCCGCGGCTCTCTTCGCGCAGCATTTCCGCCGATTGGGCCAGCGTGTGGGTCAGGCCATCGAAGCGGCTGAGCACATCCTGAATCCGCTGCTCGGAGTCCGTCATGACGTGGTCCTCCTGCGTGCGCGACGCGTCGGCGGCCTTGCGCGTTTCTTCGATCGCGGCATTGATGACGGAGATCTTGCTGGCAATCTGCCGGCCGGTTTCGCCGGACATGCGCGACAGCGCGCGCACTTCCTGCGCGACCTGGCTGAAGCCTCTGCCGAGTTCGCCGGCGTGCGCGGCCTCGATGGTGGCGTTGATCGCAAGCAGGTTCGTCTGGTGCGCGATGCGCGAGACGCCGTCCGCCATGTCCTGCAGTTCGCCGATAAAGGCCTGCAGATCCTGGATCTTCGTCAGCATATGCGCCTTGCCGGCCATCGCCTCGCGCAGCGAGTCGACCACGCCCTGCAACTGCTGCTGGCTCGCGGTGTAGACGGCCTGCGCGGCACCGTCGGCGGTGCCGCCGTCGTGGCTGCCCGACTGTTGCAGCGTCTGGCCGAGGCGCGTGACGATGCCCGCGAAACGCGCGCTCAGCGCGGTAATCGCGTCTTCCATCTGACTGCGGGAGGATTCGATGTGGGCGGCCCACACTGGCGACAGCGCGGCACTGAAGTCGTGCATGTCGGCGAGCAGCGCGCGCCGTGTGGCCATGTCGCTGGCCTGCTGACGTCGTGCGTGCCATGTGGCGGCGGTGCCGATCGCGACGAGGGGCAACGCGCCGACGATGCCGGCGATGCTGCCGCCGGATGCACCCACCGTGACGAGCGCGCCGAAGGCGCCGAACGCGGCGGGGAAATACGCAGGCTGGAACAGCCGGGCTGTGGTGATCATTTGAATCTCGAGGTACGAAGCATGGCGTGAAGCGTGTGCTTCCGTGCGATTGCTTCTCTTAACGACCGCGAGACTCGATACTTAAATACTCACTTCAGACCGATTGGGTCTTTCTTTCGATCGCCTACCACGACGAGTGCCTGCGCCTGCTTCTTGCCCACCGAGCGGGAGCGATGCGGAATCGACGCGTTGAAGTACAGCGAATCGCCTGCCTTCATGCGCACGGTGCGATGCTCGAACAGGACTTCCATTTCGCCCTGCACGACGAAGATCAGTTCTTCGCCCGCGTGGCTGGCAAGGGGCTGCTTCTCGTTGATCGTGAACGGCGGACTCATGATGAACGGGTTCATCGTCTTGTCCGCGCGCGCGGTGGCGATCGCTTCGTAAAGATAGCCGTCTCGTTCCGCCGAAGGGCTGAAGGGCACGCGATCGGCGGGCGTCACGTGCAGGATCTCGTTCGCGCGATCGGGCTTGGCGATGAGCTGATCGACGGTCACGCCGAGCGCTTCGGCAAGCTTGAGCACGGTGGCGATAGTGGGCGACGAGAGCCCGCGTTCCAGCTTGGAGAGATAGCTCTTGGTCAGCGACGCGCGCGTGGCGAGCTCTTCGAGCGTGAGGCCATTGAGCTTGCGGAGCTCGGCGAGGCGCTCGGCGATATTGGCGGCACTGCTGGCGGCGCTGCTGGTGGCGCTGCGGGTGGCGCTGGAGTCCTGCTTGCTGGTCATGGGTGATTCGCGTTGGGGCCGTGCCCCCGTTCGGTGCGGGCAGACGTGCATTGTAAGGTTCGCGCACCAACTCGGCAACTTGGTTGCCTTTAGGAAACTATGGTGTCATTATGGACACTCACGTTTCAACCCGAAGAAGGAGAAGTCGAGTGCGCCCCCACCGTTCCTGTCTGCATGCCGTCGCGCTGGCATGCGCCGCGCTCACGCTAAGTGGCGCGGCCGCCGCCCAAGGCGCCTATCCCGATCGCCCGATCACGCTCGTGGTGCCATTCGGCGCCGGCGGCATCACCGACCTGGTGGCGCGCGCCACCGGCAAGGCGCTGTCCGAGCAGCTCGGCCAGTCCATCGTCGTGGAAAACCGTCCAGGCGCAGGCGGCAATATCGCCGCCGACTACGTGCGCCGCGCCAGGCCTGACGGCTACACGCTGCTGTTCGCGACGGTCGGCGTGCTGGCGGTCAATCCGCATACCGACGTCAAGGTCAACTTCAATAGCGCGAAAGACTTCACGTACGTGTCGCTCGTCGGTTCCACGCCGCACGTGCTCGTGGTGGGCCCCAGCGTCACGGTCAAGACGCTGCCCGATCTGATCAAGCTGGCGAAGGCGAAGCCGGACAGCCTTAGCGTGGGCACCGCCGGCGTTGGCAGCTCGCCGTACCAGGGCATGAAGATCCTGGAGGAGGGGTCGAAGGTCCAGTTCCTGCACGTGCCGTTCAAGAGCGGCTCCGAGTCGGTGACCAACGTGGCATCGGGGCAGGTCGATCTGACGTTCGAAGCCTCGCCGCAGGTCATGCCGTTCGTGACCTCGGGCAAATTGCGCGCGCTGGCGGTGGCCAATCCGCAACGGCTGTCGACGGCGCCCGACGTGCCGTCCACGGCCGAACTCGGCTATCCCGGTATCGTGTCGGGCTCGGTCGCGGGCGTGGTCGGACCGGCCGGCCTCGATGCCGAGGTGGTCAAGAAGCTCAATTCGGCCATCGTGACCGCGGTGGCCAATCCGAAGTTCAAGGCCGTGCTCGTGGCGCAGGGCACGGAGCCGACGGCATCCACGCCGGAGCAGTTCCGCCAGATGATCGGCAACGAGGACCGCCGCTGGTCGGCGCTGCTCAAGTCCGAGGCCAGGAACTAGAACCCGCAGCATCGATTACCCTCACTCCCAGCACACTCAAACAAAAGGAGCCAAGACATGGCCGATACCATGCAACTGAGCAAGAGCGAGATCGTCGCGACCGAACTCAGGAAGATGCAGACCGAACTGCGCGCGGAAAAGCTGCCGCTGCGCGAAGCGGTGGCGGAGACCTGCCGCATCCTGTTCGCATTCGGGCACGACTCGGGCCTGTCCGGGCAAATCACCGCGCGCGCGGAAAAGCCCGGTACCTACTGGACGCAGCGTCTGGGTCTCGGTTTCGACGAGATTACCGCCGCGAATCTGCTGCTCGTGGACGAGGATCTGCGCGTGCTCGAAGGCGCGGGCATGCCGAACCCGGCCAACCGTTTCCACTCCTGGCTCTACCGTGCGCGTCCGGACCTCAACTGCATCGTGCATTCGCACGCGCCGCATGCATCGGCGCTGGCGATGCTCGAAGTGCCGCTCGTGATTTCGCATATGGATACATGCGTGCTCTACGACCAGGTCGCGTTCCTCGAAAAATGGCCGGGCATTCCGGTCGGCAACGAGGAGGGCGAGATCATCTCCGGCGCGCTGGGCGACAAGAAGGCCATTCTGCTGTCGCACCACGGGCTGCTCGTCGGTGGCGCGTCGGTGGAAGAAGCGTGCGTGATCGGCGTGATGTTCGAGCGCGCGGCGCGCCTGCACCTGCTGGCGATGGCCGCCGGCGAGATCAAGCCCATCGATCCGGAACTCGGTCGCGAGGCGCAGCGATGGGTCAGCACGCAGAAGCGGTTCGAGGCGACGTTCGCGTATTACTCGCGCCGCGCCGGGCGCGAACTGCCGATCCGTTAAGTCGGCGCGGTAGGCGCGGGAGCGGGAGGTATAATCAAAAGTCATTCCTCCCGATTCTCGCCCCTACCCGACATGGCACGGCGCATTCCCCCGCTGAACCCGCTGCGCGTCTTCGAAGTCGTGGCGCGCACGCAGAACCTGACGCTCGCCGCGCAGGAGCTCCATGTCTCGCAGTCCGCGGTGAGCCGGCAGATTGCCACGCTCGAGTCCTACCTTGGCGTGGAACTGTTCCGGCGCGAGCGGCATGGCGTGACGCTGACGCGTGCGGGGCAGGGGTATGCGGCGGAGATCGTGCCGGCGTTCGATGCGGTGGCTAATGCCACCGCGAAGCTGCTGCGCAGCACGTCGCAGGGCGCATTGCGCGTGCGCACGTACACCACGTTCGCGGCCAAATGGCTGATTCCGCGGCTGCCGGACTTCCAGCAGCAATATCCAAGCATCGAGGTGCGCATCGACAATGCGACGCCCGACGTCGATTTCGATCGGGATCCGGCCGACGTGGCGATTCAGTTCGGCGATGGACGCTGGGCGCGCATGGCGGCCGACCATCTGTTCGACGACGAGATCGAACCCGTATGCACGCCCGCATATCTGGACCAGCATCGTGGCAAGCGCAACAAGCTCGAACCGCTGCTCCAGCATCGGTTGCTGGTATCGCACTATCGCCGCCGCGACTGGGACGACTGGCTCGCACTGGCCGGGCTGGAAGCGGCGGCGCAGCGCACCGAGCGCATGAGCTTCAATAGCTCGGTGCTCACGTGGCAGGCGGCACTGGACGGGCTGGGCATTGCCATCGGCCAGTCGGCCATGCTCGAGGCCGAACTGGCGTCGGGGCGTCTGGTGCGCCCGTTCGCGCGGCCGCTGCGCCGGGAGATGGCCTACTATCTGGTGCGGCCCCGCACGCAGCGTGAATCGCGGAAGGTCGGCGTCTTCCGCGACTGGCTGCTGGATACCGTCGCTCGCGAGGCGGGCCGCGGCGACTAGGCTTTGGGTGCGCGCTGCGAGAACGTACGCTCGAACACGCCCTCGGCAATCCGGTTCTTGAGCACCTCGATGGACCCGCCGGCGATCATCCAGCCGCGTGTGCGGCGCAGGCAGTATTCGACGATCGATTCCTGGCTATAGCCCATGCCGCCCATGACCTGCAGCGACTCGTTCGCGACCTCCCACCCGGCCTGATTGCAGGCCAGCTTGGCCATGGCGGTGCTGTGTGCCGACGGCAGGCCGTGTTCGCCTTCCATGGCGGCGCGATACAGCAGCAGCTGCGCCGACTCGAGCTTGAGCGCCATCTCGGCGAACTTCCACTGGATGCCCTGGAACTCGCATAGCTCGCGGCCGAACTGCTTGCGGATCTTCGCGTGTTCGCGGGCGATATTGAAGCAGTGGCGGCCCAGCGCGAGCGAGCGCGACGAGTTGCCGAGGCGTTCGACGTTGAAGCCCGAGATCTGGCGCTTGAAGCCGCCTTCGCCCAGCAGCAGGTTGTCCGCCGGAATGCGGCAGTCCTCGAAATACAGCTGGCACCATTCCTCGCCGCTCATGAACCTGGACGGCTCGCCGATCTGGAAACCCGGCGCGCCGCGCTCCACCAGCACCGAGCCGATTCCGCCCACGCCCGGGCCGAAGCGCACGTAGATCAGGAACAGTTCGGCTTCCGGGCTGTGCGTCGAGAAGATCTTGCTGCCGTTGATGACGTAGTGATCGCCATCGCGCTTCGCCGACGTCTTGAGTTCGGTCACGGCCGAGCCCGCTTCGGGTTCGGTCATGCCGAGCGCGATCAGCTTCTTGCCCGCGAGCAGGTCGGGCAGGAAGCGCTGCTTCTGTTCCGGCGTTGCATATTCGACGAATGTGCGGATGGGGCCGAAGTTGCCGGCCTGCACGATGTCCGCGCTCTTGGGGCAGACGAGCGCCACTTCCTGGATGGCGATGACCGCATGCATGAGCGTGCCGCCCTGGCCGCCGTCTTCTTCCGAGAACGCGATGCCGAGCAGGCCCTGCTCCGCGATCATGCGCGCGGCGTCCCACGGGTAGTGCGGCGAATGCGCGCGTTCCAGCGCGCCCGGGGCAAGCTTGTCCTGAGCGAAGCGGCGCACCGATTCCGCAAACGCCTGATGTTCTTCGCTGAGCTCGAAATTCATGGTTGGTCTCTCGATCCTGTTGCAGTCGCGGCAGGATCGCCGATCGGGGCGTGCCTGTGAACTTCGGGTTTCGCCACCAGTCATGAGAATTTGTCATGCCTGGGCGCGCTAGCGGGAAAACCCTAGTCCCCATCCGAGTGCATTCCGGCCACGGCGTGCTAGTATTCGAACCGCAATGTTATCGTTAAACCTAGCGTCAAACGGAGAGTTTCCAGTGCAACAGACTTCGCATCCAGCTACCCCAGTCGTGACCGAACTGACCGTCGTGCCGGTCGCGGGTCATGACAGCATGCTGATGAACCTTTCCGGCGCGCATGGCCCTTACTTCACGCGAAATATCGTCATCCTCAAGGACAGCGCGGGCAATATTGGCGTGGGAGAGGTGCCCGGCGGCGAGGGCATCCGCCAGACGCTCGAGGACGCGCGGCCACTCGTCGTCGGCCAGCCCATCGGCCAGTACCAGGCCATCCAGAACAAGGTGCGCGAGGCGTTCGCGAGCCGCGACGCCGGCGGCCGCGGTCTGCAGACGTTCGACCTGCGCATCACGATTCACGCCGTGACGGCGCTCGAGGCCGCGCTGCTCGACCTGCTGGGCAAGCATCTGCAGGTGCCCGTGGCCGCGCTGCTCGGCGAAGGTCAGCAGCGCGACGCGGTGGAGATGCTCGGCTATCTGTTCTACGTCGGGGACCGCAAGCGCACGCCGCTCGACTATCGCACCGAGCCCGATGCCGACAATGCATGGTTCCGCGTGCGTAACGAGGAAGCGATGACGCCGGAAGGCGTGGTGCGCCTGGCCGAGGCGGCCTTCGAACGTTACGGCTTCAACGATTTCAAGCTCAAGGGCGGTGTGTTCAGCGGCGACGAGGAGATGGAAGCCATCGTCGCGCTGGCCGAGCGCTTTCCGAGGGCCCGCATCACGCTCGATCCGAACGGCGCATGGGCGCTCAAGGAGGCGGTGCGGCTGTGCCGCGACAAGCATGGCGTGCTGGCTTATGCCGAGGACCCGTGCGGTGCCGAGGAGGGCTATTCGGGCCGCGAGATCATGGCCGAGTTTCGCCAGGCCACGGGCCTGCCCACGGCGACCAACATGATCGCGACCGACTGGCGCCAGATGGGCCATGCGATGCGTCTGCACTCCGTGGACATTCCGCTTGCGGACCCGCACTTCTGGACCATGCAGGGTTCGGTGCGCGTGGCGCAGATGTGCTCGGAGTGGGGCCTGACGTGGGGCTCGCACTCGAACAACCACTTCGATATCTCGCTGGCGATGTTTACGCATGTGGCCGCCGCGGCGCCGGGCCGCGTGACGGCCATCGACACGCACTGGATCTGGCAGGACGGCCAGCGCCTGACGCGCGATCCGCTCAAGATCGAGGGCGGCCTCGTGCAGGTGCCGAAGACACCGGGCCTCGGCGTGGAACTCGATATGGACGCGCTGGCCCGCGCGCACGAGCTGTACAAGCAGAAGGGCCTCGGCGCGCGCGACGACGCGATCACGATGCAGTACCTGATTCCGAACTGGAAGTTCAACAACAAGGCGCCCTGCATGGTCCGCTGACGACCCGTTGCGGGTCCGCCTTCTACAAGAAATCAGTCAATCCAGGAGACAAACAATGAAAGATTCCCGCCCCTCGTTGCGCCGCCGCGCGCTGATTGCCGCCACGCTGGTCGCCGGCATTGCCGTCACGGGCGCGGCCGGCACGGCACTGGCGTCCGACGCCAGGTGGCCGACCAAGGCCGTCTCGGTGGTGGTGCCGTTCCCGGCCGGCGGTTCCACCGACACGATCGCGCGCATGCTCGCGCAGCCGCTCAACGAGAAGCTCGGCCAGCCGTTCGTGATCGATAACCGTCCGGGTGCCACGGGCGCGATCGGTGCGACGTTCGTCAAACGCGCGCCGGCCGACGGCTACACGATGATGGTGGCATCGATCGGCGTGTATGCGGT
This sequence comes from Cupriavidus pauculus, assembly GCF_008693385.1. Lineage (NCBI taxonomy): Bacteria > Pseudomonadati > Pseudomonadota > Betaproteobacteria > Burkholderiales > Burkholderiaceae > Cupriavidus > Cupriavidus pauculus. Next base: position 3,064,499 of record NZ_CP044067.1, read on the forward strand.
CAACCCGTTCCTGCAGAAGAATCTTGCCTACGATCCGGCCAAGGATTTCGACCTGCTGACCGTGGCCGTGCGCGCGCCGAACGTGCTGGTGGCCAATCCGGGCTTCCCGGCCAGGTCGCTGCCGGAGCTCGTGGCCTATATGAAGAAGAACCCGGGCAAGGTGACGTTCGCCAACTCGGGTGCCGGTTCGTCGGACCACCTGACGGCGGCGCTGTTCTGGCAGAAGAGCGGGGCGCAGGGGCTGCACGTGCCGTACAAGGGCGGCGCACCGGCGATCTCAGATCTGCTGGCCGGGCAGGTAGACGTGTCGTTCCAGAACGTGAACGCGGTGCTGCAGCATATCCGCTCGGGCAAGCTCAAGGCGCTGGCCGTGACGTCGGAGAAGCGCTCGGCGGTGCTGCCGGACGTGCCGACGATGGCGGAGGGCGGCGTCAAGGACGTGGAAGTGTATTCGTGGCAGGCCGCCGCGGCGCCGAAGGGTCTGCCGGCCGACGTGAAGACGCGCCTGCATGGCGCCATCGTGAGCGCGCTCAAGGATGAGGGCATGCAGAAGAAGCTGAGCGAACAGGGCTTCGAGGTCGTGGCCAACACGCCGGAGCAGTTCGTCCAGTTCGAGCAGCAGGAACTCAAGCGCTGGAAGGAAGTGATCGAGAAGGGCGGCATCACGATGGAGTGATGGCTGGGGTCTGCTGCCTGCGGAGGGGAGGCAACGTCCTCCCTCCATTACAATCACCGCATGCCTCGCACCCCATCCCCTTCCATTCCGGCTCAGAACATCCGCGTCACGCTCAAGGACGTGGCGAGCGTCGCGGGGGTATCGGCCATGACGGTATCGCGCGTGCTCAACGCGCCCGATACCATCTCCGCGGCCACGGTGGCCAGGGTACGCGAAGCCATTGCGAGCACGGGCTACGTGCCCAACAGCGCCGCCAAGGCCCTGCGCTCGAGCAAGAGCCGGCTGATCGCGGCCGTGCTGCCCACGCTGACGGGCTCCGTGTTCCTCGATACCATCGGCGCGCTCACGGCCGCACTGGCCCGGCGCGGCTACCAGCTCATGGTGGGCCAGAGCGGCTATAGCGCGATTGGCGAAGACCAGCTGATTACCGACATCATTTCCCGGCGTCCGGACGGTATCGTGCTGACGGGCGTCGTTCATACCGACGAGGGCCGCCGCCGGTTGCTGGCATCGGGTATCCCGATCGTCGAGACATGGGACCTCACGCCCGAACCGCTGGACGTGCTGGTGGGCTTCTCGCACGAAGCGGTGGGCCGCGAGGTGAGCCGCTTTCTGGTCGGCAAGGGCCGCCGGAGGCTGGCGCTGATCGGCGGTGACGACGTGCGTTCCAAACGGCGCTGGACCGCCTTCGCGAAATCCGCGCGCGCGCTCGGGGTGCCCGCACCGGTCGCCCGCTTCGTGTCCGCGCCCACGACGCTCGCGCACGGCCGCGAAACGCTGCGCGCATTGCTTGCCGAACATCCGGACGTGGATGCCATTTTCTGCAGTTCGGACGCGCTCGCGCTGGGCGTGCTGATCGAAGCGCGCGCGCAGGGCATCGACGTGCCGAAGCAACTGGCTGTGATCGGCTTCGGCGACCTCAACTTCTCCGCCCAGCTGGACCCCGCGCTGACGACGGTACGCATCGACGGCCCCCGCATCGGCGAACTCGCGGCCCACTGCATCGTGGCCCGCGCGCTCGGCGAGCCGCTCGACGAACGCATCATCGACGTCGGCTTCACGATCGTCGAACGCGAGAGCACCTGACTGCCACGACCCGGCTCAGATGCCTTGCCCGCCGGACACCTCGATCCGCTGCGCATTGACCCAGCGGTTGCTCTCCGACAGCAGCCCCGCGATCATCGGCCCGATATCGTCGGGTACGCCCGCGCGGCCCAGCGCCGTCATATCGGCAAACAGCTTGTTGATCTCGGCATTGTCGCGCACGGCGCCGCCACCGAAATCGGTCTCGATTGCACCCGGCGCCACGGTATTCACGGCAATGCCGCGCGCACCGAGTTCCTTCGCCATATAGACCGACAGCACCTCGACCGCGGCCTTGACCGCCGCATACGCGCCGTAGCCGGGGAACGATACCCGCGTGAGGCCGCTCGACAGATTGACGATGCGTCCGCCGTCGGCGATCAGCGGCAGCAGCGCCTGCGTCAGGAAATAGACGCCCTTGAAGTGCACGTTGACGAGGCTGTCGAACTGCGCCTCGGTGGTGTCCGCGATCAGCGCGTACTCGCCGTGGCCCGCGTTGTTGACGAGGTGGTCGAACGTGTCGCGCTGCCACGTTTCGCGCAACGCGGCACGCAGCTGTTCCGCGAACGCCGCGAAGCTCGCGATATTGCCGGTATCGAGCTGCAGCGCGCGCGCCTTGCGGCCCATGGCCGCGATCTGCGCGACCACGGCGTCGGCTTCCGCCGCGCTGCGCTGGTAGGTCACGATCACGTCGCCGCCGCTGCGGGCGATGGCGAGCGCGGTATTGCGGCCGAGGCCGCGGCTGGCGCCGGTGACGATGGCGATCTTGCTCGAGGATGGGGTCATGGTCTGGCTCATCTTGGGCTCCTGAAACAGGTGGTTGGGTGCAACGAATTATTGGAGTTGCGAGCCCGATAGTCTTAGTCAATTCCTCGGCGTTACTTGCCTGATCCTACGAATTGCCGCCGGAGCGCCCCCAGGGAATGGCCGGTCGGGGTAGCGAAAGGGGCCGGGATCGGGCTACGATCGCAGCCATGAACGACGCCCTGCTCGATGCCGTCCGCCGTTACGCGGACACGTATGCCGATGCCGACGGCCTGGCCCGTACGCCCGTGCCCGGGCTGACCACGATCCGCTCGACCTCCCCGAGCGGGCTGCTCTATGCGATCGCGCGTCCGCTCGTCTGCCTCGTGCTACAGGGCACCAAGCAGGTCACGATGGGCGCGCAGACGCTGACGTTCGGCCCCGGCGATTCGCTGCTGATCACCGCCGACGTGCCGACCGTGAGCCAGGTCACGGCCGCGAGCCCGGCACGGCCCTACCTGTCCCTCGTGCTCGACCTCGAACCCGCCGTCATCGCGGACCTGACCATGCAGATGCAGGGGGGGCCAGTGCCGGACGGCGCAGCCGTGCGCTTCGAGCCGACCGACGGCGAAGTGTCGGACGCCGCGCTGCGGCTGATGCGCTTGCTCGAACGGCCAGAGGCGGTGCCGGTATTGCATGCGCAGCGGGTGCGCGAGCTGCATTACTGGTTGCTGGAGGGACGGCATGGCGCGGCGATCCGGCGCCTGGGCTGGCCCGAAGGCAATGCGCGGCGCGTGGCGCGCGCGGTGGCCGTGCTGCGCGACGAATTCGCGCAGCCGTTGCCGATGGAGCGGCTGGCCAGCGTCGCGGGCATGAGCCCATCCTCGTTCTATCAGCACTTTCGCGCCGTTACGTCGCTGTCGCCGCTACAGTTCCAGAAGCAACTGCGCCTGATCGAGGCGCGCCGGCTGATGCTGGCCGATGGCATGACCGCGAGCGATGCCGCCTTTGCGGTCGGCTACGAGAGCGTGCCGCAGTTCACGCGCGAGTATCGCCGCATGTTCGGGCTGCCGCCGGCAAAGGATGCCGAGGCCCTGCGCGGTGCCGTGGTGGCCGCCGCCTGAGCGCGCGGCGCGCTTTCCTTCCCATCCGAAGCAGGGCGTGGCGAAACTTCCACGCCGCGCATGTGTCGTTAAGTTCATGAATATCGATATCCTGATCAATCACCCGTGGTTCAACACATGGGCCGCGGCCATCATCGCCGTCGTGCTGGCGCTGATCGTGCACAAGCTCGGCGGCTTGCTGCTGCTGCGGATCGCGCGCCATTCGGCGGTGCTGCACGCGATCCTCACCAAGATCCGCGCGCCCGCCAAGTTCGTGCTGCCGCTGCTCGCGCTGCAGACCGTCTGGCAGGCGGCCGGCGACGACCTGCGCTGGATCGACAACGTGCGGCACATCAACGGCCTGCTGATGATCGCGGCCACCACCTGGCTGATCGTGCGCATCATCGCGGGTTTCGCGCAGGGGATTCTGGACCGGCATCCCGTGGACGTCGCGGACAACGTGGCCGCGCGGCGCATCCATACGCAGACGCGCGTGCTGTCGCGCATCGCCATGACGCTCGTGATGGTGATGGGCGCGGCCATGCTGCTGATGACTTTCCCGGGCGCGCGGCAGGTCGGCGCGAGCCTGCTGGCGTCCGCGGGGGTGGTCGGCCTGGTCGCCGGCTTTGCGGCCAAGCCCGTGTTCAGCAACATGATCGCGGGCCTGCAGCTCGCGCTCACGCAGCCGATCCGGCTCGACGACGTGCTGATCGTCGAAGGCGAATGGGGCAGGGTGGAGGAGATCACCGGGACCTACGTCGTGCTCAAGATCTGGGACGAGCGCCGGCTGATCATTCCGCTGCAGTACTTTATCGAGAAGCCGTTCCAGAACTGGACGCGCAACAACTCCGCGCTGATGGGTTCGGTGTTCTTCTATGTCGACTACGGCATGCCGCTCGCGCCGCTGCGCAAGGAGCTCGAACGCATCGTCCATGCGGCCCCGGAATGGGACCAGCGCTTCTTCAACCTCGTGGTGTCCGATACCACCGACCGCACGATGCAGTTGCGCGTGCTCTGCACGGCCGCCTCGTCGGGGCTGGCATGGGACCTGCGTTGCGTGGTCCGGGAGGGCCTGATCGACTTCATGCAGCGCGAATATCCGCAATTCCTGCCCCGGCTTCGGATCGAGGGCGAGGTCGGTCATGGCCATTCGAGCGGGGGAGAGGGCATACCGGCCTGACCCGCCCGCATCATGCGCAATGGAGCGAACAATATGCAACGAGGGCAGGCAAGAATTACCGCGACGCTGGCATTCGGCGCCGCGCTGGTGGGTACCACGCTGCTGCTGCAGGCATGCGGCGCCTTTGCGGGCGGGAAGCGCGGCAACGACGCGGTGCCGCAGCCGGCAAAGCCCGTCGACCTCGAACGCTACCTCGGCAAGTGGTACGAATACGCGCGCTACGAGAACCGCTTCGAGCGCGACTGCGATTACGTGACGGCCGAGTATGGCAAGCGCGAGGACGGCAAGGTGTCCGTGCGCAATACCTGCGGGGCGCGGCCGGGCGCATCGCCGAAGGTGTCGGAGGGCCGGGCGCGCGTGGTGCCGGACAGCGGCAACGCGAAGCTCGAGGTCTCGTTCTTCGGGCCGTTCTATGTTGGCGACTATTGGGTGCTCGACCACGCGGACGACTATACGTGGTCGATCGTCGGCGAGCCGTCGGGGCGCTTCCTGTGGATCCTCACGCGCGAACCCAAGCCCACGGCATCGGCCGGCAAGGCGCTGATCGACCGCGCGCGGGCATTGGGCTATGACACCTCGATGCTGCGCATGACCGCGCAGTAACGCCCGGTAAGGGGCGGTAAGGGTCAGGTCAGCGCGATACCGCCGTCCACGCGCAGATTGACGCCCGTGATAAAGCTGCCCGCATCGCTCGCGAGCAGCAGCGCGGCCGACGCCAGCTCCTCCGGGCGGCCCATCCGGCCCAGCGGAATCGCGTTGGCCATCATCGTCTCGAACGCGGGACGCGCGTCGGCCGCGACGCCCAGCTTGGCCAGGATCGGCGTATCGACGGGCCCCGGGCTCAGCACGTTCACGCGAATGCCGCGCGTCTTCAGTTCCAGCGCCCAGCTGCGCGCGAACGCTTCCATGGCCGCCTTGCTGCCCGCATAGACCGCGTGGCCGTCGAGCACCTTGTGGCTGGCGATGGAGCTCACGAGCACGATGGCGCCGCCGTCGCGCATGACGGGCACGATCTTCTGCACACCGAAGAACACCGCCCGGGTATTCGTCGCGAACTGCACGTCGTACTCGTCCACGCCGACGGCTGCCGACGGCGTGATCGTATTCATGCCCGCGTTGGCGACGTAGATATCGACCTTGCCGAAGCGTTCGGCCACGAGGGCCGCCACGCGGTCGTGCGTGCCCAGGTCCGCGACGTCGCCGGTCAGCCCCGATGCGCGCGAGCCGAGCGCCTGGACCGCGGCGTCCACGGCATCCTGCCGGCGGCCGACGACGATCACGCTGGCGCCGGCCTCCATGAAGCGGCTTGCGATCGCGAAGCCGATGCCACTGTTGCCGCCCGTGACGATGGCGGTCTTTCCTGCGAGTGCCTGCATGATGGGCAATGTCCTGTGTCAGGAGAATGCGCGCATCATGCGCGCCGGCGCCCTCGCGGACTAGCCTACAATCGGCCCATCACTTGTGCCAATCTGTCATCAATGTCGATCGAGCGCCTGCATGGACTGTCCGCCTTCGTGCGCGCGGTGGAAGCCGCGTCATTCACGGCCGCAGCGCGTACGCTGGGCACCACGCCGTCCGCGGTCTCCAAGAGCGTGGCGCGGCTGGAGGCCCGGCTCGGCGTCAAGCTGTTCCAGCGTTCGACGCGTGCGGTAGTGCTGACCGTGGAGGGGCGCGCGTACTACGAGCGCGTCGCATCGCTCGTGCGTGGGCTGGAGGAGGCGGCCGACGCCGTGGCGCCCGCGGCGACGGCGGTCGGCCGGCTGCGCGTCAGCATGCCGGGCGATCTCGCGCGCTCGCTGCTCGGCCCGCTGACGGCGGTGCTGATGCCCAGGCATCCGCGCCTGACGCTCGATGTCAGCGTCAGCGACCAGCATGTCGATCTGATCCGGCAGGGGTTCGATCTTGCCCTGCGGGTCGGACAAGCGGCGGACAGCGGACTCCACGCGCGGCGGCTCGCCGACCTGCCGCTGGTGCTCGTCGCCTCGCCGGACTACCTCGCGCGTCACGGCGTGCCTGGCACGGCAGCCGGGCTCGCCGCGCACCGGCATGTCCGCTACCGGCTGGCGGGGCAGGTGGTGCCGATCGCATTCGCGCACGATGCCTGCCCGCCACTCGAGGGCAGCTTCGACACCGACAGCGGGGAGGCGATGCGCACGGCAGCGCTCAACGGCCTCGGCATCGCGCAATTGCTCCGCGCCACGGTGCAACGGGACATCGATGCGGGCATGCTGGTCGTGGTGCTGCCCGATGTGCCGCTGCGGCCGGTGCCACTGCAGGTGCTCCACGGGTTTGGCCGTCGGTTGCCCGCGCGCGCGAAGGTGTTCGTGGAATTCATCGCGGCCGAGATCACGAAGACATAGCGTCCCGGAAAAATTTGCAACGCAGGCGGCAACGCGTACAAATTGCATTGCCGGGAACCTTGCCGATACGGCGGAATCCATGGTTTCCGCTCCGGCATGGGTCGTGCTTCATGGCCTCCATTCCAAACGAGCCAGGCGACAACCCATCATGCGCGATCATCGCATCAGCGAAGGACATCCTTTTCCCCTCGGGGCCACGTGGGACGGCAGCGGCGTCAATTTCGCGCTGTTCTCGGCGCATGCGACGCGCGTCGAGCTCTGCCTGTTCGACGCGGAGGGCAAGTCGGAGATCGAGCGCATCGAACTTCCCGAATACACCGACGAGGTCTGGCACGTGCGCGTGGACGGCCTGCGTCCGGGGACCGTATATGGATACCGCGTGCACGGGCCGTACGAGCCCGAGAACGGGCACCGCTTCAATGCGAACAAGCTGTTGCTCGACCCCTACGCCAAATCCTATATCGGGCAACTGACGTGGGACCATGCCGTGTTCGGCTACACGATCGGCGCCGAGGGCGACGACCTGACGTTCGACGAGCGCGACAGCGCGCCGTTCGTGCCGAAGTGCGTGGTCGTGGATCGGGAGTTCGGCTGGAGCCATCCGCTGGCGGCGCGCGTCCCATGGGACCGCAGCATCGTCTACGAAACCCATGTGCGCGGCTATACGATGCGCCATCCCGAGGTGCCGGAGCCCCTGCGCGGCACGTTCGACGGACTCGGGCAGCGCGCGGTCATCGACTATATCCGCAGTCTCGGCGTGACGTCGGTGGAACTGCTGCCGATTCATGCCTACCTCAACGACAGCCATCTGCTCGACAAGGGACTGACAAACTTCTGGGGCTACAACACCATCGGCTTCTTTGCGGCGGACCCGCGGTTCTTCGCGCGCAAGACGGGCGAGATCGCCGAACTCAAGCAGATGATCGACAACTACCACGAGGCAGGCCTCGAGGTGATTCTCGACGTCGTGTACAACCACACGGCCGAGGGTAACGAGCGCGGCGCGACGCTGTCGTTCCGCGGCATCGACAATGCCTCGTACTATCGGCTGATGCCCGATCAGAAGCGCTACTACATCAACGACACGGGTACCGGCAATACGCTGAACCTGTCGCATCCGCGCGTGCTGCAGATGGTGACGGACAGCCTGCGGTACTGGGTCACCGAGATGCAGGTGGATGGCTTCCGCTTCGACCTTGCCACCATCCTCGCGCGCGAGCCGAACGGTTTCGACTACGAGAGCGGCTTCCTCAAGGCGTGCGGGCAGGATCCGATCCTCTCGAGCGTGAAGCTGATCGCGGAGCCGTGGGATTGCGGTCCCGGTGGCTATCAGGTCGGCAATTTCCCGCCCGGATGGGCCGAATGGAACGACAAGTACCGCGATACCACGCGCAAGTTCTGGAAGGGCGACGAAGGCGTGGTGCCCGAACTGGCGGCGCGCATCACGGGCTCGGGCGACCTGTTCGACCATCGTGGCCGGCGTCCATGGGCAAGCGTCAACTTTCTGACCGCGCACGACGGCTTCACGCTGCACGACCTTGTGTCGTACAACGACAAGCACAACGAGGCCAATGGCGAGGACAATCGCGACGGGCACTCGGACAATCTGTCGTGGAACTGCGGCGCGGAGGGCGACACCGACGATGCGGAGATCGTCGCGCTGCGCGAGCGCCAGAAGCGCAACCTGCTCGCCACGCTGCTGCTCTCGCAGGGCACGCCGATGCTGTGCGCGGGCGACGAGTTCGGGCGGACCCAGCAGGGCAACAACAACGCGTACTGCCAGGACAACGAGATCAGCTGGGTCGATTGGGAGCGAACCGAGGAGGGCGCCGCGCTCACGGCATTCGTGCAGAACCTGATCACATTGCGTCAGGCGCTGCCCGTGCTGCGCCGCTCGCGCTTTCTCAACGGCGCGTTCGACGAGACGCTGCAGGTGGCCGATGTGCGGTGGCTGGACGCGGACGGCAACGACCTGACGGAGGCGCAATGGGGCGATGGCGCGATGCGCTGCTTCGGCCTCGTGCTCGATGGCCGCGCGCGGGCGTCCGGTATCCGCCGGGCTGCATCCGATGCCACGGTGCTGATCGTATTCAATGCGCACCACGATGTGGTCGACTACCGGTTGCCGGATATCCCGGGCACGGACCGCTGGACCTGCCTGATCGATACCAATATGCCGGTGCGCGATACGCTGCCCACGTTTACCTCGGGCGATGTGTATCAGGTCACGGGCCGCTCGCTGCTGGTGTTCTCGCTGGAGGCCAGCGGGTCCACGCAGCGCGTGTTCGAACGGCTCGAACGAGAGCTGAAGAGCTAGCGCGCGGCGCCATCCGACCCTTCCGGCGCGCTCTCGATCAGGCGCTGCAGCTGGCGCGTGGCCGTGATCTCCGCGGCAAGCCGGTCTACGGTCAGATGGCGTGCGGCGAGCCAGCGGTTCAGCGTGATGCCGCCCTGGGCATTGCTGCCGATCGACGCGCCGAACCGCACGAGCAGTTCGCCCGCCAGCGCGAGCGACGCCCTGACGCGCGAGAGCGTTTCCGACTCGAGCCGGTAGCCGGCCTCGGCGGTGATCATCATGCCCGGCTCGTCGGGGGCCACCGCGCCGTGGCGCCTGGCGCGCGGGGAGACGGCCACGAGGGCGCCGTCCACCAGCAGCATGCCGTCGCCGCTCGCGTGCCGCGCTTCCTCCGCGCTGCCGCTGAGCAGGCGGAAGGCGTCGTGGCGCAGCTTGCGCAGCAGGGTTTCCTGTGTCTCCTGACTGTCGGCGGTGGCCGTCTCGCCGTCGGATATCACACGCGGATCCACATGTAGTCGCCGCTGGCGAGGTTCTCGAACATCTCGTCGGAAGAGCCGACGATATTGTTCTGCCAATAACGGCCATGTTCGACGTAGTGGTCGACGAGTTCGCCGAGGTAGGCGCCGTCCACGTCATCGCCGAGGGGAACGCGCAGCAGCAGCACGATGCCGCCCGTGTCCGGGTCGAGGCCGAGCTGGGCCTGGTCCTGCGCGTAGATGGTCAGGTTGGCTTCGAGCAGCAGGCGGAAGATGCGCAGGGTGCGGCCGCTGCTGATGATGCCGTATTCGAAATTGAGGTAGATCGCCTGTGGATCTTCCTCGAAGAAGTCGATAGCGAGATCGAATCCGCTCGCGTTCAACAGGCCGGCTTCGACGATGCCGTCGGCGTCGGGAATATCGAGCTCCTCGCAGAGTTCGACGATCAGCTCGTTTCGGCGTTCCAGGCTCATGACGCGCGTGTTGCGGAAGGTTGGGAAGACAAGTGGCGGGTCCCGGAAGCCAGTGCCACCGGGACGACCGCCGTTCGGGATGCGACGATGCCGTCAACCCTGTGTGAGCGACTTTGCGTTCTTCGGCCCCGCTTCCTTCAGCTGGGCCAGCGTCGTCGCGAGGTTGATCGCGTTCATCGCCTCGGCTGCTGCCTGGATCTGCGCGATGGCGCTGGCCGTGTTGGCATCCATGCCACCTTTGGAGGCGGCATAATCGGCACCCGCGCCGACGACGCTCGCACCCGTGCCGGCATTGCTGACTTGATTAGGCATGACAAACTCCTTCGCTGTAATGGCCCGGTGGGCCGGTCGTGAGAAACGAGGCATCGGGATGACGCCCCGGTACTTCCAGGCAGCCGCGCCCGAAGGCGCGGCCGCGCTGATCGGTCAATGAGGCGTCAATCGCCCCGCAGGCGCTCGCAGACCGCCGCGGCGGCCATCAGGCCGTCCGCCACCACGCGCGCGGCGTTGCGTGCATGGGCGGCGGGCTCCGCGAGCGAGGCATCGACGATCGCCGATGCCGAGGCCTTCAGTTGTGCGATGCCGTGGGCGATGCGCGCATCCTTCGGGTTCTCGTCGATCAGCTGCACCATCTGTTCGAGCGTGCGGATCGTGTCGGGGGTCAGGCTGTTGTACATGTCGAGCTCCTGTTGATGGCTATCGCGCGGACTCGGCGAGCGTCTCGGGCGTCCGCATCTCGTCCGGAAAATTCTTGGTCCCGTCGGGCAACTGGTAGTAACGCAGGCCTTCCACATGCAGCGCCGCGTGGACATTGCGCGGCGTGTTGTCGGCTGCCTGGCCGGCGAGATCCACATCGATGCGCCGCACGGCCGTGCCGTAGTCGCCGCGAATACGTTCGATGAGCGCGCGCGCGCGGGCCGGATCGCGCACCGTGCCGCCGACGCGGAATACGCCGTCGCCGCTATAGCTGACCTCGGCGCCGGGGTCGGACAGCGAGGCGCGCAGGTCGTCGGCGATACTCGCGGCAACCGAGAGACGTACCGCGACGTGGCCGTTGTCCGCTTGCGCCAGCGTGCGCCGCAGGGTCGCGGCATCGGCCGCGGTGGGCACCATGCCGCTGACGACGATGCCGTCGTCCACGACCGCAGCTTTCAGGTCACGCTGGCCCGAGGTCTTGAGCGCGTGCTCGACCGTTGCAAGCCGCCGCTGCATCGGGGTCAGTTCGGGCACGCGCTCCGGCGCCGTCACGGAGGCGGAGGCCTTCGGCATGCGCGTCAGCGACATCGCCATCGCGGCGCCGATGGCCGTCGTGGCCACCACCGCGCAGACGCCGATGCGCAGCCAGCGGCGGCGCGGGCGGGTCCGTGACGAAGCCGGGGCGGTGGCAGTGGATGGCGCAGGTGTCGCCGGTGCCGAGGTAGCCGGTGCCGCCGCCGCCGGCGCGGCCGCGGGGGCGGGCACCGGCGCGAACATGGCCTCCAGCAGCTTGACCTCGGCTGGCCACGGCGCATCGCCCGGCCCCACGCACAGCACGATATCGCCGCGCCGCGCCGGTACGAAATCGCCCATGACGACCGGGGTATCGCCGACGTTGGTCGCGCTGGCGAGCGTTACCGTGCCGTCTTCCGCGAACGCGATGGTCACCGGATCGCCGTGCCAGTCGGAGATATGCACGTCGGCCTGCTCGTCGGCGCCGATGATATGGCGCCCCGGCGGCAGATCGAGCCGGGCCCCGGCGTGATAGCCGGTAAGGATGCGAAGCTGGCGCGTCATGACCGCCTCCTGTGTTGACCGAGCAGCGACTGGATGGTCGCCATGGCCTGCTTGCCGTGACGGCGCGGACCGGGCGACGACAACATCAGCAATTTCAGCGGCAGCAGCAGAAATTGCCGCTGCTGCGCTTCGTCGAGCAGTACCGACGGACGCGGCTCGATCCCCCGTTCGCGAAGGCGTTGCCGCTCGGCGACCAGTTGCGCGCGCACGCGTTCGAGCTTGCCGGGGACCATGGCCGGATCGGTGGCATCCGCCGTGCGGCCCTTGCGCACCCGCTGCGCGAGGTGGCGCAGCATGGTCTCGCGTGCCTGGCGCTCCAGCCGGCCTGCGGACGCGCCAGGCTGCTGGATCGCTGCGATCTGCGCGAGTAATATCGATTGCGCCCAGCCCGGTTGCACACTACCCGGTTGCGCACTACCGATCTCGGCATCGCGGCCGCCGGGCCGCCCCGGCGCGGAACGTTTTGCCATCTCGCGCGCGGCGGATTCGCGGAAGGCATTGCCCGCGCGCTGCTCGTGAATCTGATCGTGCAGACGCTCCTCGTCGCCCTGGCCGCCCGCATTCCCTTCGTCGCCGCCGCGCTGCTCGCCAGACTGGATGACGAGCCGCTGGCGCCAGTCCTGGCGCTCGTCGGGTTCGTGCACGGCCAGCGCGTCGTCCTGCTCCTCGCCTTCCTGCTCGGGATCGTGGCTCGCGTTCGCCGCGCCGCGCCGCTTTGCATTCTTGCGGGTCATGCGCGGATGGTGACCCTCCAGATGATGGAGTTCGATCAGCTCGCTTTCCTCATGCGCGGTGTGGCCGGACTCCATGCCTTCCGGGTCGTGCTGCACACCGCCACGGGCCCGCGCGTTACGCGCGGCGCGCAGGTTCTGCGGACGCCTGGGCTGTCCCTGCGCGCGCTTGCCGTGTCCGTGCGAGCCCGGCGCCGCCGTGGCGGGCAGATCGGACGGGTCCATCGACTGGACGTAGCCGTTGACGATTCTCATGACGGGAACACCGTGCGCATGACGGCATTGGCGAATTCGAGCACAGCCGAAGCGCCCCACGGCGCGGTGGCGAGCAGTACGCCCGTGACGATGATCAGCTTGGCCACCTGCGAGATGCTCGAATCCTGCAGCGAGGTGATGGCCTGGAGGAACGAGATCAGCAGGCCAGACACCGCCGCGGTGGCGACGGCCGGCAGCGACACCATGAGGCAGACCATGAGCGCGCTGGTTGTCAGGTGGACGATGTTGTCGTAGTCCATGTCATTTGTAGGTGGAAATGAGACCGTGGATCAGCACCGACCAGCCATCCATTGCCACGAACAGCAGCAGCTTGAATGGAATGGCGACGTTGGTGGGCGTGACCTGCGACAGGCCGAGCGCCATCAGGATGTTCGCGATGACGAGGTCGATGACGATAAAGACCAGGTACAGCAGGAAGCCGATGCGGAAGGCGGCGGCCAGTTCGCTCACCGTGAAGGAGGGCGCCAGGACGAGCAGGTCGTCCTGCTTGAGCTTGTCGGCCATCTCCGGCGGCCAGATCTCCTTCGCCGATTTCATGAAGAACGCGCGGTCGCGCTCGGAGGTGTGCTTGGTCAGGAATTGCCGGAACGGTTCGCGTGCCGCATCGAACAGCACCGCGGCATTGCCGTTCTCGACGAGGCTGCCGTTCGACATCGACTGCGCGGCGTCATAGGCGGCCTGGCCGACGGGCGCCATCACGAAGCACGAGACGATCAGCGCGATGCCGTTGGTCACCATCGAAGGCGGCACCTGCTGCGCGCCGAGCGCGTTGCGCAGCAGGCCCAGCACGATGACGATCTTCGTGTACGACGTGACCACCATCGCGAGGAAGGGCAGCAGCCCCAGCGCGAGCAGCGTGATCAGCAGCGACGCGACGTTGAGATTAGTGCCCATCGACCGTGGCTTGCAGGGGTTGCACGATGCGCACGCCGAGGTTGTCGCCCACGGCCACCAGTTGTCCGCTTGCTACCGTGTTGCCGCAGCACACGAGCTGGACGATCGCGCCATCGAGCGGCGCGGGCAGTTCGACGATGCTGCCGGGGTGCAGGGCGGCGATGGCGTCGAGCGACAGTTCGAGCGTCACGAGTTCCACGCGGACCGGTACGGTCATGGGGCCGAGATCGATGACGGGGACGTCGGCCTGGGCAGGGACGTCGGGTTTCATGGCCTGTGACGCGTCCGGCGGGAGGGCGGTATCCGGCGCGGCGTCGGCCGCGAGGTCCTGAGTATCGTGGATCATGGTCAGGGGGCTTTCGAGAATCAGGGTGCTGCCGTCGATGGAGACCGTGGCGTGCGCCTGCATGCCGTGCGCGGTGCCCCATCGCAGCGAGAGGCCGTGCAGCGGCGCGCCGGCGGTGAAGGGCGCGCGCAGGGGCCAGCCGAGGAGTACGTCGCCGGCGCGGAGGCTTTGGAGGATGTCCAGGCGGAGCGTGCGGGTGGCGATGTGGAGCCGGCCAGCGATGCGGCCGGTGACGCGATGGCCTGCATGAGATCCGGCTGCATCGTCGATGCCACGGGCGAGGGCGTCGGCGAGCGACGGGTCGATGGCGTCCACGATGCATGGCATGTCGGTGCCGAGCATCAGCGACAGGCCCGACATGCTCGCCATGTCATGGGCGTCTTCGGTCACGGCGTTGCGGCCGACGTCGCGGGCGGCATCGCGGTCGAGGTCGCGGGTGAGGTCTCGGACCACGAGCGTGCCGGTATGCGCCGGCTGCAACGCCGCAAGCCACGGCGAGAGATACAGGTTCGCCAGCGCCACACGACGCGCATCGTCGTGGTCCGCCGCGATGCTTTCGAGCGCCGGCGAGCTCGCAAGATCGAAACGCAGCACCGCGCGTCCCGCATCCGATTCGATCACCACGCGCGCCGGATCCACGATCACGGGCTCGCGTGCCGACACCAGCAGCGTCGCCCCAAGCTGCGCCTGCCGCGCCAGCGCCGGCAGCATGCGCGACAGCCGGGCCATCGCCGGAGCATGGCGCGGCAACCTGGAGCGCAGCGTATCGACTTGGACGGTCAGGGCGGACATGATGGGCAGGTCTGCGTGGTGTGGGTGCGTTATGCGGAAACGATCGCGAGATCGACAGTGCGTCCGGTCCGGAGCGCCAGCCGCGACTTCAATGTATCGCCGTGCAAGCAGAGTAATTCACGCGATTGCGCGGATTCGCTGTGGAACCGAAGCGACAGGGCATCGGGCGAAATCGTCATCGTGAGCTGCGTATCGGGCAGGACGCGCGGGTCCGGCGTGATGGTGACCGTACGGGCGGACCCGTCGGACAGGAGGTCTCCGGCACCGCAGAACTCGACGACATCGCGTTCGAGCTGCGTGACGAAGGTGGGGGGGAAGGTGCGGGGACCGCGGTCATGGGCGTCGCTGTCGGGATTGCTGCCTCTTGCGCCCGCGCGTGGGGCGGCGAGGGGGGGCAACGGCGGGCGCTGCCGGGCGAATTGGGCCACGGATCGGTCCACAAATCGACCGCCAACAAGGCCGGCCGGCTTGACGATGCCGCCCAATCCGTCGCGCGAGGGGACTCCCGCCGCGCCGCTCGCCAGGCCCGACTCCCGCGCATCGCCACCCGACGATGCGTCAGCCGCGCCGCTCGCCAGGCCCGACTCCCGCGCATCGCCACCCGACGATGGGTCAGCCGCCCCGCTCGCCAGGCCCGACTCCCGCGCCTCGCCACGCAGCGGTGCGCCGGCCGAATGGCTCGTCTCGTCCGGCTTGCCACCGCCGTGCGATGGCTCGGCTGCCTCAGCATCGCGTTCCTCTGGCGCGGGTCGAGGCTCGCGGTCCGCATGTTGTCGAGCGTCGGCCCACAACGCTTCAAGCGCGTGGCGCGGCGGCTCGGCCAGCGTCGGCGCAGGGTCGGACATAGGCTCATGCCACACACCGCCCGATGGCATCACGGCCGCCGCCGCCCGCCGTTGCTGCGCATCCAGCATGCGCCGAAACCGGTTTCCAGCCTCGCGCGCCTGCGCATCGGCCGCCGCGCGGTCCTCGGACGTGGAAGCCGGCACGATCCGTACCGGCGGCATGGGAGTGGGAGTTCGGGTCATGGCGATCAGAGCGACAGGCTGCCGACCAGCTGCAGGTCGATCTCGCCGTTGAGTTCCTGAAACGAGTACACATCGAGCCGTTCGAAGCGCCGCTCGATCAACCGGCGGAAATAGCGCCGGATATCGGCCGCGGTCACCACAGCCAGCCGATCGGGCGGCCCTTCGCCGTTGGGACCGTTCGCGAGTTTCTCCAGCCGCTGCAGGATCATCTCGATCACGCGCGGCTCCAGCGTCAGGAAGTTGCCGGCCGGCGTCGGCTTGATCGACTGCCGAATCGTCTGCTCGAGCTCCTGGTCCAGCACGATGGCCGGCAACTGGCGCGACCCACGCGTGGCACGGTGCGCGATCATCCGGCCCAGGTCGCTGCGCACGTATTCGGTCAGCATCACGAGATCCTTCTCCTTCGGGCCCCATGCGACGAGGCTTTCCAGAATCGAACGGATATCGCGAATCGGAATCTGCTCCTCCAGCAGCCGCCGCAGCACGTCGGCGATCTTCTGCACGGGAAGCGCCTTCTGCGCTTCGGACACGAGTCCCGGATACGTCTCGGTAATCCGCTCGAGAATCCACTGCGCTTCCTGCACGCCGATAAACAGCCGGGCCTCGCGCCGCAGCGTCTCCACCGCGTGTTCGGCGATGCGCGCCTCGCGTTCCTCCTCGGGCGTCTTGTTGCCGGCCGCGTCGAGGTCGCCCGACGCCACGGGCACGTCGTGGACGAGCACGTCGTAGGTCAGTCCCGCCAGCTGCTCGTCCCCCCAGAACACGATGCCCGGAAAGGGCAGGCCGAGCTCCTCGGCCACGATGCGGCGCCCGGTCTCGAACGCCTGGTCGAGCTTCTCCAGGTCGAGCTTGTCGGCCAGATCGCGCGACAGCTTGACCGCAAGCGGCGCGGCAAACGCCGGCGCATTGCGCAGGATGCTGCCGGTATCCTGCTTGGCGCCCTCGCGCTGCAGCGACGTCAGCGCTTCGTCGGCATCGTTGTTGCGCCGCAGGGCGGCGCGGCGCACCGCATGGCCGCCACCGTAGAGGCCGCCAGCCAGCAGCAGGAAGATCGTCGACGGAAAGCCGGGCACCAGCGCAAAGCCGGCAAGCAGGACAGAGGCGGTGGAGAGCGCGCGCGAGCTCGTCGACAGCTGCGCAAGAATCTCCATGCCCAGCGAACGCGGCTTCTCGTGCTCCTTGGAGACGCGCGTGATCATGATGCCGGCCGCCACCGAGATCAGCAGCGAGGGAATCTGCGACACCATGGCGTCACCGATCGACAGCACCGAGAAGCGCGAGGCCGCCTCGGCGGCGGACATCCCGTGGTAGCTCGTGCCGATGACGATACCGGCCACGATATTGACCATCGTGATGACGAGACCCGCGATGGCATCGCCCTTGACGAACTTCATCGCGCCATCCATGCCGCCGTGCAGCTGGCTCTCGATGGCCAGCATCTCGCGGCGCTCGCGCGCTTCGTCGGCGGTCATGTTGCCGGCACGCACATCGGCGTCGATACTCATCTGCTTGCCCGGCATCGCATCGAGCGTAAAGCGCGCGCCGACCTCGGCCACGCGCTCCGAGCCCTTGGCGATCACGATGAACTGCACGGTCGTGATGATCAGGAACACCACGAGGCCCACCACGAGATTGCCCCCGACCACGAGCTGACCGAAGCTCTCGATGATGTGCCCGGCATCGGCCTTGAGCAGAATGGACTTGGTGGAGGCGATGTTCAGCGACAGCCGGAATAGCGTGGTGAACAGCAGCAGCGAGGGGAATGCCGAGAGCGACGTGGCGCTTGGCACGTACATCGTGGCCGTCAGCAGGATCACGCTGAGCATGATGTTGATGGACAGCAGGGTGTCGATGACGATCGTCGGCAGCGGCAGGATCATCAACGCCACGATGGCGACGATCAGCGCGGCGATGCTGAACTCGCCGGAATAGTCCTTCAGGACGGAGTTTGCCGTCGCGGCTTGTGACGCGCGTGGATTGGACATGTCAGTGGACCTCGGGTTGGTCGTGGGCATCGGCCGCGGGGGTGAGTTGCGCAACCCATGCGAGCACTTCGGCGACGGCTTCGAACAGCGGTTCTGGCACGGCCTGCTCGAGCGGAACGGTGTAGAGCGCGCGCGCGAGCGGCGGCGCGGGGACGATCGGCACGCCGCACGCTTCCGCGCGTTCCCGAATGGCCAGCGCATCGGCATCGACGCCCTTGGCGATCACGCGCGGCAGGCCGTGTTCCTCCGCCACGTAGCGAATCGCCACGGCGTAGTGGGTCGGGTTGACGACGACGGCGTTGGCCTGCTCGACGTTGGCGACGGGGCCGTTGGCAATTTCGCGCGCAATGGACTTGCGCTTGGACTTGATCTCGGGATTCCCTTCGGATTCCTTGAACTCGCGCTTGACCTCGTCCTTCGACATGCGGTGCTCGCGGATAAACAGCCAGTACTGCAGGCCATAGTCGGCCGCGCCGATCAGCAGGAACAGCACGCCGGCCGCGGCGATAAAGCGCCACAGCAGGATCCATATCACCGCGACCACGTCGGCCACCGACTGGTAGGCCAGCGCGGCCGTGGTCGGCAGCAGCAGCATCGTCAGCTTGATGAGCACGGCCACCAGGATCGCGGCCTTGAGCACCATCTTGACCAGATCGAGCAGCGAGCGCAGCGAGAACAGCTTCTTGATGCCGGCGGCCGGGTTGATCGCGTCGAGCTTCAGTTCGACCGACTTGAACGACACGTTGAAGCCCGTCTGGGCGACGAGCGCGGCGGCCGGCAGGACGATGGCCACGCCCAGCAGCGGCAGCAGCACCCATCCAGCCTCGATGCTCACCGCGATGAGGAAGGCACCGATGTCGAACCTTGGCGAGGCGATGCGGCCCACGTCGAGCGCCACATGCATGAGGTTGCGCAGGTGCTCGCCCATGAAGCCGGCCGCGCCGGACATGGCGGCGCCCGCGCCGATCAGCAGCGCGCCGGCCGCCAGATCGGTACTCTTGGGCGACTTGCCCTCGCGCTTGGCATCGTCGAGCTTCTTGTGTGTCGGGGCTTCGGTCTTTTCGTCTGACATGATGCGCGCGATGGAATCGCTCAGGCTGGCAACGCTGGCGATGGTGCGCGGGTGGCGGCCGGCGCGGGCGAGCCGAACCGAAGCGGCGCGGCGGCGGGCGAAGCGGGCGGTGCGGCTTCGGCTCCGGCGTGCTGTCTTCGCATGCGGACCGGTGGGTCCGGCGGCCTGCGCCCACACTCCAGTCCCAGATTCCGCCCCGCTGGAGACCATCGTGCTCGACATGACCGAATGCCCGGATTCCCTCGTATCCGCCCTGATCGAACTGCTCGTCACGAGCGTGAACAAGCAGTACAACCACGAGGCGGAGCGACTGCTGTCGGCCCTGCACGTGATGCGGCCGCGCTTCCGGGAGCTGCATATCTACGACGTCTGGCTCATGATGGGCCGCAAGCGTTACGACGACGCGGCCCGCACGCTGCGCGACCTCGAGTCGCAGACGCTGCAGGCACCGTTCAATGCCTACGTGGCGGCGCTGCTGGCCACGTGCCTGTTCTCGCTGCGGGACCCGGGCTGGCAGATGTTCGCCAACCAGGTGCTGGCGGGCGAGGAGGATCCCGAATCCGTGCGGCTTGTCAATCTGCTGATGGGACGCAAGGAAGAGGAGGGCGCCCCCCGTGCCCTGACGACGACGGCCGAGCGTTCGGCGGATCGTTCCCCTTACTCCACCACCCACTTCCTGCGCGTCTGAGCGCCCGAGGAGAGCCCAGCATGTCCATGATCGATCCTTCCATCGGTGCCATTCAGGCCATCGGCGCCATCGACGGTCCGTCGCGCGTGGCGCCGGCTGCGGCGGCGAGCGCTTCCGGGCCGTTCCCGCCGAACGGCGTCGGTACCGGCGATGCGGCCAGCGTGTCGAAGACGGCCGTGCCGCCGGCCTCGCCCGAGTCCGAGGCACGCTTTCGCCAGTTGCTGGACCGCGCCGCGTCCGATATGCAGACGCGCAGCCTCGAGGCCAGCCCGGCACAGCGACCGTCGGCGATCACGGAGATCGTCGGGGCGCAGGACGACATGTTCAATCAGCTGCAGCATCGCGTGCAGGCCTTCCAGGAGGCGGCGCCCACGATGGATCAGCGCGAGATGACCGCGCAGATGGTGCAGCTGCAGTACCACATGGCCGATGCGATGGCGCGTCTCGAGCTTGGGGTCGGCTTTGCGCAGGGTGGCAAGAGCGCGGTCCAGAACCTGATGAAGAACCAATAGCGATCATGGCCACCGCGACCCTGCGTCTCCTCCTCGGGCTTGCGCTCGCGCTGCTGCTGACGGGCTGCAACAAGCAGCTTTACTCGCAGCTGAACGAGAACGAGGTGGACGAGATGATGAGCGTGCTGTTCGACGCCGGCCTGCATCCGGACAAGGAAACGCCCGACAGCGGCAAGACCTGGACAGTCACGGTGCCGGGCGACGATTTTCCCGATGCGATGAAGGCGCTGCGCGCGCATGGGCTGCCGCGCGAGAAGTACTCGAATCTCGGCGACATGTTCAAGAAGGAAGGGCTGATCTCCACGCCGACCGAGGAGCGGGTGCGGTTTATCTATGGGGTGTCGCAGCAGCTGTCGGCGGTGCTGTCGCGCGTGGACGGGGTGTCGTTCGCGAGTGTGCAGATCGTGTTGCCGAACAACGACCCGCTGTCGAATGTGGTCAAGCCGTCGTCGGCGGCGGTGTTTATCAAGTATCGGCCGAACACGGATGTGGCGTCGCTGTTGCCGAGCATCAAGAATCTGGTGATGCATAGCGTGGAGGGGCTGACGTACGAGAACGTGAGCGTGACGTTTATTCCGGCGGAGGTGCAACGCACGGTGCGGCGGAAGTCGTCGATGTCGTGGGTGTGGCTCGGCATCGGGGCGGCCGTGCTGGTGGCGCTTGGCGTTGGCGGGTTCGTGTTACGCGACCGGATCGCGGCGGCGGTGTCCGATCGCCGCCGGGGCACGCGCGCCCGGCCGGCTGCCGGGGCGGCGACATGAGCGAGGTAGCACTCCCTGTCGAGGCCGACCCCGAAGGCGCTCGCCCGGCTGACGTGCCGGCCGACGTCGGGCACGGTATCCAAACCGGCGCGCCTGTCGGCGCCGGGCGTGCCCCCCAGGCTGGCGTTGCCGGCGGTATCCAAGCTGGCGCTCGGCTCGACCCGGGATCGGGTGCCTGCGCCGGCGCGCCCGCCGAGTTCCCGTTGGCTGCGCCCGCCGAGCTCGCGCTGGCGATGGTTGCGCTGCGCGCCTACGCGGCGCGGCTGGGTGAGGGCCTGGGGGCCGGCCGGGGCGGGCGCGCGCAGCGCTGGACCCGGGCCGCGTTGCTGCCCCGCGCGGTGCCGGCCGAGGCGTTCCTGCGGCCCGTGGCGCGGCTCTGCGTCGCGGAGCCCGGGCGGCGGCGGCAGGTGCTGGTACTGCGCGCGCTATTTGCCCGACGGTCCGCCGTCCGGCGCTGCATCGACCGTGCAAGCCTGTCCGCCATGGGCATCGCTGTTGGCGGTGCCGCCCTCCTGACGCAGCTTCGCGGCGCGGCTGCTGACGACGGCGAGACGGCACTGGCCTTGCCCGCGACCCTCGACGCGGACACACTGGCCGCCGACGGCCTCGCCCGCCTCGTCGCCGGCGAGCCCGCCGCAGCCGAGCTTGCCGCCCTCGCGGGCTATCCGAGCGGGCCCGCCCCCGCGGGCTATTCGCAAGGGCAAGACGGCCAGTATCTTGCCGCAGGCAACTCCCCGTCCGCTCGGCGGCATCAAGACGCGACCCTGGAAGCGACCCGAACGGAGAACGAGCGATTCTTTCAACGTCTGTCGCAATGGATGCCGGAGCAACCATGATCGTCTGGCTCGACCGCAAGCACCGCTACCCGACCGGCGTCGGCATAGAAGCCGACGTCCTGCGCGCCGACGAATACGCCGCCGTCCTGTCGATCGACGACGCGCTCGCCCGCGCGGAAGCGCAGGCGCGCGCGATCGTCGGCGACGCCCACTCGCAGGCCGCATCGATCCGGCACGCGGCCACCGAAGACGCCCACGCCACCGACGCCGCCGCACAGGCCCGCTGGGAAGCCGCCGCAGCGGAAGGCTACGAAGCCGGCCTGCAACGCGCGCTCGACGAGGCCAACGCCGTCATGCTGCGCGAGGCAAACGATGCCTACACGGCAATGGCCAGCGCCCAGGCGCGCCTCGCGCATCTGGTGATGGCGGCCGTAGAGCGCGTGGTCTGCGAAAGCGACCGCGATGCGCTCTTCGCGCGCGTCACCCTGCGGCTCCAGCGCCTCATCGACGAAGCATCGTTCGTCGTGCTGACGGTCCACCCCGACGACGTCGCGCGCGCACGCGAAGCGCTGAGCCTGCTGCGCGACACGGTAGGCCGCCAGGCCGCCCTCGACGTCGTGCCCGACGCCAGCGCCCCCGCCGGCAGTTGCCGCTGCGAATGGGACAACGGCGTCTTCGTGACGAGCCTCGAGGAGGAGATGGCATCGCTGCGCCGGCTGCTCGAGCGCGAACTCATGGCCGTGCCCGCATCGGGGCAGGAAACCCCGGCGGAGGACGAGATGCCGCCCGCCGATGACGGTCCGCATGACGTCCATATGGTCTACCGAGAGGCCACCGCATGAGCACGATCCTCGATTTCGCCGACCGGATCGACCGGGCCCTGGCCTCCACCGAAGGCGGCGCGCGCTACGGCAAGATCGTGGAAGTCACCGGCACGCTGCTCCACGTCGGCGGCCTCGACGCCTCGCTCGGCGAGATCTGCGAACTGCGCGCCCCCTCCGGCGCGCTGCTCCAACGCGCCGAAGTCGTCGGCTTCAGCCGCCGCATGCTCCTGCTGGCACCGTTCGGCAATACGGTCGGCCTCTCGCGCGCCACGCGCGTGGTCGGCAGCGGCCGCGCGCTGGCCATCGGCGTCGGCAACGGCCTGCTCGGCCGCGTGATCGACGGCCTGGGCGAGCCCATCGACGGCCTCGGCCCCATCGACGCCACGCACCACGTCCCGGTGTTCGCCAACGCCCCCGATCCCATGCGCCGCAAGCTGATCGATACCGCCATCGCCACCGGCGTGCGCGCCATCGACGGCCTGATGACGCTCGGCGAGGGCCAGCGCCTGGGCATCTTCGCGCCGGCCGGCGTCGGCAAGAGCACGCTGCTCGGCATGCTCGCACGCGGCACCGACTGCGATATCAGCGTCATCGTGCTCATCGGCGAACGCGGCCGCGAAGTCCGCGAGTTCATCGAACTGATCCTCGGCGAAGCCGGCATGCGCCGCACGGTCGTCGTGTGCGCCACCTCGGACCGCTCGTCGATCGAACGCGCCAAGGCCGCATACGTCGGCACCGCCGTGGCCGAGCACTTCCGCGACCAGGGCCTGCGCGTGCTGCTGATGATGGACTCTCTCACCCGCTTTGCCCGCGCCCAGCGCGAGATCGGCCTCGCCGCCGGCGAGCCCCCCACACGCCGTGGCTTCCCGCCTTCGATCTTCGCGGAACTGCCGCGCCTGCTCGAACGCGCCGGCACCAGCGACGTGGGCTCGATCACCGCGCTCTACACGGTGCTTGCCGAAGACGAAAGCGGCAGCGATCCCGTGACCGAGGAAGTCCGGGGCATTCTCGACGGCCACCTGATCCTCTCGCGCGACATCGCCGCCCGGAACCGATACCCGGCCATCGACATCCTCAACAGCCTCAGCCGCGTCATGCCGCTCGTGGCGACCCCCGACCATATGGCCGGCGCGGGCCGCATGCGCAAGCTGCTGGCACGCTACGCGGAAGTCGAGACCCTGCTGCAGGTCGGCGAATACCAGAGCGGCAACGACCCGCTGGCCGACGAGGCCATCGCACGCCACGACGAACTGGAGGCGTTTCTCGGCCAAGGCACGCAGGAACACGCCGAGGCATTCGAGACGGCCAATATCGTCATGGCCTACGCCGGTCAATGAGCCGCGAGCTGCGCGCATGGCGCGCCGTGCTGATCGTCAAGGTACGCGCCGTGGAGCGCGCCAACGAGGCGCTGCTCGCCCGCCGCGCGGAACTGCGCGAACGCGAAGCCGCCGTGGCGGCCGCCCGCGACGCCCGCGCGCAGGCCCAGTCGAGGCTCGATGCCGGCCGCGGGGAGCTCGCGCGGCTGCTGACTTCGCGCGACATGGTCCCGGCTTCGTATCTGATGCATGTGGCCTACCTGCGTTACCTCGAAGATGAACTGAAGGCCGCCGACCAGGCGATCGAGGTCGCCGAACGCTATCGCGTCTCCGCGCAGCAGAAGGTCGATGCCGCGCAACGCGCGATGTCGCGCGCGGAAACCTCGCGCGATACCTGCCAGGCGCGCCTGCAGGCCCTGATCGATGCCGCGCAGCGCGCGGCGGAAGCCGCGCTCGACGAAGAAGCCTCCGAGACCGCGGCCGCGCGCGTGCATGCCCGGCGGACGCGGAACGCCGCGCGCCACGCCTGAGCCGCGTCACCCCTAACTCCACTCTCCGTACGGAACATCGCGATGGATGCCAATACGATCGGCTCGCTGCTTGCGTTCAACACGCAGGCCCACGGGCTGCTGTTCCTGATCGCGCTCTCCGGCATGCGCGTCACGACGATCTTCCTCGTGCTGCCGGCCATGTCGTCGCAGGCCGTTCCCGGTGCCGTGCGCGCGGGCGCGTGCTATCTGATGACGTGGTTCATCGCGGCGGGGCAGTCGCCCTCGGCGTTCGAGCACCTGACCGTCCCCGACATGCTGCTGCTGACGATGAAGGAAGCCTTCATCGGCCTCATGATCGGCTATCTCGCCTCCATCATCTTCTGGATCGCGGAAGCGGCCGGCACGCTGATCGACGACCTCGCGGGGTTCAACAACGTGCAGATGACCAACCCCATGCACGGCGAGCAGAGCACGCCGGTGTCGTCGCTGCTCGTGCAGCTGACGATCACGCTGTTCCATATCTCGGGAGGCATGACGGTGCTGCTGGGCGTGTTGTTCGAGTCGTACCGCTGGTGGCCGCTGGTCTGCGCCGCGCCCGATCTCGGAAACGCCGCGGCATCGCTCGCCATCGATCAAGGCAACGGAATGCTGGCCACGGCGGTGAAAATCTGCGCGCCGATCATGCTCGCGCTCGTGCTCATCGACGTGGGCCTCTCCATCGTGGGGCGCGCCGCGGGCAAGCTCGAACCGAACTCGCTGAGCCAGCCGCTGCGCGGCATCATCGGCGTGCTGCTGCTCGTCGCGATGATCGGTGCCATCTCCGTGCAGGTCCGCGACGCGATCCACTTCACGGGCTTCTCCAGCCTACTCGAGAAACTTCGCAACTGATCTCCGACGACAGCGCCATGCGCGAACGAACATCGCGCGAAGAAATTCATCGCGTAAAAATTGAGAATTGCGTGTGAGTTTCTTGAGTTTGATGCGTGGGCTTCTTCGCTATCGTTGTTTCAACTTCTGCTGACACGGAAGTCGCATCCAGCAACGACGCATATCGAAGAGGGGTTATGTCATGGTGAGCGGAATCTATTTCGCGCTGGTGAGCGGCATTGCCGCGCGTGCGCATCTGCCGCGCTACGCGCAGGCGGTGTTCGAAGCGGACTGGCATCAGGCCTACGCGCTGGTGGCCGATGCCGCCGATGGCGACGAGCGCCAGCTGGGCGCCAGCGCGGTGGCGCGGCTCCAGGCCTTGTCGGATGCGCTGGCGCTGCGCGACCTCGACGAGGAAGCGGAGCAGGGCTATGCCCGCGCGCAGCGCGTCTGCCGCGATGCGGAGCAGTTGCGGCTCGTCTCGTGCCGCAACACGGGCTGGCAGGCGTTCAAGCGCAACCGTACGAGCCTCGCGCGCAATTGCTTCACGCGCATCATGCATGACGATGCGGCGAGCAGCGCGGAACGAACCGAAGCGGCGATCGCACTGGCGCTGATCGATCATCAGCTGGGCCATCAGCGCGCGGCGGAACATGCCATCGCCCAGGCGCGCCTGAGCGCGGCCCAGGCCGACGACCCGCTGTGGGCCGAACTCGTGGAACTGCTCGCGCTCGACATCGGCATCCAGCTGAGCATTCGCTGGTCGCCGGGCCTGGCCGACCATGTGTTCTGGCAGTCGGTGCGCGCGGCCGCGCCGGCATCGGCGCTGGGATCGCTGCCGCAGGACGTGGCGGTCGCCGCCTCGCTGCGCGGTATCGCCAGCGGACCATGGTCGCTTACGCTGATGTCGCGCCACGCGTCCTACCTCACCGAACTGGCGGCCACGGCCGCCGGCGATGGCGACGCGGCACGCATGCTGCCCACGCGCATGGACGCGCTCTCGCTGCCCGAACGCACGGTCGTGCACGCGCATATGCGCATCGATTCGCTGATCGCCGCGCTCGGCGGCGGGTTTTCGCTGCTGACGGACCGGCTGTACAGCACGCTGGACAAGCGTGGCGACAGCGCGGGGGCCGTGCGCGGGCACCTCGATCTGCTCTACGCGAGCGGCAAGGTCGCGGCGCTGCGCGGGCAGGTGGCCTCGGCGCTCGACCTGTGGACCGTCTACTCGCAGGAAGCGCTTCACCGGCTGCGTACCGAGGTCATCTCGATGCGCGCGCAGGATCCGCGCGCCGATGCCTCCGCGCAGGCGCGCGCGGACGATATCGCGGGACGGCTGCCGGCCAAGTATCGCCGTGCGTATCTGTATATCGTCGAGAACATCGGCCACAGCACGCTGACCACACGCGAAGTGGCCGCGCATATCGACGTGACCGAGCGCGCGCTGCAAATGGAGTTCAAGCGTTCGCTGGGCATGTCGCCCAGCGCGCTGATCCGCCAGTTGCGTCTGGAGGGCGTGCGTGGCGAGCTGCTCGACGACACGCGCACGCATGCCACCGTGCTCGACACGGCCAGCCGCTGGGGCTTTACGAGCCGTTCCTCGCTGCTGAAGAACTACCGCCGCCAATTCCACGAATCGCCGTCAGAGACCATCCATGGCTAACCGAACTCGCAGCAATGCCTCTCGCGCGCGCCGGCCGCTGCGCACCGCCGCCGTGGGCGCGATCATCGGCCTGCAGGCCATGACCGCGACGTTCGCGCCCGCGGCACTCGCGGCGCCCATTCCATGGCGCTCGAGCAATATCAGCTATGTGGCGGACCGCAAGGACATCCAGGACGTGCTGCGCGACATCAGTGCCAGCGCGGGCGTGGCCGTGCAGATCTCGCCGAAGGTCAAGGGCACGGTGAGCGGACGGTTCGATACGCGGCCCCAGCTGATGCTCGAGCGCATGGCCGCGACGTTCGGCTTTATCTGGTACTACGATGGCGCGGTGCTGCGCATCTATAGCGCGGATGAAGTCGTCTCGACGACGATCGGCCTGTCCGCGGCATCGACGTCCTCGCTGCGCCGTTCGCTGTCGAAGCTGCAGATCGAGGATCCGCGGTTCCCGATCCGCTTCGATGACGATGCGCGCACGGCCGTGGTGTCCGGGCCGCCGCGCTATGTCGAACTCGTCAACGACGTGGCGAAGCTCGTGGATCAGAACCACGTGGATCAGCAGCATGGGCAGGCCGTGCGCGTGTTCCCGCTGCGCTATGCCTGGGCGGCCGATCACAAGGTGACGGTCGATGGCCAGTCGATCACGATTCGCGGCGTGGCCAATATGCTGCGCGATCTCTATCAGCCCGATGGCGGGCAGATCGGCTCGCAGACGGCGCCGCAGTCCGATGCGCGGCGTCTGCGCAATGTCGCGGAGACCGATAGCGGTTCGCCCGGCGGGGGCAGCCGCTCGCGCCTGCCGGAGGCGCAGAATGGCTGGATCATCGGGCTACCCGGGTTGATGGGCGGCGGGGGGCCGGCCGGGGCCAACGCGCCGCTGCCCGGCGGTGTCGTGCCGGACGGCGGCGGCGCGCCCGCGCCGCGCCGTGGCGGGCGGCTGACGGACGTCTATCCGGAAGATCGGCCGATCATTCAGGCGGATCCGCGCACGAACTCCATCCTCGTTCGCGGCAGGCCCGATCGCATGGCGTCGTTCCAGTCGCTGATCGAGTCGCTCGACGTGCGGCCGGCCGTGCTGGAGATCGACGCGAACATCATCGAGATTACCGACAACGCGCTGCAGCAGCTGGGGGTCGATTGGCGCGCGCATAGCGGGCATATCGACTTTGCGATCGGCAACGGGCAGAACGCGCAGGCCGGCTATCCGGGGTCGCTCAATCCGAACGGCTATGGCAATCCGAACGATCGCGACCGCGAGGGCAATTCTCTGTTGCCGACCACGCCGGTCGGCGGCGTGTTCACGGCGGTGCTCGGCGGGGCGGGGAAGTACCTGCTGTCGCGCATCAGTGCATTGGCACAGACCGATCAGGCCACGTTGAACGCGAGTCCCAAGGTTGCCACGCTCGACAACGTGGAGGCCGTGATGGACAACAAGCAAACGTTCTACGTGCCGGTGTCGGGCTATCAGTCGGCGGACCTGTATGGCATTTCGGCGGGCGTGTCGCTGCGTGTGCTGCCGATGATCGTGCCCGGCTCCGACAATGCGGGCACGCCGTCGCAGATCCGGCTCAACGTGCATATCGAGGACGGGCAGCTGACGTCGCAGACCGTGAGCAATCTGCCTGTGGTGTCCAACAGCACGATCGATACGCAGGCGCTGATCTCGGAGGGCGAGAGCCTGCTGATCGCGGGGTACACCGCGGTGCAGGATCAGCGGCAGGAAACCGGGGTGCCGGGGCTGTCGAAGATTCCCTGGATCGGGGGGCTGTTTCGGTACCGCAATCATTCGGGGCAGAAGTTCCAGCGGCTGTTCTTGGTAACGCCGCGCATCCTGCGCGCGCCGAGTCCGGCGGACCTCGATGGCGACACGACTGGCGGGCCGGTGGGGATCGTCGGGGCGTTGCCCGCGGTTCCGACGGTTGCGCGGGAGGTGAGGGCGGTAGCGGGAGTACGCAATGTCGCGGCGCAGCGGGCGCCGCTGCCGATGCTGCCGGCAAGGCCGCCCCAGCTGGCCGAGCTGGGCCACGGGTACCAACCGTCCCAGCCGGGCCAGCCCGCCCAGTCGGCTCCGCCAGCCCAGCCGGCCCAGCCGGCCCAGTCGGCCCAGTTGGCTCAGTTGGCTCAGTTGGCTCGGTCGGCCCAGTTGGCCCAGTCGGCCCAGTCGGCCCAGTCGGGGCAGTTGGCTCGGTCGGCCCGGTTGTCCGAGTCGGCCCGGTTGGCCCAAACGGCGCGTTTGGCTCAATCGGCGCGGTTGGCCGAGTCGGCTCGGTTGAGCCAGTCGTCCTCGGTGGGCCAGCCGGCCTCGTCCGGCCAGTCGGCACCCCTGGCACCGCCCCCGACCGCACCGGCCCCACCCGTAGCGGCCGTGCCACCCACGCCGCCCGTGGCCTCGCCCCCCTCGCTGGTGGCGGCAGGCGGCGCCTGATGGCAAAACGCCCGGCATGGCCGGGCGTTGTCCACCGTCACTCGTCGCTGTCAGGATCGGGCGGCTTGTTCTTGCGTGCCTGCGAGATGATCATCTGGCCGACCTGCAGCACCAGCTGCGTCATCGCGCTGTTGAGCACCGACGGATCGGTGCTGCCGCCCGAGCCGTCGTTTGGGTTGCCATTATTCGGACCATTCGGACCATTCGGACCATTTGGGCCATTCGGCGCGTTAGGACCATTGGGCCCGGAGTTATGACCGGAGTTATGCCCACCGGCCGGCGGCGACGGTGGCGGCGGGGGCGAATGGGACCCGCCACTAGGGATTTTTGCCATGGATATGGGTGGTGATGACATGACGTGGATGGAGTCCCCACACTAGAAGCCCCTCGCGCGCGGCGCGAGCGCGCCTGCGAATCGACGATGGCCACGGCGAAGCGATTCGCGTGCGGACGCTGCGTTTCGCATCCGGCCCCGCACGCCGCGGGACGATTCCCATAATCCTCTCCGAGCCCCGGCGCGCGCCGGCGTCATTCACGTCAGCTTATCGAGAGGCAACGATGGACCTTCGAATCACCGCGGAACGCCCAGATGCGACCCTGCCGCCCACCTCGGTGGACGAACCCCCCGCCGATACCACCGCAATCGACGATCAGGTCGGCGCGCTGTTCCGCACGCCGCAGGCGCCGGGCCGCATCCTGCTGCCGGTGCAGGGCAACGCGCCGCAGATGCTCCCGACTCCGGTCGGCACGGTCTTGCCGCTGTCCCAGCATGGCCCGGTGCAATTCGTCTCGCTACAGCGCGACCCCACCCTCGTCGCGGCGGGCCTCGAAGACCCGGCCGACCTGCCGATCGACCTGTCCGAGTACGGCGTCAGTCCGCCCGTCACGCTGCCCGTGGTGCGCGAGACCCTGCCCGTGCACGTCAGCACGGGCTTCGTCATTCCGCCCGACAACAAGACACTGGAAACGCCGCCCGACCTGACCCCCGTTCCCGACCAGTTGCCCGTGAACGCCGTGGAGACGCCGCCGGTGGAGCAACCGCCGGAGCAACCGCCGCAGGAGCCGCCCCCGCCCCCGACATTCGGCGAGGGCACACGCACGGTGTACAACTGGATGAAGACCGATCCGTCGATGCAGGGCAAGATGCTCAGCTACGACGACGTGGTGGCGCTGGCCAACAACGAGAACGCGCCGCCCGACCTGCGCGCAGCGGCGCAGGCGATGACCGCCGATGGCGGCGCGACATTCAAGGACAAGCTCGGCGGCAAGGACAATATCGCCGACACCAAGGACTTCGCCAAGTTCATCGCCAACGACGACACCACGCCGCTGAGCGACGCCGATATCCAGACCGTCGCGGTGCTGGGCCGCCACCAGAAGGACCTGCCGAAGAACGAGAAGGACATCCAGGCCAAGATCGACGACCCCAAGACCCCCGACGACCTGCGCCAGGCACTGCAGCAGATGCAGAAGAACCCGTCGCTGATCGCGATGATCGACGCCGGCAAGAACGGCAAGGTCGATGGCAAGTTCTCCGGGAAGGATATCGAGCGGCTGACGGAGCGCCGCGGCGAGATCCGCGAGTTCAACCAGCAGCAGGCGGCGATCTTCGTCGACAACTACATCCCGTCCGACGAGACCGAGGAAAATCCGAAACCGCGTCCGATGACGGGCAACGACGCGATGCGCGAGCTGTATCGCTACTCGGACTATTTGCCGAAGCACATCTCGCGCGAGACGCTCGAGGACATCGTCAACGGCACGGGCAACATGGGCAAGATGCCGCCGCAGGTCATCGCGGCCGCGCAGTACATGCTCCAGCATCCGGATGCCTGGTCGCAGGTCGCGCCCAACGGCTCGATCTCGCGCGGCCATCTGTGCGATGCCATCGCGCAGGACATCAACCTGAACCCCGACGAACGCGAGACCATCAAGACGCTGCAGGACAATCGCAGCACGTTCTTCGGCGACGGAACGATGAACCGCGAGAAGCTGCAGAAGATCGCGAACGATCCGAACGCGAGCGAGGCCGTCAAGAAGGCCGCCAATCAGCTGCTCAACGATCCGCTGCTGTTCGGCATGCTCGACAACGGCAAGCGCGGCCACTCGGGCGACCCGCTCCATGCGGCCGATGACGGCAAGATCAGCGGCGATGACCTCGACAAGTTCGTCGGCAGGCTCAAGACCAAGGACCAGCCGCCTCCCGAGATCCCGCCCTCGCACGAGCCCACCACGCCGGAAGCCCAGGCCGCGACCTATGCGATGCAGGCCGGCATCCAGGATCAGCCCGAGGAGAAGAAGTCCAAGGGCGGCGGCTTCATGAAGTTCCTGCAGGGCGTGCTCAAGGTGTTCTCCAAGATCGTCGAGATCGTTGGTCAGATCGTCAGCGCGGTGGTCAAGATCATCCCGGGCGTGGGCAACCTCATCGCGGGCGCCATCTCTGTCGGCTCGAGCTTTATCTCGGGCCAGCTTAAGGTGGCATCGGTCGCGGCCGG